>NZ_JAUSTM010000001.1 GCF_030812835.1 Streptococcus moroccensis
TGGAGTTTTTTGGTATAACCAGCGATGCGCACCCGCATAGCGGGTGGTTTATTTGTTTCGCACCTGCGGAGCGAAACGGACTTAAAGTCACATAACAAAACAGCTCATCTTTTAAAAGACAAGCTGTGTTACTCTAATATTTCTATCTTATAAGACTTTTGAGAGAAAGTCTTTCGTTCTTTCTTCCCTAGGAGTTTCAAAGATTTCCTGAGGGGTGCCTTCTTCTACAATGACACCACCATCCATAAAGAGGACCCGGTCTGCCACTTCCTTAGCGAAGCCCATTTCATGGGTGACAATAGCCATCGTCATCCCTGACTTGGCCAAGTCTAACATAACGGCTAGAACTTCCCCAACCATTTCTGGGTCAAGTGCTGACGTTGGCTCGTCAAACAAGAGAACATCAGGATCCATGGCTAAGCCTCTAGCGATAGCAATCCGCTGTTGTTGCCCCCCTGATAAACTCTGTGGGTAAGCCTCTGCCTTATCCGGAAGCCCTACCTTGTCAAGCAGAGCTCTAGCTTTTGCCTCGGCTTCATCCTTAGACAAGCCCTTGGTTTTCATCGGTGAAAGGGTAATGTTATCCAGTACGGTCATATTGGGGAAAAGGTTAAACTGCTGAAAAACCATTCCCATTTTTTCACGCATTTTAAAGAGATCATTGGATTTATCTGTAATATCGACCCCTTCAAAAATGACTTGGCCATCTGTTGCATCCTCTAGCAGATTCATAGACCTGAGAAGGGTTGATTTCCCTGAGCCAGATGGACCAATAATAACGACAACCTCGCCTGGGTTAATCGTTAAATTAATCCCTTTTAAAACCTCATTATCTCCAAAGGATTTGTAAAGGTTTCTGATATCAATAATCGGATCTTGCATTTAATTGCCTCCCTTATTCAAACGTTTCTCGGCTTGTTTAACGACAAAGGACATTAAACTGGTCATGGCCAAGTAATAAGCTGCCGCAAAGAGCAAAGGACTGAGAGGCAAGTAGGTCGTAACTGATACGGTTGTCGCCCCATTCCACAGCTCCATAACTCCGATTGTCGACAGGAGAGAACTATCCTTAATAATGGTAATAAATTCATTCCCTAAAGCTGGCAAAATGTTTTTAATAGCTTGTGGCATGATAACATAGCGCATGGTTGGCCACGGACGCATACCAAGGGAATAAGCAGCTTCCATCTGACCGGATGGGACAGCATTTAGCCCTGCCCTCACGATTTCAGAGACATAAGCCCCACTATTCATTGAAATAATGATTATCCCGGGTAGCAGTCTTGATAAATCCATATCCAAAATCCCAATTTCGACAATTGGAGCAGATATCCGAATAAGAATAAAGGAAATCATGATTTGAACAACCATGGGTGTTCCACGGAAAATCCAAATATAAACACTGGCTAACCAGCCTAACACGCGCCATTTAGACCGTTGAGCCAATGCCAACAGCACTCCCAAAATCGTTCCAAAAAAGACAACGCAAAGAGAAATGATAAGAGTAATCAGGGCACCATAATTAAAATAGGGCCAAAAATCTGGTAAAAATGAAAGATTCATAAGGTCTCCGTTTCTAGATAAATCATATTATACAATGATTTGCATAATAATGCAATATAGCCGAACCTGATTTAATCAAAATCTCTTAAATATTAGGAAATCCCCCCTTCTTTAAGATGAGACACTTAAATGCGACCGTAGGGGTATTGTTTTAAGGTGATAACCGCCCCTTCTATCCGCTACTGCCTTGGCTAATTTTCTTGATTGTCAGTGTGTAGATACACGACTTCTCTCTATTCTGTGACATAATCTGCACCTATGATGACACAAAAAATTGGCTCTGTTAAACAGAACCAAAGCTTTTTAAACAATTCGCTTAGTAAAGCAATTCGTAAATTTCCATCGCAATCAAATCAATAGAGTCAAAGGTGTACGTCTCATGCGCTTCAACATCACGTAATGTAAAAATAGACCCATTTTCTTCATCGAAGCTATAGGATACTTCAGCAACAACAACGCCGTCGCGCTCAAAATTCCGTTTTAACGTGCCACCATCTTTAGCCATCAATTCAAGTCGATTGATAATTCTCACCAAATGTGATTCCATGTTTTTCTCCTTTAAACCGCTGAAACACGCTTGAGTTATTTATTCGTTCTCAAAACCAATTATTTCAGCTACAATTCTAATCTATGTCTCTATTTTACCATAAAAAGAGCCGGTTAGCCTAGGAAAAACACCAAAAACCAAGCTAAGGCTCTGTTTAACGCTGTTTCCTTTTTGTTTTTAGACGATGATAATCACAAAAGCGGTGACATTTAACCAAAATCTCCATAAAAAATGGGGAGGATTGAATAAGGAGAACGACTGCCCTAGTTATCTAGAGAGACCTTTCTCCGGTAAAAAGGCGTACAGAGAAAGCCCTTCTTCCCTGTCCTGAGAAATCATAAAAGTGGGTGAGAAACCAGTTGAAACAATTGGATTTCTCTACCCATTCATCATTTGTTAACCACACTAGGCTAATACTTTTTGGAGGACATTTACCGCCTGATCAATCTCTGCAGAAGTCACAGTCAATGGCGGTAAAAGACGGATGGTGTTGGTGCCAGCAGTCAGGAGAATCAACCCTCCTGCTCTAGCTTGCTCAACAACCTTGCTTAACTCTAAACTTGTCTCAATCCCAACCATTAAGCCAAGACCTCTCAAATCAAAGACGGATACGCAGTCCTGAAGCTTATCTTTGAGCTGGGTCATTAAGTAGTCTCCTTTGGCAGAGGCTTCTTCCAGAAAACCAGGTTCTTTTAAAATCTGAAGTGTGGCTTTGCTGGCAGACATGGCAAGGACATTGCCCCCAAAGGTCGATCCATGGCTACCTGGACCAAAAGCATGGGCTAAAGAAGTCCGGCCTAACATGGCTCCCACTGGAACACCATTAGCTAAACCTTTGGCAAGGGTGACGATATCAGGTTCAATCTCGTACTGTTCAAAGGCAAACAGCGTTCCTGTGCGCCCCATGCCTGTCTGAACCTCGTCCACGATTAGCAGGATATTCTGCTCATGACACAGGGTTTCAAGACCCTTGATAAATGCCTTATCAGCAGGATGAACGCCCGATTCGCCCTGAACCAATTCCAGCATCACTGCAGCAGTGTTTTCACTAATTAAAGCTTCCACGCTTGCAAGGTCATTAAAGCTAGCATATTGAAAGCCAGATAGTAACGGACCAAAGCCTTTTTGGATTTTTTCTTGTCCTGTTGCGGACATGGCTCCAAACGTTCGGCCATGAAAAGAGTTTTTAAAGGCGATGATGTCAGACTTGCCCGTTGCTTTCCGGGCTAATTTAATCGCTGCTTCATTGCTTTCAGCCCCGCTGTTGCAAAAATAGGCTAGATAATCTCTCTCACCAATCAGAAGATCGGCCACTTCTTCTTGCAAAGGATTCTGATACAGATTCGGTGTGTGCCAGAGGGTTTGCACTTGCTCTGAAAGGCTTGCAACCAGTGCAGAGTGAAAACCTAAGTTGGTGACCCCAATACCACTTGAAAAATCGAGATAGGCCTTGCCAGAAGAATCGTACAAGCTATTGTTTTCTGCCTTGACAAAAGTAATTGGCGACCGATGGTAATTTGGAAATAGATGACTCATAGCGCCTCCTTTTTCTGATTATGCTCCTTTTAGGACATGGGTGCCTCCGTAGAGGGTTTGTCCGATAGAAACCCTTCCTACTCCTGATAAGACAGCCTGAGTCGCCCCAAGAACCTTCGGAATCATATTCCCTGTAATAATTCCTGAATCAATTTTTTGGGTAACATCCTGAGGTGTCAGTTGCTCAAGAATATTGCCTGACTCCTTGACACCGGCAACATCTGTCATCATGATCAATTGCGCTGCTTGGAGGCCGACCGCTAACTGGCTAGCAACATCATCGGCATTGATATTGAGCCATTCGCCATCCTCTGTTTGACCCATTGAAGGTAGAACAGGGATGATCCCTTGATCCAGAAGCTTTGTGATATAGTCCAAAGAAACACCTGTTACGGTTCCGACTTGGCCATATCGAGCTTGATCGAGGTAATCAACATTCAGAATCTGGGGTAATTTTTGGTGAATTTGCAAAGCGTCCAAATCAGCATCATTCAGAGTCTGAGTAAGGCTTGGTCCTACAATCTGACACAGTCCTTGTTCAACACAAATCATCGCTTTCTTAGAAGTGACTCTGAGACCGTCTAGTTTCTCAATAGGCAATTGGCAATTGGCCATCAGGTCATCGATCACAAATCCTCCACCATGGACGATAACAATTTGCTTGCCCTGACCTTGCCACTCTTTAACGATTTTGATGAATTTCGGTGTAATGGATGTCGCTGCTACACCACCAAGTTTAATGACAATAATTTCTTTCATAATTCTGACCTTCCTCTTGCTCAGATTTGTTTTACTTTTGATAATTTACGTATGGTAGAGGGCATTAATCTTGACGTAGTCATAAGATAAGTCACAGCCCCAAGCTCGTCCTTGTCCCTGTCCTTGATTGAGATGAACGTGAATGATAATCGTATCCTGACCAAGTCGCTCTGCCATTATGTCCTGATCATAGGGAACAGGAGCCGACCCCTTCAAAACTGGAATATCTGCCAGATATAAATCGACAGCAGAAACATTCAAATGAACACCCGCATAGCCGACTGCTGACAAGATCCGTCCCCAATTGGGATCCTCTCCAAACATAGCCGTTTTTACCAAACTCGACCCCACAACTGTTTTAGCAATCATGCGGGCAGAAAGATCATCAGGAGCGCCATCAACATCCACTTGAATCAGCTTAGTAGCCCCTTCACCATCTTCTGCTATCTTTTTGGCTAAGATGGTCATGGTCTGGTTGAGCAGTTGGCAAAAGGTTGCATATTCAGGCGTATTGTCCTTGATTTCCTCATGGTCTGCACAGCCATTCGCCAGAACCAGAACCATGTCATTGGTCGACGTGTCGCCATCAACTGTGATTTGATTAAAGGTTGTCTCTACTTCTTTCTTGAGCGCTTTTTGCAGCAAATCACTGGAAATATTAGCGTCGCAGGTCACGAACCCTAGCATGGTCGCCATGTTGGGATGAATCATCCCTGAGCCCTTAGCCACCCCAGCCATGGTAATGGTTGTCCCAGCAATTTCTTCTTCCATCACGATTGTTTTGGTTTTTAAGTCTGTTGTTAAAATGGCCTGCGCAAATAATGCTGGATTTCCTCCTTTCTCAAGGCTGTCCAAACCGACTTTAACCTTATCAATGGAAAGTTGTTCTCCGATCAGTCCTGTTGAAGCGATAGCCACATATTCCACCGGAAGACCAAGCGTTTCAGCTGTTAACTTCTGCATTAATAAGGCATTATCGTAACCTTCTTGGCCTGTGCATGAATTGGCAATTCCTGAGTTCACCACGATAGCCTGGATTTTTCCACTAGAAGCGATTGTGTCTCGTGTGACGACTAAAGGAGCTGCAATGACTTGGTTGGTTGTATAAACACCAGCAACGCTGGCTGGACAACTTGAAACAACCCAACCAAAATCTAGTTTTTTGCGCTTAAAACCAGCGTTTACACCATCTGCTGAAAATCCTTTTGGTGAGGCAATGGTTCCTTCGATGATCTTCATTTTTTCTCCTTTTATATATAACTAGCGAGGTTATCCAATCCTGCTGTTTCTGGGAAACCGTACATGAGGTTGACATTTTGAATGGCTTGGCCAGCAGCACCCTTAATTAAATTATCCAGTACTGTCATAACGGTTAGAACCTCTGTTCGGGGATTGTATTCCCAACCAATAGCGACGCGGTTAGAGCCGACCACCTGGTGTAAATCTGGAAATTGATGCCCATGTAACTGAACAAAAGCACTTTCCTTATAAGCCTCCTTAAAAGCAAGATCAACATCTTCTTCTGTCATTCCATCTTTTAAATGAAGGTAACTGGTTGCGACGATACCTCTATTAATAGGAAGAAGAGACGTTGAAAATTGAAGGTGAGGAATATCTGGGTTATGCGCCTGTAACACCTGCATGATTTCTGGAATGTGCTGATGGCGATTCAGCTTGTAAGTGCTGTAGTTGCCATAGGCTTGAACAAAATGACTGGACGCAGTTAAGCTTTTTCCAGCTCCCGTAAGTCCCGATTTAGCATCCACAATAATGCTTTTTTCATCAATAATATCAACTAAAGGAAGCAGACTTAGTAGCGTCGCCGTTGCGTAGCAACCAGGATTCGAAATAAATTTTTTGCCAAATAAGTTTGTCCATTCACTCAGGCCATAGGTGAATCGCTCTTGCTCTGAAGCAGGCGCTGCAGGTTTGTCATACCATTTTTCATAGGCTTCAGCGGGTAGGCGATAGTCTCCAGACAAGTCCACCACTGGGAAATCCTGCTCTAAAAAGAGACCAGCCATGTCCTTGGAGTAACCGCTTGGTGTAGCTAGAAATACCAAGTCAACAGTCTTCATGATTTGCTCAGAATCTACAGCTTCTATTATGATCTCCTGTCCATTACCGATATGGGGAAACAAGTCGCTGAGATTTTGTCCTACGGATTGACTGGCATGGACACTTTGCACTTCAATATGTGGGTGCTGTCTCAGTAAGCGGTACAATTCTATGCCACTGTAACCTGTAACCCCGATAATAGCTGCCTTGATAGTCTCCATATACGTTCCCCTTCTTCTGTCGATTATGCTTTTGGTAAGTGATCGTTTCCTGTCATTGTCATGTATAAAATGGCCTTGATGGAGTGTAGGCGGTTTTCAGCCTCCTGGAAAATGACATCTGCCTGCTCCTGAAACACATCATCCGTGATTTCCATCGCTTCCAATCCATATGTTTCATAGATTTCTTGACCAATAAGAGTGTTTTTATCATGGAAAGCTGGTAAACAATGCAGTACAATCGTTTCTGATTTATTGGTTTTAGCCAGTAAGGCTTGGTTGATTTGATAAGGCAAAAGCTGATCAATCCGCTCCTTAAAGTCGACATCCTCTCCCATGGACACCCAGACATCCGTATAGAGGGCATCTGCCCCTTCAACAGCAGTTACATCTTCTGTGATGGTCAGTGTATTCCCATGGCTCAATTGCTGAGCGATGGCTACAATTTCTGAGTCTGGTTGCAGGTCTTTAGGCGCAATGATTTTAACGTGGAGACCTAACATAGCTCCCGTTACTAAGAGTGAATTAGCAACATTGTTTCGCCCATCTCCCAAGTAGGCGATAGTCAGTCCTTCTAAATAACCAAATCTTTCTTTTAAGGTCATAAAATCTGCAATCATCTGGGTCGGATGCCAAGTATCCGTTAGCCCATTCCACACTGGCACCCCTGCGTGTTGAGCTAAGGTTTCGACATCTTCCTGGGAAAAGCCGCGGTATTCAATCCCGTCGAACATTGATCCTAAAACCTTAGCTGTGTCGACAACAGATTCTTTTTTTCCGAGCTGAATTTCACTCGCACCCAGATAGGTGGCTGCCATTCCCAAATCCTGAGCGGCAACCGTGAAGGCTGCTCTTGTTCGTGTCGATGCTTTTTCAAATATCAGAGCAATATTGTTGCCTTCTAAATATTTATGCGAAATTTTATTTTTCTTTAATGTCTTAAATGTTATAGATAACTCGATTAAACTAAGTATTTCACTTTTACTGAAGTCTATTTCTTTTACAAACGATTGCATATTATATCACCTTTTTTGAATATTTATGTAATTATTGCATAATCATGAAAAATAGTCAAGTCCTAAAGAAAACTTTTTTCTTGCATTCTCCCTAATAAGTGATATAATGAAATCATGATTTGACCATCTTTGACCTTTCGGTGGAAAAATCTTATCTTCTAGAAAAGGGGTACTTCAATGCTTTGTCATAACTGTCAAATTAACGATGCAACCATTCACCTATATAGCAATTTCAATGGTCGCCAACAGCAGGTTGACCTCTGCCAAAATTGTTATCAAATTATGAAAACAGACCCAGAAAATCCTATATTAGGTGGGTTATCCAATATCCAAAACCAACAAAAAAGTCCTTTTGATGACTTCTTTGATAATTTAAGCAACTTCCAACGTCCTCAGCAGGGCCCAGGTAATCAAACACCTCCAACTCAAGCTGGCCGTCAGGGTGGAAATGGTGGCAACCGTGGTGGAAATCAACAGCCACCTAAACCACAGGGCCTCTTGGATGAGTTTGGAATCAATGTCACTGAGATTGCTCATCGTGGAGGCATCGATCCTGTTATTGGACGCGATGAGGAAATTGTTCGTGTGATCGAAATTCTTAACCGTCGTACCAAAAATAACCCCGTTCTGATCGGAGAACCAGGTGTTGGTAAGACCGCTGTCGTTGAAGGACTTGCCCAGAAAATCGTCGATGCTGATGTTCCCCATAAACTCCAAAACAAACAAGTCATCCGCTTAGATGTGGTTAGCCTTGTTCAAGGAACAGGTATCCGCGGCCAGTTTGAAGAGCGCATGCAAAAACTCATGGAAGAAATTCGTGAGCGCCAAGATGTTATTCTCTTTATCGATGAAATCCATGAAATCGTCGGAGCTGGTGCTGCTGGTGATGGGAATATGGATGCTGGAAACATTTTGAAACCAGCTCTTGCTCGTGGCGAGCTCCAATTAGTGGGGGCTACTACGCTCAATGAATACCGTATTATCGAAAAAGACGCAGCCCTGGAACGCCGCATGCAGCCTGTTCGTGTGGATGAGCCAAGTGTCGAGGAAACCATTACCATTCTAAAAGGGATTCAAAAGCGTTACGAAGACTACCATCATGTTCGTTACACTGATGAAGCCATCGAATCCGCTGCAACTTTATCCAATCGTTACATCCAAGACCGCTTCTTGCCAGACAAGGCCATTGACCTTTTGGATGAAGCGGGTTCTAAGATGAACCTAACACTCAACTTTGTCGATCCAAAAGAAATCGACCAACGTTTGGTGGAAGCTGAAAATCTCAAGGCACAAGCCACGCGCGATGAAGACTACGAAAAAGCAGCCTACTTCCGTGACCAAATTGCTAAGTTCAAGGAAATGCAAAAAGCAACTCTCGACGAGAAAGATATTCCTGTCATTTCTGAAAAAGAAATCGAAGCCATCGTCGAGCGCAAGACTAATATTCCGGTCGGTGACCTCAAAGAAAAAGAGCAAAGTCAGCTGATCAATCTCGCTAGCGACCTCAAGTCGCAAGTGATTGGCCAAGACGAGGCCGTTGACAAGATTGCTAAGGCTATCCGCCGTAATCGTGTTGGACTCGGCGCACCTAACCGTCCGATCGGCTCCTTCCTCTTTGTCGGGCCAACGGGTGTCGGTAAAACCGAGCTTTCTAAACAACTGGCTATTGAACTCTTTGGCTCTGCCGATAGTATGATTCGCTTTGATATGTCCGAGTACATGGAAAAACACAGTACAGCCAAACTCGTCGGAGCCCCTCCAGGCTACGTCGGCTACGAAGAAGCTGGCCAATTGACAGAAAAAGTCCGTCGCAATCCTTACTCACTTATCCTCTTAGATGAGGTTGAAAAAGCCCATCCAGATGTGATGCACATGTTCCTACAGGTCTTAGACGACGGTCGTCTGACGGATGGTCAAGGTCGCACTGTCAGCTTCAAGGATACCATTATCATCATGACGTCTAATGCTGGTACTGGCAAAGCTGAAGCGTCGGTTGGCTTTGGGGCGGCCCGTGAGAACCGGACAAACTCTGTTCTCGGACAACTCGGTGACTTCTTCAGTCCAGAATTCATGAACCGTTTTGACGGCATCATCGAATTCCAAAGCCTCAGCAAAGACAATCTCCTCAAGATTGTTGATCTCATGTTAGCAACCGTTAACGATAGGCTCGCCCAAAACGGTATCACGCTACATGTAACCGATAAGGTTAAGGAAAAATTAGTCGATCTGGGTTATGACCCTAAAATGGGAGCTAGACCACTCCGTAGAACCATTCAGGATCATATCGAAGACGCTATTACAGACTTCTACTTGGAAAATCCAACTGAGAAAGACCTCCGTGCTGTCATGACGTCTGCTGGTAATATTGTGATTAAAGCAGCCAAAAAAACAGCCGAAACTGTCCCTGTCGATGACGTCAAAAAGTAGTTTTTATGACTCTTAAACTGAAAATGTTTAAGAGTTTTTTACTCTAAAATCACCAAAATTCTAATTTTTTAGTATAATAGAACAAAAGGATTTGAAGATGATACCCTGCTGATACTTGGGAGGACATCATCCCATCCGAGGTGTCGAAGGAGAAGCCCATGGCAAACCCAACTTTTGGTCAAAAGGTAGACGGAGCTGATTATCAGAATCGGTATGGCGTCTATGCGATTATCCCAAATCCAGAAAAAACAGAAATTATTCTAGTTCAAGCACCGAACGGAGCTTGGTTTTTACCGGGTGGAGAAATCGAAGCTGGTGAAAATCATGAGCAAGCCCTCACTCGAGAACTTATCGAAGAATTAGGATTTACTGCGACAATTGGAGACTACCTAGGTCAAGCTGATGAGTATTTTTACTCGCGCCACCGCGACACTCACTACTATCATCCTGCCCACCTCTATGCTGTCACCTCTTTTTCAGAAGTCCAGCAACCCTTAGAGGACTTTAACCACCTCGCATGGTTCCCAATAGGCGAAGCCATCACTCATCTCAAGCGTGGCAGCCATCAATGGGGCATCCAAGAATGGCAAAAAAGACAGTGACCCTAAACTCATGCGCTCAAGATTGAAAAGGAGATTGTCATGAAATTAATCAATACAACAAACAGTCACGCTGAACTCGTGACCAACCAACTTGAAAACACTGATGCGACATTGGTAGAGACCTATTCTGCTGGAAATACTGATGTCATTTTCACACAGGCGCCTAAACACTACGAACTTCTAATCAGTAATAAGCACCGCGCTATCCGTCATGAAGAAGTTGAAAAAATTAGAGCTTTCTTTTTAAAACGAAAAATAGACACGACTATTATTGACCAAGAAAATATCCAAACCTTGGTTTGCCCAACTCTGATTGAAATGTCAATCCCCATTATCAAACCACAATAACCATAAACCCCCAGTTCACTTCAACTGGGGGTTGCTTTTTAGTTTGGACTTTTTCCTGATGACGAAGACCGATTTTGACCAAACACAACATCCTGTCTTACTGGATATACTGCCATTGTCTTAGGGTTTCTTCATCTCGTATCACTAATTCATGACCTTCTTTGACGATTACTCCAGCTTCTTTTAACTCTTTCATGAGCCTAGCGACAGAAACTTCATGCACCTGTAAAAAACTAGCGATTTCAGCATAGGTAAAGAGTTTATTGAGACGACGATAGGAATCTCCAGGCTGAGCGTATTGATCGATAAACTGGCAAAGATTTGACAATGTATTCCCATTAGATCCATTTTGCTGCTTATCCATGGCAAAAATATAGTCCTGAAGCACATTATCTAACAAGAGATTTAAAAAATCAGGATTGTTTCGATAGCATTCAAAACGATCAACCGGTATTTTCCAAACATCACAGGATGATTTTGCGATGACTTCAATTTCACGGTCATTTTCAAAACCTAGGCGTGACCGGGTTAAATAGGGGATACTATTTAAAAAGCCTGGTTTGGTAAAATATTGAAATGTTTGTTTCTCACCTTTTTCATTGATAGACATCAATGACGCTATTCCGGTTTCTAAGAAATAGATAGCAGAAATGCTTTCTTGGGTTCGAGTGACTGTAATGACCTCGCCCTTAGGAACGGTTTGGTGTTCACCTGATTTCTTAAAGAATGCTAAATCCATCCCAATCCTCCTTAAATCTTAACATAGGTTATGGTAATTTCTCGTCAATCCCGTTAGAATAACACAATGATAGTTTTATTATACACTATCCCGTTAACAATTTCGATGAAAAGAGGACTTAACCGATGGCAAAAACAAAATGGTTCATAGCAGGTGTCACCTTACTGGCTACTGGAGCTTTATTAACCGCTTGTGCGACAAGCACGTCAAGTACTTCTACAGAGACAACCGCGTCAACCTCCTCCCTATCCACTGGAGAGGTTTCGACCACACTGGATCAAGTCGATAACAGTAAGTGGCTCTATAATGCCGATGACAATGTTTACTACCAGATTGGCATTTCCTATGCTGCCAACCCCGCTGATGCGGATCAGCAGACTCTCTCTATCTTTGTTCCAGGTGATTACATGACCGCCACTGATAATGGCGATGGCACTTATACGGCAGAACTCAACACGGATACTACAGTTGGTCAGTACACTGCTGAAACAGCTCCTATCGTTATCCCAATCAATACGCCAGGCTATTCAGCCATGTCAGCTCTGACAGACTATAGCAGTGAAGCAGCAACTTACACTGCCGAAGGAATGATTTATGTTTCTGCTGGATTACGAGGTCGAGATAGTGGAGCACCATTAGGCGTAACTGATGCTAAGGCTGCTATTCGCTATATCCGTTACAACCAAGGCAATATTGCTGGCGATACTGAAACTATCTTTGCCTTTGGAACATCTGGTGGTGGAGCACAAGCCTCAATCTTGGGCGCATCTGGAGACAGTGCCTTGTATGACGCTTATCTAGAAGAGATCGGTGCTGCCACAGGAGTCTCTGACGCTATCTCAGGTGTCATGGCGTGGGTACCGATTACCAACCTCGATACTGGAAACCTCGCTTACGAATGGAATCTAGGTTCTGCCCGTACCGACTTGGATGATGAAACTCAGGCAATCTCAGATGATCTAGCTACAGCCTACGCTGAATACATCAACGACCTTGGTCTCAAAGACAGTGACGGAAATACCTTAACCTTGGAAGCTTCTGATGAAGGTATTTACCAAGCGGGTAGTTACTATGATTTTATCAAGGAAACGATTGAAGATTCCCTTAATACCTTCTTAGAAAATACAACCTTCCCTTACGATGCTAGCTCAAGTTCATCTGGCATGCCTGGCGGAGGCGGAGCACCTTCTGGGGAAATGCCAAGCGGAGAACCACCAACTGGTGAAATGCCTAGTGGCGAAGCACCATCTGGACAAGCTCCAGGTACATCAGACAGTACCACTACTAGTGAATCTAACTCTGACACAACTAGTAGCTCAGACGATACAGAAGCTTCTTTAGAAGCTTCTGACGGGATTACACGCAGTAGCTCCTCATCTAGCTCTGCCTTGAGCCTCTCAGGGACCTACGACACTGTCGAAGCCTATATTGATGCCCTCAATGCTAATGGTGAGTGGGTTACTTATGATGCATCAACCAATACTGCCACCATTCCCAGCGTAGCTGATTTTGTTAAATACCTTAAAAATCCTTCCAAAGATGTCGGTGCCTTTGATGACCTCAACGAAGCCCAAGGGGAAAATCAACTCTTCGGTGTTGATGGCTCTAGCACTCACTGGGACTCACGCATGACTGAGATTCTCAAAGGAACCAGTTATGAATCAGCTTACGAGGAAGACATGTCCTTGACAGATAGTCTCGGTACTGATCTAACCACACGTATCAATATGTATACACCACTCTACTACCTTTCAGACTACTACGATGGCACTGGAACATCAACGGTCGCTAAATACTGGCGGATTCGTTCAGGTATCAATCAAGGCGATACTGCCCTCTCAACTGAAGCTAATCTTGCCCTTGCCCTCGAGAACTACGGTATCGAGAATGTCGACTTTGCCACCGTTTGGGGACAAGGTCATACCAATGCTGAAGTCTCTGGTGATTCAACCGAAAACTTTATCAATTGGATCAATGAGAGTTTAAAAAATCAAGAATAAGGCAGCAAAAACACCTTACTAAAAATGTAGTAAGGTGTTTTAGTAATGTTAATTTATACTATCCGTTTAACCGTCCAGATAACTGTTATTAAGCTTTCACTTCAAAGCCTTCAGCAACTGCTTCTGGGAAGGCTGTCTCAACGATTTGAGCACAGTGGTCACAGATTGTCGCATGATAAGGACGCTCTGCTACTGTTTCATCGATACGACGGCAACGCTCACACACCTCTCCCGTAGCGCGCTCTACTGTAAAGGCAATCTCATCAACGACAACAGCATCACTTGGAGCCGTCTCTTCAGAAATGGTTAATTGCGATACGATCAGCAACTGCGCAATATCACTGCCTAGAGTCGCCAACATAACACGAACAGGTTCTGGCGCATAGACCGTCAAGTGCGCTTCTAAGGATTTCCCGATGACTTTCGCATTACGCGCTTCTTCCAAGGCCTTTTGCGCCTGAGTCCGGAAGGTCATAAAGTTTTCCCAATCCGTTAAAATGGTATCATAAGAAGCATAATCCACAACTTCTGGCATTTCTGAGAGTTGAACAAATTCTTCTGTTTCGTGCTCTAAGTATGACCAGATTTCTTCTGCGGTATGTGGCAAGATTGGTGTTAAGAGCTTGGTCAATTTAACTAAAATCTCATAGAAGACGGTCTGCATTTGACGACGAACAGGACTCTCTGCTGCTTCAATGTAGACCACATCCTTGGCAAAATCCAGATAGAAGGCTGACAGATCAATGGTAATAAAGTTAACCACGCTCTTGTAGATAGCCATGAAGTCATATTTTTCATAGGCGTCTGTAATTTGAGCGACCAATTGGTTAAACTTCAAGGTCATGTACTTATCAACAGGGCGCAAGTCTTCAAAGGCGACCGCATCTGATGGTGCAAAATCACTAGTATTAGCAATCAAGAAACGCATGGTATTACGGATCTTACGGTAGGTTTCAGAAACTTGTCCTAAGATATCCATAGACACACGTACATCGTTGTCTGTATCAACAGAAGCAACCCATAGGCGCAAGATTTCAGCTCCGTATTGTTTTGCAACATCATTTGGTGAAATGATATTCCCTTTAGACTTAGACATTTTCTCACCCTTACCATCAAGGACAAAACCTTGTGACAAGACTGATTTATAAGGTGCATGCCCATTGACTGCTACTGATGTGATCAAAGATGAGTTAAACCAACCACGGTACTGGTCAGACCCTTCAAGGTAAAGGTCTGCTGGGTAAGATAGACCTTCACGGGCATTCATCACCCCATTCCAAGAAGACCCTGAATCGAACCACACGTCCATGATATCTGTTTCTTTTTCGAAGAGGCCATTTGGCGAACCAGGATGCGTAAAGCCTGCTGGTAGAAGGTCCTTAGCTTCAGATTTCCACCAGATGATAGAGCCGTGCTCTTCAAAGAGAGCTGCTACATGGTCTGTTACCTCTTTGGTCATGATGGCTGTGCCGTCTTCTGCATAAAAGATTGGCAATGGCACACCCCAAGCACGCTGACGAGAGATAACCCAGTCACCACGGTCGCGAATCATATTGTAGAGACGTGTTTTCCCCCATGTTGGATAGAAGTTGGTCGCTTCAATTTCATCAAGGATTTCCTGACGGAATTTAGAGACAGAAGCAAACCACTGAGGCACTGCCCGCCAGATAATTGGCTTTTTAGTCCGCCAATCAAATGGATAAGAGTGGTTAATCACTTCTGAAGCCAGCAAAAGATCACCCAGTTTTTCAGTCACTGTTGGCAGGACCTTATCATAGAATTGTCCTTCAAAGTCAGGACCCGCTAGTTCATTCATGAGACCACGCTCATTGACCGTTACATAGACTTCAAGGTCATATTTCATACCGACATTGTAGTCGTCCTCACCAAATGACGGTGCCGTATGGATAACCCCTGTACCAGAGTCAGTCGTCACATGTTCACCTAGTATAACCAGCTCATCCACCGCTTCATCCCAAGGGTGCTCTGTCACGATGTATTCAAGCTCTGAGCCTTTGTAAGTCGCCACGAGCTCAAAGGTTTCCCAGCCAAATTTAGCCGCAAGGCTATCCACCAAGGCTTCGGCAATGAGGTATTTACGATCCGATCCAGAAGGTTTGACCACTACGTAAGGGACATCAGGTCCAACCGTTAAGCCGCGTGACGCTGTAATGGTAAATGGTGTAGTCGTCCAGACGACAATGTAGGTGTCTGTATCAAGGACCCCTTTACCGTCTTTGACCTTGTTAGCATAATAAAGCGAGGTCGAATCAATATCATGGTATTCAATTTCAGCTTCTGCTAAGGCAGATTCTGAAGACCATGACCAGTAAACTGGCTTAGCACCGCGGTAGATAAAGCCTTTATCCGCCATAGCCCCAAAAACACGAATTTGAGCAGCTTCAAAATCTGGTGTCAAGGTGATGTAAGGATTTTCCCAGTCTGCTGAAACACCTAAACGTTTAAAATCGTCACGTTGCTTATCCACTTGAGACAGAGCGTAATCGCGACACATTTCAAGATAGGTAGCCAAGTCAATTTCTTTGCGTTTAACACCCTGCTTAGCCAAGACCTGCTCAATTGGAAGACCGTGTGTGTCCCAACCTGGTACAAACGGTGCTTGATAGCCCATCATCGATTTGGAACGCACAATGATATCCTTTGAAATCTTATTCAATGCATGGCCGACGTGGATATTCCCGTTCGCATAGGGAGGTCCATCATGGAGGTGAAAACCAGGTTTTCCAGCATTCAACTCTTGACGCTTCTTATAAAGCTCCGCTTCATCCCAAGCTTTTTGCCACTCAGGCTCTTTGTTAGGCAAACCAGCTCGCATTGGAAAAGCTGTTTGGCCCAGATTTAGTGTTTCTTTTAATTTCATCTTCAACTCCTTATTCATCAAAAAAGGGCCCACAAAACGATCGCTAAGGACGACAGTTTCGTGGTACCACCTTAATTTAGACAGGGGTATCCCCTATCCCTCTTGGCACGTAAGGGGTGCTAAACCTCCTGACTTAATGCACTGTTCAGTCAGAATCTGCAAAAGGATAAGACATTTCCTAGGGATGACAGGCCTTCCACCAACGCCTGCTCGCTGAACATATAGGAGTATCTCGTGTTTTTGCTGAGATATATTTAGAAAAGATCAACCGACTCTGCTTCAGCTTGCTGAACAGCGTCTGTGATTTCTTGTCGATTTAAAATTTGTGTTTCTTGGTAAGCTTGCAACTCTTGGTTGGCTTCTTCAGCACGACGAGCGATTTCTGCCAATTCTTCTGGTGACAATTGACGCGTCATGTCTAGTGAGTCATCTTCATGCGTATGAACTTCTTCAGAAAGAGCTGTTGCTACTACTTCTTTGAAGGCTTCGTCACTAGTTTGAAGGTATGTAGCTGTCGGGCGTAGAATTTCTTCCCATTCGGAGGAATCCACAATGGCCAATTGACTCTCGATCGTAGACTTAAGGCGTTGTTGGAAGACACGAGATTTATTTTTAAGCTCTTCTGTTTCTACTGCTACACGTTTAGCATTATCTGTGGCTTCACGAAGAATTTCGTTGGCTTTAGCTTTAGCTGTGTCCAATAGGAACGCCGCATCATGCTCAGCCTGCTTGATGATGTTTTGACTTTCACTGGCAGAGGTTGCTTTTAACTTATCTGCAGTATCTTGAGCTAAAATGACAGACTGACTGAGAGATTCTTTCATCTCATCAAAGTAAGCCAAACGCTCGTTAAGCATTTTGATTGTTGTTTCTTGTTCAAGATTTTTACGGACTAAATCCTCATAATCGCGAGTTACAATATCTAAAAATTCATCCACTTCTTGGATATTGTAACCACGGAATTTACCCGCAAAGGTTTTATCTCTAATATCTAAAGGTGTAAGAGCCATTATTTTCCTCCAATTTTGGTAATCACCAATTTATGTTTGCCATGTCTGGTTAAGCCATTGTCTTCGTCAATTTTAAAACGACCAAAACCTCTGCAACTAACCAAGTCACCTATTTTTAGGGAATAGCTTGGGTTTTCCATCAGTTGATGGTTTAATTTAACCTTGTGTTGTTCAATCAATTTAGACGCTTCTTGTCGAGACAAGTTGTAAGCCGACGCAATTAAACTATCCAGTCGAAGACTAGTTGTTAGGAGCTGCTTTATTGACGTCACTTCGTTAGGCATCACTAATTTTGAGTAAGGGACTTCCCGCCATGTCACAGGAACTCTCGACAGTCTAGTAATGTGTTGAATCACCAGTTGACTTAACTTAGCATCTAGCACAATTTGTGTTGTTTCCTCACCCAAAATAATGTCGCCAAGCAAGTGCCTTTGAATCCCTAATTGATTGACTAAATTGCCTAAAATCTGAGAATGGGTTAGCGTGTTAAACTTTCTGGCATACTGAAGCTCCAGAAGTTGAATCTCAAAATCTCTTTCTTCTAAGACATAATAATCTGCTGCTATAAGCAATCGGCAAAACTCAGTAGGCATTAGAAGATCGCTACTATAAACTTGCAATCCTGCCCTTTTCACCAAAGAAACCGTGATATCTCTTTCTCTAGGATTCAAAAAAGGTGTTAGGGCAATGGCATATTGAGTTTGAACCTGATCAATCTTGTCAAGCATTTTTTCAACAAAGACCTTCTCATCGGCATTGAAATGTTGAAATAAGGAATTAGAATCTGTTTTACTTGCCATCACAAAAAGATTATTAAAAGCATATTTAACAAACGAATACCAAGCATTTGAATGACCTGCAAGGAAAGAATTGCTGCAGCCACTGAGAAGTCCATCATCCCGAAAGTTAAATTAAACCTTCTAAAAATGCTGATATAGGGTTCTGCTATTCGTGTTATGATTTGTCCTAATTTACTTTGATGGGCCCCAGGAAACCATGACATCAAGGCATACACCACCAAAATAAAGGAATAAACCTCAATCACCCTAGTAAAGACAATTGCTATGTATTGAATTAATTGAATCATAATTTACCGACGTTTCATATCAAAATCATATTGGGAATCACTAGGTTCTCCTCGTAATCCCATATCTTCAATATTAACGACAACATTAGCAGGCGTCAATAACCACATGGTTGATGAGATTTTTTTCAAATTACCATCTAAGACAAAGCGTGCGCCATCTAAATAATCAATGCAACGTCTTGCTTGTGAGTCTGTCATGTGTTGAAAATCAATTAAGACACTGACTTCCTGCAACAAAAGATTGACAATTTCACGGGCTTCTTCGTATTTTTTAGGAAACTTAATGTCTATAGTTGTCACTTCTGCATGCGCATGACGAGATTCTGCATTACGCGCAACATCCTTGTGACTCATTTGGGTTGCTACTGCTTGATTTGCCATTGGTTTTGTTCTTTCTTGTCTGGTTTCAGTGAATTGGGGAGGTTCAGGTTTAGGAGTTGTTGCTACGGGCACTTCCTTTTCATATTCAGTAAAATCCTCAAAATCCTCATCAGACACATCATCTGTGTCAAAATAACCCATCAATCTACTGATTTTATCTAATAATGCCATACGTTATGTCCTTACTTGAAAAATGCTGTACCAATACGCACATAGGTTGCCCCTGCTGCTATGGCAAGTGGGTAATCCTGACTCATTCCCATACTCAGTTCCGTCATCGGCATATTTGCCCAACCTTGGTGTTGAATGGTTTGACGCAGGGCTTCTGTTTGGTCAAAAATAGCCTTGATGGTTGTAGGATCAGCATCAAATGGTGCCATTGTCATCAGGCCAACAAGCTCAATGTTCGTGTAGGTTGCTAGTTCAGGCAAAACTAACTCTAGCTCCTCTACTTGAAAACCGTGTTTGCTCTCTTCTTTAGAAATGTTAACCTGTATAAAACACTTGATTGGTCGATTCGCCCTTTTTTGAATTTCCGCTGCAAGTTTTAAGGAGTCTAAAGCATGGAAATAATCAACTTCATTAATAACATCCTTTACCTTACGACGCTGAAGACTTCCTATAAAATGCCATTTGACATGTTCGTCTTTTAACTGCGTCTTTTTTTCCAAAAAACGATCAACTCGATTTTCTCCTAAATCTGTAGCCCCAGCATCAATCAGTTCTTTAGTAATAGAGCTGTCAACATATTTTGTGACAGCTATTACTTTTACAGATGATTCAGGAACACCAGCTGCTTGACAGGCCTGTGAAACCTTGTCAAAAACCTGTTGAGCATTCGCTTTAAGAGTCATTTTTAACGGTTACGGAAGAACGGTGGTGTATCCAATTCTTCATCATTATCAAAATCATCTGCTGGAGTATATTTTTCAACAGAGACACCGTGAGTTTCAGTCAACGGACGAACGATATTGTTGCGTCTGAGATCCCAATCTCCAAACGAAGCTCCTTTAGGTGCTTCTTGACGAGAAGATTGAGGTGCAGAAGGTTGTTCAAACCGATCTGCCATATCAAAATTTCGTTCATAAGGATTTGGTGCTGGGCGTGATGCTGTCGCTGTGTCGTTACCAAAACCAGACACTGCATTAGCACGTTCTTGACGAACACCTGTCGCAACAACTGTTACGCGGATTTCATCTTGCATGCTTTCATCGATTGAAGTACCCAACCAGATGTTGACACCCTTGCCAGCTGCCTGATGAACAATTTCAGAAGCTTCTTCTGCTTCAATCAAGCTCATGTCAAGACCACCAGTGACATTAACAATAACGTCTTCAGCGCCGTCAATAGTTGTTTCAAGGAGAGGAGAATAGATAGCCTTACGAGCAGCCTCTTGAACACGCTCATCACCAGTACCGATACCGATACCCATAAGAGCATTCCCCTTGTTCTCCATAACTGTTTTCACGTCTGCAAAGTCAAGGTTGATGAGACCTGGATTAGTGATCAAGTCTGAAATCCCTTGAACACCCTGACGAAGAACATTGTCTGCTTCACTCAAAGCTTCAAGAAGAGGTGTCTTCTTGTCAACAATTTCTAACAAGTTATTATTGGAAATAATCAACAAGGTATCAACATTGTTGCGTAACTCATTAATCCCTTCGATGGCAAAATTGCCACGTTTGCCACCTTCAAAACCAAATGGACGAGTCACAACTGCTACTGTTAAGGCTCCGATTTCTTTAGCGACACGCGCAATAACTGGAGCAGCTCCTGTACCTGAGCCACCACCCATACCAGCAGTGATAAAGACCATATCTGCACCATTCAAGGCTTCACGAATGGTTTCTTCACTTTCTTCTGCTGCTTTACGACCAACTTCAGGTTGACCTCCGGCACCAAGACCACGAGTTAATTTCGGACCGAGCTGAATAACGGTTTCTGCTTTAGAATTACTCAAGGCTTGAACATCCGTGTTAGCTGCGATAAATTCAACACCAGCAACACCTTCTGTAATCATACGATTAATTGCGTTTCCGCCACCACCGCCGACACCAATTACTTTAATGACAGCG
Organism: Streptococcus moroccensis; assembly: GCF_030812835.1. Classification (GTDB taxonomy): domain Bacteria; phylum Bacillota; class Bacilli; order Lactobacillales; family Streptococcaceae; genus Streptococcus; species Streptococcus moroccensis. Next base: position 21,248 of record NZ_JAUSTM010000001.1, read on the forward strand.
CCTTGGGCATATGCCGCTTCAAATGAAAATGTCATAACTATTCACCTTTTCTTTTACTTATTATTCAAACATGCTACCGAAAATACCACGAACCTTATCTCCAAGCTTCTGACGATTGTCATCGTCATCATTAGCGGCATAATTTGGCATATCATCTACAGCCACATAAGGGTTATCATCGATTTGTTGGTTACTACCCTGCGGTGCTGGGCGGTAGTTCGGTACATCAATCGGTTTAGACCGTAAGTACTCTTCCCCATTGACCGCTGCTTGAGCGATTTGTTCAATATCATCCATATTACCAGCGTATTCCACAATGCTAATAACATGGGCAAAGGCAGGGTTACGAATACCAATTTGATTCGGCACATAAAGTTTAACCGGACGATTGAACACATCTTGAGCCAGCTCTACAACACCTGGAATAGTAGCGCCGCCACCAATTAGTACAATGCCACCAGGAAGGTCAAGGTTATGCGTTCTGTCTAAGTCTTGCTTCACGCGGTCAAGAATATGTTGCAGTCTGGCTGCAATAATTTCTGATAGATGGACTTCTGTAATATCCTTTGGAGAACTCTCTCCAATAACGTCCACTTGCATTGTTTCTTTGTGACTGGCAAGTGCGGGATAGGCAATACCAAAGTTATATTTCAAGTTTTCTGCAATGGATTGTGACGTTGTGAGAACTTTTGAAATATCCTTAGTGACGTAATCGCCACCTTCCTGGTAAACATTTGTATAAACCAGTTTTTGATTGCTAACACAAGCAACTGTAGTTTGACCGCCACCCAAATCAATGACTGTGGTTCCAAACTCACGTTCCCCTTCGTTGAGGACGTATTGCCCAATAGCCAATGGACTGATGATAATATTATCAACAGCTACGCCAGCTTGAGAAACGGTCTTACGTAGGTTATGTAAGATAGTCTTAGGCCCAGTATAGAGAAGACCGTGAACTTCTAAACGAATCCCCATCATCCCGCGTGGGTCTTTAATGCCTGCAAACGAATCAACCATGAATTCTTCAGGAACAAAAGCAACAATTTCACGCTCAGGCGTCATGTTTTTGGTCAAGGAAGACTTGATAACATTGTCTACATCTTGATCTGTAATCTCCTGGGAGTTACTCGTTACCGGAATCATCCCTTGTGCTGGTTCAATCTGTAGGAGGTTAGCTGGAAGTCCAACACTCACTTTATCAATAGCAACACCAGCCTTTTCTTCAGCTTCTTTTAAAGCCTTACGAATAGCTGAAGCAGCCACCTCGATATTAATAATAATACCGTCTTTTACACCAGCACTTTTAGCGTTACTCACGCCAATAATATTTAATTCACCATTTACAAATTCTGCTACAAGCACTTTGATTGAGCTTGACCCAATATCTAAACCTGTAAAGAAGCCATCTCTAACCATTACATCAGTCCTCTCTGTCCTTTGATTGCTCTCAGTTTAAAATAATCTTATTTATTTAGAATTATCCAAATTTCATTATACCATAAAATAGCTGAAAACCTAGTGTTTTTTCTTTCTTTTTGAATTATTTTGCATAGGTAAAAATGCCGACTTCCATATCTATATAGCTTGGCACATAAAGATCTTTAATCACTTTTTCATAGTAGGGCAATTTTACAGCTACTTCTGATAAAGGAACCATGATGGTATGGCCCTCAACAGTCTCTATCGTTAACAGGTCTTCTGTGGCATTTGTTGGGGTATGCTTGACGCTCAGGAACCTTGACAGGGGTGAGGCTTGCTCTAACTTGGATAGATTAACAATAAATTCTTTAATCTGACTTAAATCCGTCAACTCAAATGTTAAAAAAGGAGACGGGAGATTTTCAGTAGCTACTGTTGAATCAAGAACATCGCCACTAGATAGCACTGGATGGTAAATATTGCCATCTTTGACATAGCCAATCACTTGATGTTCTTCAACAGTTATCTTAAAGTCGGTCGGAAACTGGTAAGAAACCGCTGCATCCTTAACCCAGACAACCTTCTCTTCGATCAATTTAACCATTTGATCTTGTTTGAAAAAGGTCGTCAGCGTGTAGTCTTCTTTGTAAATCCCTGTATTAGCAAGAATATCTTCAGCACTGACTTGACTTTGACCTTCAACCGTCATCGTTTTAACTTTAGACAAAGGAGATACAAAATATCCCGCAAACACAATGGTCAACAATACTGCCAAAACGAGGGTTGCTAGACGTAAAGCGCCTTTTTCTTTTAATCCCCACTTCCAAAAAAGAGGCTGTTTTTGGTGTGCGTCTGTCCGTTCTGGCAAAGCCTCATCAGCTACAGCAGGAGCTCCTTCCTGAATTAATTCTTCACCTTCTTCAGGCTCTTCAGTAGCATCCGTTTCGGTTTCAGATTCTGTTTCAGACTCTTCTTCATCCCTTTGGCCATCTGCTGTATCATCTGATGGAGCTGTCTCTTCTTCCTCAGAATTGAGTGCCTCTTGAGAGGAGTCTAAATCTACCAGCTCAGGACTCTCCATGTTTTCATGTTTTTCGGATAACTCACTGGTCTGATCAAAATCTTGACCTTCGTCTTCCATACCATGGCTAGCCTGTTCTGAAAAACTGTCTGACTCAGAAATCAACCCATCCATGTCTGAAATGAGAGCATCCGATGGTGGATTTTCAGCCTTTTCTCTAGCTCTTTTTTCAAGATAAGCATGGTTTTTACGCAACCACTCGGCTAAGTCGATGGTTTTGCTAGATTCCTGCTCTTTCTCTTCGCCCCATGCCTCATGGGAAGTATCTTTTTCAGACATAATAACTCTTCTCTTAATTAATTTTCTTTTTTGCTATTAATATCCGTCATTAAGAGTTGGTAAAAACTCTCTAACGTTTGGATTTCTTTTGATTGGCCCATGGTTTGCTCATAAGTCTCTTTTTGGGCCAGTAATTGATTAACCATCTGATTTAAGTTGGCAACTGTCAATGCGTCTTCTTGAAGGGTTGGTGCATAGCCCTGTTTCTCAAAATAAGCAGCATTCTCAAGCTGGTCACCACGGCTAGCTTTTTTACCGAGTGGCACGATCACATGAAGTTTTTTCATGGCTAAGAGTTCAAAAATCGTATTGGATCCACCTCGTGTCACCACGATATCGGCCAGACTCATTAAGGGCTGATAAAGGTCTGTTGCGTAAGCTAAGCGATAGAGACCTTGGCTTAAGTCGTTAAGCGTTTCATCTCCTGTTAAGTTAATAACATTGTAGTTTTGCGTCAGAACCAGTTTGTGATTTGTGATAAACTCATTAAATACTTTGGCACCACCAGAGCCCCCTACAAATAAGAGGGTTGGCTTTTTGGCATCAAATACTTCTAGGACCGGTTTAAGGCCATCTGGTAACTTCTCAGCTGCTTCAACGACCTTAGTGACTGCCCCGATGTGTTTTGCTTTTGTCAAACCATGCCCTTGATCAAAGGTTGTGTACATCTTACTAGCAAACTTATAGGCAATTTTATTGGCAAGACCCATAGACAAATCCGATTCATGAATAAATACTGGAACGCCAGCTAGCTTAGCAGCAATAACCGGAGGCACTGACACAAATCCACCTTTTGAAAAAAGGGCTTGTGGTCTGAGCTTGAGCATGATAAAAAAAGACTGAAGGACACCCCAAATCACTTTAAAGACGTCTTTGAGGTTCTCCCAACTAAAATAGCGACGAAGCTTACCAGAAGAAATCCCATGATAGGTCACAGGATAGCCCGACTCTGTTATTTGACTATGCTCAATGCCTTCTTTGTTTCCAATGTAGTGAACATCCCAGTCATCTTCAAGTAACTTTGGAATAAGGAGGAGATTGAGGGTCACATGCCCTACCGTTCCTCCTCCAGTCAATACTATTTTCTTCATTTATAATACCGTTTCTTTTAATTGCGCAAAAGTCTCCAAGAAGACATCTCCTCTAACTTCAAAGTTGGCATACATATCCCAGCTCGCATTGGCAGGGCTGAGAAGGACTGTATCACCAGAAGTTGCTAGCTCAAAGGCTTGACATGTCGCATCTGCAATGTCAGTTGCCGTCACAAAAGGAACTCCTGCAGCCTCTGCAGCCTCGACCATACGAGGCGTAGACTCTCCAAGAATAACCATATGTTTCAACCCTTTTAAATCAGGCACCAATTCGTCAAAATCATTGCCTCGATCAAGACCACCTGCAATCAAGATAACCTTTTCATTGTCAAAGCCTGAAAGAGCCTTTTGAGTGGCTAGAATATTAGTTGACTTACTATCATTAAAGAATTTAACTTCTTGGACCTCTCCAACATATTGCAGGCGATGCTTAACCCCACCAAAATGCATCAAGATCTCCTTGATAGTCTCATTGTCGATACCCGTTAGTTTGGCAACAGCAATTGTCGCAAGTGCATTTTCGACATTGTGAAGTCCAGGGACACCAACAGCGGTCGCTGACATAATGGGCTCATCTTGAAAATAAAGAACTCCATCTAAGAGGTATGCCCCGTTAACTTTTTCTTCTGTTGAAAAAGGCACGATGGTGGCCTGGGTCTGTGCTGCCAAATACTTAGCTGTATCTTGGTTAAAATTCAGAATGAGGTAATCCTCTTCTGTCATGTTTTTCTGCAATTGCCACTTTGCGGTCACATAGCTATCAAAATCACCATGATAGTCCAAATGTGTCGGCATGAGATTAGTGATCACGGCAATATGTGGCTTAAAGTCGTCAATTCCCATCAGTTGGAAACTCGATAACTCCATCACCAGGGTATCATTCTTAGTCGCTTTTTGAGCAACGCCAGAAGCTGGAAATCCAATATTACCACTTAGATGAGCAACTTGTCCACCAGCATTTAGCACCTCAGCAATCATGGTTGTCGTTGTTGTTTTACCGTTTGACCCTGTAATCCCAATGATTGGTGCTTCTGACACCAAATAAGCCAACTCAACTTCTGTTAGAATTGGAATCTCTTTTTCAAGGGCACGCTCTACCATAGGATTGGTGTAGGGAATACCTGGATTTTTCACCATGAGGGCAAAGTCTTCATCTAAGAGTTCTGTTGGATGACTGCCACAAATTACTTTGATGCCATCTTCTAAGAGGCCTTGAGCGGCTTGGTTTTCCTCAAAAGGTTTACCATCGTTAACGGTCACAATAGCCCCTAATTGGCTCAATAATCGAGCTGCGGATTCACCAGATTTTGCTAGACCTAAGACAAGGACTTTTTGATTTTCAAAAGTTGTGGGATTTTTCATACTATCTCTTTTTCTTTAACGCGTCGTTTTTCTTACTATTCTACCTTGAAAACCTGATATTTTCAAGAAAAGAACGGAGATGAGACAGAAAACACACGTTTTCTGTTTCATCCCCGTCCGGAATGTGTTTTAATTGAAGGCCCTTACTCTGGCAAGTTCATAGCTAATCTGAATTCAGCTAGCAATTGTTAAAGACCTAAATTAAAAGTTGATATCATTTATCTCAGTTTCGTAACAACTCTCACTCTATAGCTTTAGAGTCATGGCTTGCTTACAGTTTTATTTTTAGGTTTTGTTTTTGTAACCATCTTTTCCATATCCCAGATGGCCCAAAATCCTAAAAAGACAACTATGCCACCGACCCAAACTTCAAGGGTAGAACGTGTTAGGCTGATGATGGCTAATATGACAAAGGTCACGACTAAGACCACTGCAAACACAAGGAGCATCAAGTTCAGCGTCCCTTTAATAGCTTTAGGTGCGGCAAAGATATAAAACAGTACCAGCAAAATGGCTAAAATCAGGTAAAACATAGTTGCTCCTTTCTATATGATTTTCTTAGTCAGCTTGTTTTTTGTATTTATTTGCTTTATCGCGCCCAGCCTTATCAAGGATTTGCTTGCGCAAACGGATGGATTCTGGAGTGACTTCCATATACTCATCGTCATTCAAGAATTCAAGGGATTCCTCAAGCGTCAAGATACGTGGTGTCTTGATAACAGAGGTTTGATCCTTAGTTGCTGAACGGACGTTGGTCATCTGTTTAGCTGTTGTGATGTTGACCGTCAAGTCATTGTCTCGTGAGTTTTCACCGATGATCATCCCTTCGTAAACCTCAGTACCTGGGTTAACAAAGATCGTTCCACGCTCTTCAATACGCATGATGGAATATGTCGTTGCCTTACCAGCATCGATAGAGACAAGGGCACCGCGGTGGCGACCACCGATTTCACCTGGTACGACCGGCAAGTACTGGTCAAAGGTGTGGTTCATGATTCCGTAGCCACGGGTCATTGACAAGAACTCAGTTGAGTAGCCGATCAAACCACGAGCTGGCACGAGGAAGATAAGGCGGGTTTGACCGTTACCTACCATTTGCATATCAAGCATGTCACCCTTACGTTCAGAAAGGGATTGGATAACAGACCCTTGGTATTCCTCAGGTGTATCGATTTGCACACGCTCAAATGGCTCACATTTGACGCCATCAATCTCTTTGATGATAACTTCTGGACGAGACACTTGAAGCTCATACCCTTCACGACGCATGGTCTCAATCAGGATAGACAAGTGCAATTCTCCACGGCCTGAAACGGTCCATTTATCTGGAGAATCTGTTGGTTCAACACGGAGAGAAACGTCCGTTTGAAGTTCCGCCAAGAGGCGTTCTTCTACCTTACGGGAGGTTACCCATTTCCCTTCACGACCAGCAAATGGTGAGTTATTGACCAAGAAAGTCATTTGGAGGGTTGGTTCATCAATGCGAAGAATTGGTAAAGCTTCAACGGCATCAGTCGGTGTGATTGTTTCGCCGACAAAGATATCCTCCATGCCTGAGACAGCAATCAAGTCACCAGCTTTGGCTTCTTGGATTTCGCGGCGCTCAAGACCGAAGAACCCAAAGAGTTTAGTAACTCGGAAGTTCTTAGTTGAACCGTCTAATTTAGACAAGGTCACTTGGTCACCAACCTTAACTGTCCCACGGAAGACACGGCCGATACCGATACGTCCAACAAAGTCATTGTAGTCAAGAAGGGATACTTGGAACTGAAGGGGCTCATCTGAGTTATCCACTGGTGCTGGAATATGCTCAATAATGGTGTCAAAGATTGGCGCCATAGTAGCTTCTTGGTCAGCAGGATTATCAGATAAAGACGATGTTCCGTTGATGGCTGATGCATATACCACAGGGAACTCCAGCTGGTCGTCATCTGCACCAAGTTCAATGAAAAGTTCAAGGACTTCATCAACCACTTCTTCAGGACGAGCCGACGGCTTGTCAATCTTGTTAACAACAACGATTGGAATCAAGTCTTGCTCCAAGGCCTTTTTAAGGACGAAACGGGTTTGTGGCATGGTTCCTTCGTAGGCATCCACGACAAGGACAACACCGTCAACCATTTTCATGATACGTTCCACTTCTCCACCGAAGTCCGCGTGTCCTGGCGTGTCCATGATGTTGATCCGAACATCGTTATAAGCTACTGCTGTGTTTTTCGCAAGGATGGTAATCCCACGCTCTTTTTCGATATCGTTTGAGTCCATAGCACGCTCGTCCAAGTGAGTACGGGCATCAAGCGTTTGCGATTGCTTCAATAGTTCATCAACCAAGGTTGTTTTTCCGTGGTCAACGTGGGCAATGATAGCAATGTTACGGATATCTTCTCTTAATTTAGTCATGTTTCCTCTTTATTATATTTAAAATTCTTTCAACTATTCAGTATAGCACAATCTTTTTCAAATTGCTGACTAGACCCTACTGTAAATGTTTTCATCATTTTTAACGAAAATTCCCAGAAGATTTCCTATTGTCAAAGGAAAAAGGCCGTCCTTAGACAACCTTATTTTCTTTCACTTTTCCTTCCCAGTTTTCAAGACCGTAACTGAGGATGTAGATTTCTTTAAAGCCATTTTTTTTGAGCAAGAAAGCCGCATTGGTCACTAGGCCTCCCCGAAGATTTTCATAGAGCAAAACAGGCTTATCCTTACGCAGGGCGCTGAGGCTATCTTTGAGCTGAGCTTGAGGAATATTGCGGGCACCTAAGATATGCTTGCGATTAAAGGCTGAAGGGTCTCTCACATCGATCAGCTGGCCACTGCGCATCATATGCCTAAAATCATCATTTTCAAGCAGTGTAGCCGCTTGACGTAAACGCCAATAGCGGTAACCTATATATGCTGCTACAATGACTACTGTTAAGCCTAAAATCAACCAATTATTCATCTTTCTTCCTTCTCTTGTCAATATATGCTAATTCTCTCCGATGTTCTTGTCGCAGGATTAGCTCTGCTTGAAGATATTCAGGGGTTGAAATAAGCCCATTTTCATGGACTTGTTTCAGTTCAATCTGACTCATTTCAATATCGTAGAGGCGATTCCCCATATAAACCAATATCCCAAATCTCTTCAACAATTGCTGAACGTCGTAAAAGGTTTTCATGTTCCCTTATTTTATCAAAAGTTTAAGGTTTAATCAAATTTCTTCCTCGTTTTCACACCAAAGGGAAGCAGGCCATCGATCTAAGCCAAAGTTGTGGCCCTCAAAAACACAATAGACTTACGATCCTGATTGGGAAACCCGCATGACCTGCGAGATTCTGCAAAATCTAGTAAATGCTAGAGATGAGCTCTTCCATACGCTGACAAGGGACTAGAAGGTGTCTTGGTCCAAATTTTCCTGCCATTGATACTGGGGGTGAAATAACTGATAGTCAGCTTCAATGCCCTGAGAAGAAAGAACAACTCCATGAAGCGCTCCCTGATAAGCAGCACCTCCATCAATGTTTAGCCGGTTATTTTGATACCATAGCTGAGTATCTCCTGCATTAGAATGGAGGTATTGAACTGGGGTATGGCCAAAAACCACTAATTTTTCAGGTCGGGCGGGATGATTGTAGAACTCCTCCCTCATCCATACAAAATCTCTGTCACTCGTTTGACGCCAATCCGGAAGATCTAAATTAATCCCTGCATGAACAGCAATACAAAAGTCATTCTCACTGTAATAAGGCAAACTTTCTAAAAAAGATACCAAATCTGGATAAGTTTGACAGATGGCCTGCGCTAATTCTACCGGTGATAAGGTTTCACTGGCCCCCTCATACAGCAAATCATCTATGGTTTCCTTGCCACCATTTCTTAGGTAATTTAAAAACCGTTGCTCTGGATCCTCCAACCAATTTTGAAGCATGTCCTCATGGTTGCCCTTGAGGCACTTCGCCCTACCAGAAGCCACTAAGTCCATGACAGTTAACAGGCAATCCTTGCTTTTTGGCCCTCGGTCTGCCAAGTCTCCCAAAAAGACCAGGTCTTCCGTTTCTTCATCCCAGTGCTTCAGTAGCTTTTCTAGCAGATCAAATTCTCCGTGGACATCCCCAACGACAAACCATTTCTCCTTCATATTGTCTCCTCGTTCTGACATTAGTATACCACGGGACTGATCTTTTTGCAGAAAAAAATCTTACTTAGGAAACAAAGGCAAAATTAAAAAATATTCCACAGCTCCATTAACAAAAAAAGCTAGACAATTCTTTTAGAGAATTGTCCAGCTCCCTATAAGATCCACTAAAGCTACTGAATGACAGCTATCCATTACAATTTTGGTGCATTTCCAAGTTCGGCTTGGAGCATCCAAATGTGTTTTTCTAGACTAGCTTTAGCGCCAACATAGATGTCATTCGTAACATCATCACCCTCTTTGTCTGTTACGTCAAGCGCAACTTGGAAGTGATCTGCCAAGTAGCGGAAAACGTCTACGACACGGGTTAACTGATCTGTCATCGAAAGGGTAAAGTCCCCTTTAACCTCGACTAATTTTGAAGCTTCATCAAACTCCTTAAGCGTTGAATAAGGGGCACCACCTAAGGTTATGAGACGTTCGCTCAATTCATCCAGGTATCCGTCCAATTCCTCCATGTAATCATCCATTCTTGGATGGTATACCAAGAAGCCTTGGCCACGCATATACCAATGGATTTGATGGAGAATGCTATGAGCTTTTGATAAATCAGCGACAGACTGGTTTAAAACAGCTTTTGTCGTTTGAAGGGTATCCGCCTTATTAAGTGATACAACAGATGGTTTTGTATTGGTCATAATTGTCTCCTTCTCTTTCTTTTGTTACTTTTATTATAACGCTTTAAAAATAGCTCCGCAAAGATTAGTGACTAGATTAGAAAAGTTGCACAATTTTAGGTCCATTACGAATAAAGAGATATGAGATATATTTTACTTTTTTTCATGGGAGCGAGTTTTGGATCCTTTTTTGGCCTTGTCATTACGCGCTTTCCTGACCAATCTATTGTGACTCCTAGTAGTCATTGTGATCACTGCCAACACAAATTAGCCTGTCGTGATTTGGTTCCTATCTTCTCACAGCTAGCTAATCTCTTTCGCTGTCGTTTTTGCCAGCAACCCTTTTCGTCTTGGTATTGGCTGTTAGAAATTGCTTGTGGTTCCCTTTTTTTATTGGCCTTTCTAGATCTCCTGAGCTGGGGTGAATTGATTGTCTCCTACACTCTACTGGTTCTTGCTATTTACGATAGTAAAAACCAGACCTATCCGCTGATGGTCTGGTTGGTTTTCTTTGTGGTAACCAGTTTATTGGTTCCTTGGCAGTGGTCAACGCTTATTTGCTTCTTGTTAGCTGGATTATCACAATTCGGATACCTTCCTATGGGAGCAGGCGATTTCCTTGTCCTAGCTAGCATTAGCCTCGTTTTTTCGGTTCAAGAACTCCTCTGGCTCCTTCAGCTAGCAAGTCTCTTAGGCATCGCCTACTATGCGATTCGAAAAACAAAAGGCAGTATCCCATTTGTTCCCTTTATGGGCTTGGCTTATGTAGCGTTAATGCTCGTGAAGGTCTGGTGAGACGTTTTTAGAAAATCGTTTTATGGCTTTTTTTAATCCCATATACACCACATAAGCCAATAAGCCACCTAGTGCATTGGTCCAGAGATCGTCCACTTCAAAAACACGTTTGGCATCAATCAAGAGGTCAATTAACAGCTGAGTACACTCAATGGTTAAGCTGATATAAAAACTATAGAGAAGGGCTTTCTGCCAGCTCCGCCATTTGGGAAAGAGAAAAAGAAGCCCCAAAACCAGGGGAAAAAGCAAGAAAATATTGGCCACATTTTGCAGTAGAATCCAGAAATAATCCAGTGGACTCTCCACTTGGTTGGCATTCACAAGACTGTTGAATGGTACAGGTAAGATATAGAGCCTGCCTATCTGCATAATGCCAGGCGTTGAGACTTCTTTTACCTCAGGAAAGACATCCTGAGGTAAGAAGCACATCAAGGCGACCAGAAAACCATAGATACCAGTTAACCAACGTGCTACCCGTTGCCCTTTAGGGGTTAGCTCAAAGTCAGGGGTGAGAAAGCGTGTCATCAAGCCTGCTCCTTGATTTTTGCAGCATCTCGCTTCATAATGTTAGACCGTAATTGGCCACATGCTGCATCGATATCCGTTCCGTGCTCTTGGCGAATGACACAGTTGACCCCATTCTTTTTGAGGGTGTCGTAAAAGGCCATCACGCGCTCTTTGGGACTGCGGCTGTATTGGTCATGCTCAGTAACTGGGTTATAGGGAATCAGGTTAACATAGCTGAGTTTTTTGATGTCCTTAAGGAGCAAAGCCAATTCCTGGGCCTCTTTAACGCCATCATTAACTTCGTTTAGCATTATGTATTCAAAGGTCACCCGACGGTTGGTTGTTTTGATGTAATAATCAATGGCCGCAAACAACTTCTCAAGTGGGAAGGAACGATTGATCCGCATAATCGAGCTGCGCAGGTCATTATTAGGTGCGTGAAGCGATACCGCAAGATTAACCTGAATGCCTTCATCGGCAAACTCACGAATCTTGTGGGCTAAGCCAGAGGTTGAGACGGTGATATGGCGGGCACCGATAGCAAGTCCCTTATCATCATTAATGGTCCTGAGGAAATTGAGGACATTCTGATAGTTATCAAAAGGTTCCCCAATTCCCATGACCACAACGTGGCTGACGCGCTCACCTTGACCACGCTCGTCGAAATACTTTTGAACCAACATGATCTGAGAAACGATTTCCCCAGCAGTCAAATCCCTCTGTTTTTTGATGAGACCTGAAGCGCAGAAGGTACAACCAATATTGCAGCCAACTTGGGTTGTCACACAGACAGATAAACCGTAGTGCTGACGCATCAACACGGTCTCAATCAGCATACCATCTGGTAGTTCAAACAGATATTTGACAGTACCATCGGCAGACTCTTGTACAATGCGTTGTTGGAGAGGATTGAGAACAAAATGTTCCGATAATTTTGCTAACAATTCTTTAGAGAGATTAGTCATCTCTTCAAAACCTTGCACGCGCTTAGTATAGAGCCAGTCCCATATTTGGTCTGCTCTAAAGGCTTTTTCTCCTTGCTCCAAAACCCAATCTTTTAATTGGGCTCTGGTCAATCCATAAATTGATGGGGTCATTTTATCATTCCTTTTTTTAAAATCTACTCTATAAGCACTTGATGAAAACTTGCTAAAATGCCTTTTTCCCGTGGCATCCTATTTTTGACGGATGACAAAGTCCCGTTTTCCAGAACTCACTTCTTTTTTGGTTGTTGGAGTGCTCTTTTGTTTAGGACTTGAAGATTTGTCATTTTTGATATCAAAATGTCTTTTTTCTGTTTTAGGACGATTATTGCGTTTACGGTTTCGTTTAGGGTTTTCCGAAGATTGTTCGGACACTTTTTCCGTCACGCGATTAGATGGTTTCGTCTGACGACGGGGTTCTGAGCGTTTCGATGCCTGTTGAGCTTGATTGTCAACGTTTCTTTCTTGATTCTGATTTTGTCTTGGGCGACGTCTACGTCGCCGTCCCTTATCCTGCTGCCTGGATGTCCGTAATTCCTCTGCATCTACCTCAGGCTCTTTAGGATTAGGGTTTTCTAGCACAAAATAAGCACACCCGTAATTACAGAACTCTAAGAGATAATCTTCCAAACGACTTATTTTTAGGGCAGTGTCTTGTGTGTTGTCATCCTTATAAAATCCTTTTAACCGAAGTTGTTCATTACCCCAATCACCGACAATGTAGTCAAATTTAAGCATGTAAGTCGTGAATCGCTGTTCAAAAGCAGTCAGATCAAAAGCTTCCTTATAATTATCAACCAAGGTTAAAGCTATATCTTCTGACCGAACTTGGTCCATGAGGCGTTCAAATTTAGGTCCTGGGTATTTATTATAATTGTACATTTCCGGCGTAATTTCGCGTTTCATACAGTTCCTTTCTCACAATTAGGATCATCCTATGCTTAGCACTTTAATAGACTAGGCTCCTACTATCGTCCTAGTCTTGAAATGGCTATTTCTTTTATCAAATGATTGCTTGGTACTGGAGACGTCTCTGCATCATCTCCTAAACTACCAGTCCGCATGCCATACTTTTTATCTCATCATTTCCAAAGTGCAAGATTCTCCCAATCTTTTTTCTGATTATATTAACACTTTTTAAATACCTCTATTATACATTATTTTATAGATTAGTGGGAGCATCAAGGAAATATTCAAGCAAGAGGCATCAAAAAACAAACCAGTCTATCCAGCAGGTTATTTTAGGATAGACTGATTCAGATAAAACAATCATAACATTGGAACACGTATTTTGAGCTAGTTTCCTAAGAGACATTACTATAAAGAATTTCTGCAAGACAGTTCCTCGTCAAATCAGTCTTCGCCAAACCAAATAGCAATTTCTCTCTGGGCAGATTCAACAGAGTCCGATCCATGAACCATGTTGCGCATATCGCCATTTGAATCTGGACCTTGCGCAAAATCAGCTCGAATCGTTCCCAACTCAGCCTCAGCCGGGTTGGTTACTCCCATCGTTTTGCGCCATGTTTTAACGGCATCAGACCCATAAAACGTGCCAACTACTATAGGCCCTTCAAGCATGTAGGTTTCAATCTGATGGTAAAATGGTTTTTCTAATAAGTCAGCATAGTGTTGGGCCAAGATATCTTTATTGGCTTGGCGCAACTCCATCCGTGTCAATTGAAAGCCTCGACGCTCAATTCGCCTTAGCACTTCACCAACGAGACCACGTCTAACACCATCTGGTTTAATGATAAACAATGTTTCTTGCATGCAACTTCCTCCGTTTCTTGCGTTAGCTTTATTTTACCATATTTTTAATGTTTCAGAAGTTTTTCCAGAAAGAATTAACATGCTACTATCATTTCATAATGGTATCAAAAAAGAGTAGGAAGACTTTTTTAGTCAAGTTCTTCCTGCTCTCTCATTTTGTATCAATCCTATAAACAATAGCTGTAGAAGATGGTAACGGACTATTCGCTTATTGGTAGTCTTAAATGTCTTCGACAGTTCGCCAGTCTAGCTAACCTTTCTCCAAATAATCAATAGCATCTTGAACTGTTTTGACAGGAACGATGACCATGTCTGTGTCTATTTTTTTCGCTGCTTCCAGGGCTGTTTGGTAGTTATTTTTAGCGGATGGGTCTGTCTTTAGGATTTCTTCATCTACCGGATTGTCTGGGGCAAAAAAGATTTCTGCTCCGCTATTGGCCGCTGAGACAACTTTCTTGTCAATCCCACCAATATCGCCAACTGTCCCCTCTTTTTCAATGGTTCCAGAACCAGCGATATGGCGCCCTGACCGCAAATCAGGGTCTGCAACTTGAGTGTAAATGCTCAGGGTAAACATCAGTCCTGCAGAAGGGCCTCCAATACCCGCTGTGCTAAAGGCGACATCGTGCGAACTAGCAACTTGAGTATGGTCGGTCAAGCCTATACCAATCCCATTTTTGCCATTGTCTAACTTGATGATTTGGCCTTTTTCGGTCAAGGTTTGGCCATTGGATTGGAAGGTCACTTCCACATCATCCCCCAACTCCTGTTTAGAAACATAATCGATCAAGTCTTGTGACGATTCAAAGGATTGCCCATTGACCTTTGTTACCGTATCAGCGATATGAAGGATCCCTTGAAAAGTTGAATCCTCCATGATTTGCAAGACATAGACACCCAAATAATCCATAGAAATCTCTTCCCCTGCCAAGGTCAAGGCTTGATACTCGGCCATGTTTTGTGAGGTTTCCATATAAAAATTATTAATTCGCGTAAAGTCCTCTGTACTGGCGCCTCCAGTCACTTCATTCTGGGAATAAATATCCGTAAAAGGTGTGACCCAAGCATGAACTAAACCAGCAAGTGTAGCAGGCATCATGGTAATGTAGGTGAAATTATAGGAGCCGTCTTCCGAGTCTGTTTCACCATCTACTGTTAAGACTGTTCTGACATCCTGAGCGCCACCAGGTGCCTCTATGTAATAAGGCAAGGGCACTATAAAGGCTGCAAGCAAGGCAACCAACAACAAGACTAAACTCATCAAGAGGTGACGTTCTTTCCGTCGGCTATTGTTTTGTTTCAAGATATTTCTCCAATTCTACTGCAATACTGTCAGGGACATAGGCTGAAAAATCGGCCTTAAAGGTGATTAATTCACGAACACCGCTTGAGCTAACATACTTGTACTCAGGCTTAGCTAAGAGGTAAACCGTCTCGAGTTCAGGAGCAAGATTTCGATTGTAAAAATCAAAACTGGCCTCATATTCTAAATCCGACGCATTTCTAAGGCCACGGACCAAATGCGTCACCCCTTCTCTTCTTGCAACTTCAACCACCAATTGATTTTCCGCAGTCAACACCCGAACATTATCCAGATGAGACAGGGCTTTTTCGAGCACGGCTAACCGTTGTTCAAGCGTAAGCAAGCCCTGTTTATGAGGATTATAAAAAATTCCGACAAGCAACTCGTCAAAGAGCTGACTAGCTCGCTCGATAAGGTCTAAATGCCCCAGAGTCATGGGATCAAACGATCCTGTAAACAATCCAATTTTTTTTGACATGTTTTTTATCTCCTCATCTGGATGACTAGTTGCCATTTTCGTTGATAGCGGTATGACTAGCAGAAAAATACGCCCCTGCTAAAATAAGGAGGAACCGACCAACTGGTCTTTGATCAAATCCCTCTAAAAGGATTTCTGCCCCTAGCAAAATGAGCAGGAGAACAAAAAGCCACAGAGCTGGTTTCCACTTGGGTTTATCAAGACGCCCTGCTAACTGCCCTCTTACTAAAAAAATCATCATAAGGTAGGCAAAGACAACCAATACCCAAGTCAAAACATCTACAAATTCAGTCATCCTATCTCCTAAGTATCATCTCTAAAATAGAGGTATAAAGGCAATCCAACCAAGAGCAAAAAGCGATAGGCATCACTGGGCTCAAACCCCGTATTGATCCAATCCGCTAAGCAGTATATCCCTTGAAAAAAAGCTAAAACTAAAAAGAGGGGATTGCGCGTTCTCGTCCAAGCACCCACACCTTCTTGATTCTTGAGCTTGTAGTGACGAACAAGGTTCTCCAAGCGGTTCAAGCGCCATAAGAGATAAATCAAGATGACTATGACACTAACAATCAATACGTAAAGCCAGACTTTGGTCATCAATCACACCTCATCAATGAATATAAACCGTTATTTTTGATATCCCATAAACCTTTTGTTTCCATATCCCTAAGGCGCCAATTTCCTCTGGCAAATCAACGCCCTTATCCGTCTCACAAACCACCATGACGTCTGGACTGAGAAGTCCTTGTTGATCGAGCAAAGTCACCATAGCAACAATTTGCTCCTGGGCATAGGGCGGATCAAGAAACACCAAGTTAAAGGCCCCGGATAGTTGCTTTAAGGCCTGCTGATCATTCATCTTAAGCAAATCAAATTTTTGGGGTTCCTTGGTCATACTGATATTTTCTGAAATGATGGATTGGGCACGACGATCCTTGTCAACTAAGACAGCCTCTGACATGCCACGAGAGACTGCTTCAATCGCTAAGCCTCCACTGCCAGCATACAAGTCCAGAACGCGACCACCATCAAAGTAAGGCCCTATCATGTTAAAAATGGCACCTCTCACCTTGTCTGAGGTTGGGCGAGTGGTGTTGCCATCCAAGGTTTTTAGAGGTCTACCACCATATAAACCTGATACAATTCTCATAACCCTTATTATAGCACAATCCTATTCTATTTGACATCTGCCAAAACAGCCTGAACAGCCCTTACTAAATCGGGCGTCATCCGCCTTGGTCCTCGAACGGTTGTTACGCCCAACTCACTCAAGCGTCCAATGGGAAAATCTGTGTCAGTTAACGTTTTTAATAAAGAGACCTTCATCCAGTCCTTGCCACCTTCCTTAAAAATAGCCGTGATCTGACAGAGGTATCGCATGGCGCGTGTCGGTGCTGTGATGTAGATGCCCATCGTGTCTCCAGCCTTGATGTTGCCTTTATGGGGCCAAATTTGCTCCTTACTGGTCGCAAAATCCAGACCAATATCATATAAGTTGAGGTTAGCAGGAATGATCCAATAATCTGGTTCCCCATCTCTAGCTTGATAGCCTTTTGGCGAAACCAAGTGACGACTATTTCCAACTAAAGCGAGAATGGCTTCATCAGAAACAGAATTGTCTAATATAATGGTTAGCCAACTCTTCTTATTCATGTGATAACTGGGATAGTAGCCATCTTGACCCAGGAGACTGGGCAGGACTTTTTCATCTATCTTGATGTTTAGAATATCGACCAGTTCTGATCGCCCTGATTTCCCATGGTCAACCTTGTCACGTGTTACGGACATGAAAAGAGCATACCATTTTTGATTAACTGGACTGCGAAAAACAACCGCATCTGGAATGCGTTGAAAAGGATGATCAGGGACGTCTCCATAAGTTTTTACTATAGCTTGAGCCAGGCGATTGGCTTGGTCTGACCGGAACAGGTGATCTGTAAAACAAGCTTGGGCTATCTTTTCTAAAATCTGAGCATACTGATCTCTCACCTGATTGACAAAGGCGCCAACAGGACTTACCACCTGATAGGCGAGATAGGGTTCTCCCAGATCAAGATCAATGATTTCTCCCACAACTTCCCCATCTGCTAAAACACGGATATAAGCTTCAAAACTATTTTCCAAAAATGTTTCCCGATACGCCCAGCTTTCACCCTCTTTGACAAAACCAAAGGCAGCTAACCGTGCCCAATCAACCTGTTTTTTCTCAAAAAATGTTGCTTCAAAAGACATCAAACACACTCCTCTCTTGTGAAAAAAGAAGCCGTCACCCCCAGAGTGATGGCTTCTTTATACTTTCTGTAACGTATACTATTCTTTAGGTCACTTATTCAGCAGGAACGGCTTCTGTTTCAAGCGTTTCTTCAGCAACGGCTGCAACAGCTGGCTCCTCCTGAGCAGGTTCAAGAACAACGGGGCTTTCAGCAACCACAACTTCCTCGATTGCTGGGACTGGCGCCACATAATCGACAACAGGCGTTTCCTGCACATAGACAGGGGCGACCTCTTGGACTTGCTCTACAACAGCTACCGCTTCAGCCACTTCCTCTGCAACAGGCTCACTGGCTATCTCCTCTTTTTCTTCTGCTTGAGGTGTTTCTGCTTGCACCTCGACTGCTTTGGCTGCTTCTGCTTGCCTACGGACATCAACCGCTTCTTGGTAGGTTTTTAGGTAAAAGCTACTGGTTACAATTAAAATGAAAGCACTGAATATAAATTGTAAGATTGGGGTAAGCGATGATTTTTTAATAGTCACTTCAATCTCCCTCTTTACTTTTTGATATAAGTCTATCACTGGGCCAGCCTGTTTGTCAAGATAAAACGCATTATCCGGGCAGCTAGCAGAAATCCTGACCTTATCCTGATTTTTTCAAAGGTATTTCAGGAGGGGCTAACATTTCATCCCTCGGACAAGAGGATTGATTTTTCGCACCATTTGACGGTTTGTGCTTGAAAACGCTTACCAAAACATGGTACACTATTAGAAATAGAGAAAAGGAGGATTAGTTATGGCCTACCAAACCATTTACCCTTACACAAACGAAGTCTTAAAGACTTACGACAACTGCTCTGATGCAGACATCGACAAGGCTCTTGAAATAGGTCACCAGTTATACAAAACCTGGCGTCAAGACGATAAACTCCAAGAGCGAAAAGAACAGCTCCATAAGGTTGCTGACATTCTAAGGCGCGATCGAGACAAGTATGCCGAAGTCATGACCAAAGATATGGGGAAACTTTTCTCAGAAGCTCAAGGTGAAATTGAACTTTGTGCCTCAATCGCTGATTACTATGCTGATAAGGCTGAAGACTTCCTGAAGCCTGTTCCACTGGAAACAGATGCTGGTGAAGCCTACTATCTGAAACAGGCAACAGGTGTCCTCCTAGCGGTGGAGCCTTGGAACTTCCCATTTTATCAAATCATGCGGGTCTTTGCGCCGAACTTTATGATTGGTAATCCCATGGTTTTAAAACACGCTTCAATCTGTCCAGGCTCTGCTCAAGCCTTTGAGGACCTTGTGGCTGAAGCTGGAGTCGCCGAAGGTGCTTATAAAAATCTCTTTGCGGATTACGATCAAATCTCTAAGGTCATTGCTGACCCACGCGTTTCAGGTGTCTGCTTGACCGGTTCGGAACGTGGTGGTGCTTCTATCGCTGCTGAAGCTGGTAAAAACCTGAAAAAATCATCTCTTGAGCTTGGCGGTAATGATGCGTTTATCATTCTTGACGATGCCGATTGGGAGGAGCTTAAGGCAGTGATTCCAGATGTTCGCCTCTACAATGCTGGACAAGTCTGTACCTCATCAAAACGCTTTATTGTCATGGCTGAGCATTACGATGCTTTCCTAGAGCTATTAACTGAAGGCTTTAAGGCTGCTAAATGGGGGGACCCAATGGAGGCTGATACGACACTAGCACCGCTCTCTTCAGCAAGTGCTAAGGAAGAAGTCCTTGAACAGATTACCTTAGCTCTTGATAATGGTGCTCGTCTGGTCTATGGCAATGAGCCGATCGACCATCCTGGTAACTTTGTTATGCCAACCATTCTGACAGACATCACCAAAGATAACCCAATCTTTAACCAAGAAATCTTTGGTCCGGTTGCTTCTGTCTACAAAGTCGACACAGAAGAAGAGGCTATTGCCCTCGCCAATGATTCAAGTTATGGCCTTGGTGGAACAGTCTTTTCAAGCGATCCAGACCATGCTGCGCGTGTTGCTGCCCAGATTGAAACCGGTATGTCCTTCATCAATTCTGGTTGGGCATCCCTACCTGAACTTCCGTTTGGTGGTATTAAGAATTCAGGCTATGGGCGTGAACTTAGCCAACTCGGATTTGATACCTTTATCAATGAACACTTGGTGTTTACACCTAAAAAAGCCTAAGCACACCAAAAGCCTTCTGACAATTAGGATGTCAGAAGGCTTTTTTGATGATGTCATGTTGCTAACTTACAATATAGTGAAGCCCATGGCTAATAGCCATTATCTTGAGCCAGTCTTATTTACTAGACCAAACAGACTCAAGGATGTTGGTCTGCTCACGACCTGGACCAACGGAGAAGGTCGAGATACGAATACCGGTCAACTCACTGACACGGCGTACATAGTTGCGGGCATTTTCTGGTAGATCGTCCAAACTGCGAGCGCCTGTGATGTCTTCAGACCATCCTGGCATTTCCTCGTAGATTGGCTGGCAACGTTTGAGGGTTTCAAGACTTGCTGGGTAGTAATCAATACGCTCACCATCAAGGTCATAGGCCACACAGATCTTAACTGTATCAAGACCTGATAGAACGTCGATCGAGTTAAGGCAGAGGTTGGTAATCCCTGATACACGGCGGCTATGGCGCATGACAACAGAGTCAAACCAGCCGACGCGACGCGGACGACCAGTGGTTGTCCCGTATTCTTTACCAACTTCACGGATACGGTCGCCTACTTCATCAAAGAGTTCGGTAGGGAATGGCCCATCTCCTACACGGCTGGTATAGGCCTTGCAGACACCTACTACCTTATCGATCTTGCTTGGGCCGACACCAGAACCGATGGTTACCCCGCCAGCGACCGGGTTAGAGGACGTTACATAAGGGTAAGTTCCTTGATCGATATCCAACATCACCCCTTGTGCCCCTTCAAAAAGGACCCGTTTGCCCTGGTCAAGGGCGTCGTTAAGGATTACAGAGGTATCCGTCACGTATTTTTTAATTTGCTGACCGTAGTCATAGTACTCTTCAAAAATCTCATCAAAGCTGATTTCATCAGAATCGTAAAGTTTGGTGAACTGGCGGTTTTTATCCGCAAGGTTAATCTTGAGGCGCTCCGCAAAAATCTCACGGTCCAAGAGATCTGCGATACGAATACCTACACGCGCAGCCTTGTCCATATAGGCTGGGCCAATTCCCTTGATGGTTGTTCCGATCTTGTTGTCCCCTTTAGCGTCTTCTTGCAACTGGTCCAACTTGATGTGGTAAGGCAAGATGACATGGGCACGGTCTGAAATTCTGAGGTTATCCGTTGTCACGCCGTTTTCATGCAAGTAAGCCAATTCTTTAACGAGAGATTTAGGGTTAACCACCATCCCGTTTCCGATCACCGAGATTTTTTCGGGGAAGAAAATCCCTGAAGGAATCAAGTGCAACTTGTATTTAAAGCCATCGATAACGATGGTATGGCCGGCATTGTCACCACCCTGATAACGCGCAATCACCTCGGCATTGGCAGATAGGAAATCCGTAATCTTACCCTTACCTTCATCACCCCACTGGGTTCCAACAACAACAACTGATGTCATATCCTCTACTTTTGGAAGCGGCGAGCCACTCCCATCCTTTCTTGATCAAACATGGCAGGAATCTCACCTGCGAGTTTTGCTCATACCTTCCTATTATACAGAATTTGCTGTTTTTTTTCAAGATAAGACCCGTAACGTTCGTTTATTGCAAGCTCCTCTTTTTCCCTTTTTATGTTAAAATAGGGTCATGCAGTACACAATTACCATACCCCAAGCCTTTCCTGAGATGACCGTCAAAGAAGTGTTAGAAGATTATTTCCTGATTCCACGGAAAATCAGGCATTTTTTGCGGACAAAAAAACACGTGCAGGTCAACGGCGAGTTGATCAATTGGCAGTCAACCATCCGCCCCGGTGACCTGCTAAGCCTAACCTTTGATCAAGATGATTACCCAAAGAAAAGTCTGCCTGCTGGGCAAAAAGGAGTAATCGAGGTCCTCTACGAGGACGAGCACTTGGTCATCGTCAATAAGCCAGAAGGCATGAAAACACATGGCAATGAACCTACTGAAATCGCTCTGTTAAACCATGTCTCTACTGAAGTCGGTGCGACTTGCTATGTCGTGCATCGTCTGGATATGGAGACTAGTGGCGCAGTGCTTTTTGCCAAGAATCCCTTTGTCCTGCCTATCTTAAATAGACTCCTAGAAGACCGCAAGATTTCCAGAACCTATCTAGCGCTCTGTCAGGGAAAGATTGCCAAAGACCAGTGGGTCATTACCGATAAGATCGGACGCGATCGCCACGATCGGCGCAAGCGACTAGTTGATAACCGAAAAGGGCAAACCGCTGAAACCCATGTCACACTCCAAAGCCATCACGGGCGAAATAGTTTGGTTAACTGTCAACTCAAGACCGGACGGACCCACCAGATTCGGGTCCACCTGAGCCATCACGGCCATCCCCTGATTGGCGACCCCCTCTATCATCCTCAGAAAGCCCCTCGTCTCATGCTCCATGCTAAGACCTTGAGCTTCCAACACCCCTTTACCCTTGAAACACTAACGGTCACTGCTACGTCAGCGAGCTTTGACCGCTATTTAGACAGCCTATCCTGATTGGAGACCCTATGAAACACCGTATCGCCCTACTCTCGGACATCCACGGCAATCGCACAGCCTTAGAGGCCGTTTTAGAAGACCTTAAAAATCAAGAGATTACCGGCTACTGGCTTCTCGGCGATATTTTTATGCCTGGTCCCGGCACGCGCGATTTGATCGCTCTTCTCGATACCATCCCCATCTCTCTTCAAGTTCGAGGGAACTGGGAAGATTGTTTCCTAGAGTCCCTAGACAACCGCTTTGACCCAAATAATCCAACAGATATCTATCTTGCCAAACTCAGCCAGTACCTTCATCCTCATCTTTCTGATAGGGAAATTGCTACGCTACGAGAGCTTCCCTTGCAGGAAACCCGTACCATCAATGGCTTAACCATCAGTGTCAGCCATCATTTGCCCCAAAAAAATTACGGGCGCGAATTGGTCTACGATGCACCGGCTGAACGCCTAGATGACCTCTTTATAGATAGCTCCGCGGACATCGCCATCTATGGCCACATCCATGTCCAGACCCAGCGCTATGCCAGCAAAGGCCAGTTGGTCATCAATCCAGGCTCTATCGGACAGCCCTACTACCCCTGGGACAAGCTCAGAAAGGACCTCCGCGCCCAGTACGCCATCCTTGAGATTGATGAACAGGGTGTCAGTCAAGTTCTCTTTAAAAAAGTCAGCTTTGACCTAGACCTTGAGCTCGAGCGAGCCCGCGAAGCCCACCTTCCCTACCTAGACCTCTACACCGAGATCATGAAAGACGGCATCGCCCATACCCACGACAAACCTCTCCTTACTCAAATCAACCAAGACCGTGGTTACTACCAAGACGTCATGCAGTATTTTGGGGAGGGGAGAAAAAACTAACAGAAAAGAACCAGAAAACTCATTCAGTAATTCTCTGGTTCTTTTTGGTACTGGTGTATAGTGTATAAATCACCAAAAAATATTCGTTTTTGATAGTGGCAAGTCAACTTCACGCTCTTCATAAAATACCTTACCAAAGATCGTGTTGACGGCATCATATTCAGGATGTTCAGGATCGCTTAAAACCTCCAGAATTTTGAAGTAGGAATCATCAAAAGACGCATCCTCGGAAGGAGCATTTCCCTTAGTCTTAATGACATATGGTAATTCCTTTTGGAAGTTCGGTTGAAAGGATAGTACTTCTATGTCAAATTCCCAATTGTTTCCAAAATCATAGGTATAAGAAAACTTATTCCCAACCTCTAAGAAGGATTCTAAGCGGTAATCCCTGGCTAGTTTACCATCCCACAGTTCATCCTCAAACGGATAGAATTTCTCAACACTGCCATTTTTCTCTAGTTCAAACAGATACAAATGATAATCTTGCCATCGCATTAATTTCTGAATCACTTTATGCAACTCTAGAAAACTAACCGAAGCTGATAGCATTATCTGTCTAACAATGGTAAAAGTTTCCAAATTCAGAGATACCCTCAGTTCAAATGCCTCTTGCTCATAGACCGATTCTTCTGTCAATGCTTCCAATCTATCAGACATACTTTCATTTGGTGTGTGGTAGTCATCGCCAATCTTAAACGGGAAATTCCGTAAAAGATAGGATAATACTTGATTTGGCTCTTCCTCCACAAGCCGCTCGCTATTCACCTCATCACCAATATAAAGAGAAGCTTTTAAAGCGGTGTTCGTGTTCCATGAGGTTTGTTTCGCTTGGCTATTTTTAGTAAAAGTGACTGCTCCCGCCTGATCGCAATATGCTTCGATAGCTTTGTTACTATAGCCGTATTGCTTTAAACTTTCCCGTAATTTATCCATCAAGAACCTTATGAACTCTTCTTGGGGCATTTCTTCGAGTTCAAACTCATCGATATTGTAGATTAAAACAGGAAATCGTGTCTCTTGATTAGTCATAACCAAAAGATCATCCTCTCCATCTTCAAACACATTCGTCACATTGATCGTCCATTTATAAAACGGATCCAGGTCCTCTCCTGAATCAAGTATCACATTGGGCAATCTTTTTTTAAGTTTCTGAGTTAAGGCAATTTCCATCACTTAGTCCTCCTTGTTTTAATTATACCAGATTATCTGATTGTTCAATTATCTTTATAGTATTTTATACAACAATCATCATTTAAACCAGCTAGCCTCACAAAAAAACAAGCCCAGCCACACGGCCGGACTCATTTTCGGAGATATGATACGTAACCGTACGAAGCAAAGCAAGTTGACGGGTACGGATTCCTTTAGGAAAAAAGAAAAAATTTAGGAGTCCTATTTCTAGGATGATCATAGTATAGCGCTACTTTCTTAAGGCAACCTGAAAGAAAACTTGAAGAAAACTTAAGAGTTTTTGCGAAAATCACCCCTATACCTCTTGCTTCATTGATACCAACTATAAGTAGAAACAAATTAGCTCGATCATCATCTAATCATTCTTGCAAAGATCTGTCTGCATCTTGTATTGCATAAAGAGCCTCTAATTTCTCAGATAAAACCTGTACAATAAATTCAGATTTATTGATATTATGGAAATTTGCCCACAATGTTAATTTTTCATCTAACTCATCTGGCAAATTAAAAAATATCTCTCTAGACATATCTTCTCCTAACCTTTATTCTTCGTCACCCAACCAATCGCATCTTTCGGGGGATTGTCAACATCAATCCAAATAAATTCAATCCCTATAACACCATCTTTAAATTTGCTCAGGCGAATACCGTTGATCTGCAGTTCTTCTAACTTTTTGCCCGTCAAGACTTCACGTTCTTCCAACTGGAAAACCCCACGCAAAATCCATTCTCCTAGAATATCCTGCTTTTCCGTTGATTGAATCGCCTTGCCCGTTTCTTGATTGATATAGGCCTTGATCACGTCACCAGAAGACAAGAATTTCAAATCAAAGGTGCGATTCTCCTTTGGTAGAGCCAATTTTTTGCTTCCTTTTTCAAAGGTTCCAATATTGACACCAAAGAAATGAGGATTCTGTTCGTGGAAATTTTTAGAATCTGGCAATGGAATGTAGACTTCACTAACTGGTCGAAAGACCAATTTCTCGATTTCTTTGGTTAGGTTTTTCACGCCAGATGACTTCGCAAAAGCAAGTAGTTCCGAACGACGTGCCTTCATTTCTACTTTTTCTTCTTTAGTCGTCCATTTTTTCAACAAAATCGCTTCAAGAGCTTCCGTGACATAGGCTCTCTCTTCAGACGACAACTCATCTTTAAAGTGGTCTTGAATCTTTTCAATGCGAGCAATGCGGTCTTTCTTTGCTAATTTTGAGCCACCATCAAAAGCATTAAAACCCGAACTTTCTTCCACATGCCCATGCTTGTCTGTGATGACCCATGAAACTGTTTCAAGAATTTCCGATTCTTTTTTTGTTCCTGTTAATAAATGCAACTGTTCAAAAACTGAAAACGGATCCTCAATATAGTTGACATCCCATTGGTCCACAACAATTTCTTTGTTATTGAAGGTCATGTGAAGCTGACTATCCGCTGCTGTGTACTTATAGGTATGATTCCCATCTGTAAAGCGGAAATTGGTCGGTGTTTTATGACTTGTAGAGCCTAGAACTTCGAGCTTATCAATCTCAATTGGCAGATAGGAAGTCTCTCCTACAAAAATCTGAGGTGACTGTCCTTTAGCCGTTGGCATAAGAACATGGTACACCGAATCAACCGACACATCATCTGACTTAAACCCTTTGATTTGAGCCTTAGAAGACGCAATGCATTGATTTCGAAGCAAGGCAATTCGAACAGCCAAGTCTTTATAACGGTCCTTGTTCTCACGATCAGCGGTTTCCTTATCAGGAGCAATATCCGCATAGAACTTAATGGCATTGAGAATGTCCGTCCATGACTGAGAATCTTTCTTGAACTGAGCAACTTTCTGATCACCAGAATTGATCCCAAAAGATTTAATCCCTACAAGGTACTTGTGGTTATCATCTACAACAACAGACGCATCATAAGAAGTATTGGCGATATCTTCTGCAACTGCATGAAAAGCCTTCTGGAAAACAGTCTCTTGAAACTTGGAGTTTACTATCGGAGCCACATAGTTTGATCCCTCTTTCTCATCTTCCAACTCTGCTTTTTGAGAAAAAGCTTCACTCAAACTGGCAAAATTCGTAATCAGGGTCCGATATTTTTCCTTCTGCTCCGTTTTCAGATTTTCCCACATAACGTTACCTCACTTTATCTTCTTTAGTATACCAAAAAGAGATTAGTTTTTCACTAATCCCTCTAATACTTATTTATTCGTAAAAGCAATGCTATAAAACTCTAAATGACCACCTTTTTTAACCAATCTGAGATAGTCCTCATCTGATAAGATTCCTAAACCATCTTGGTAGGCCTCCATTGTTTCAAGGGCTTGCTCATAAGTATCAACAAAGTCTCTCACATAGGACTGCCCTTCAAATTGGCCATTCATCTTTGTATAGATAATAGCAATATCTCCAGTCCGATCTACTGCTGACGGGGCGGTTGCTTGATTCAACGCTGTCGCGATGTTGGCCGCAATCCGCTTAATCACAGGCACTACAACGCTATTCCCAGCTTGCTTATAAAGTTGCCCATTTGAAACATTCTCAGGAATCTTGAACGTCTTTGGATAACCTTGAACATTGAAGGTTTCTTTAGGCGTGAGTTTGCGAATCTCTCCCTGATCTGTCAAAATCAGAGGAACATTATGCCCACCAGTCCCCATATTAGCCGTCAGGGTCGGTACTACACCGTTTTTGTTCTCACGGACATACTGTCTCCGCCATTGATAAACCGTATCTTGGCTCGTTATGGCATGTTTTAATTCTTCGTAGAAAGGTTGTTTGCCTTCACGGTAATAATAATTTTCCGTTGGTTCTGCACCAAAGTCAATCACATCTTGTAAAGTAGTTGTTAGCTTGATTTCCTCTGGAAATTCAAAGAGGTCATAAGCTTCCTTGTTATCAAAACCAACAATGTAAATCCGCTCACGATTTTGAGGAATATTACCGTAGTCTTTACCGTTTAGCACTTTCCACTTGATGAAATAATTGTTCTCCGTCAAAGCCTCACGAATGACTTTAAAGGTATTTCCGTGATCATGAGAAACCATGTTTTTCACGTTTTCCACAAAAATAGCCTTTGGTCGCTTGGCTTCAATCATGCGAAGCAATTCAAAGAACAAATCCCCCCGATCGTCTTCAAATCCCTTACGGTAACCCGCTATCGAAAAGGCCTGGCAAGGGAAACCACCAACAATCACATCGACTGTTTCAGAAGGTATCTCCTCTGCCTCAACCGCGTGAATATCACGCCCATCCAAAAATGTATCGGGGTAATTCAACTGATAAGTCATTCTCGCATACTTATCAAACTCGTTGGCATACACCACTCTGAACTCGTTGGTCTGCTCAAAGCCCAACTCAATTCCACCAACACCCGAGAAAAATGCTGCTATCGCATACTTCTCAGCCTGTGGAGAACTTACAGAATTTGTCATGTAAGCACCTGCTTTCTATATTTTATAACTAAACTAGTATAACATGTTAAACGTAAAAAATATATATGGATAATTTTCAATAATACGAATAACTACTAAAAAATTTTTTCAATATCAAGTGGTATAAGTGTCCACTCACCATTATTTCTCCACGGAGCGGCAAATTTGTTATCTTTTTCAATACTATTATATACACAATTGAATCTCAAGACTTCTTCTCTAAGATAACCACATTCTTCCCAACCAACTTTTACAGTAACCTCAGTTCTAGCATATGTTTTTTCTTCTATCAATATAAATCTAAATGACTTAAAGTTCTTATTTTCAAAGATTTTCCGTAACTTTCCGGCTCTTTTATCTCTAGATTGTGGCTTAATATCGGTTTCTTTCAAACAATTCGAAAGTTTACCAAAATTTCTTTTTTCCCAAAACTCAAACATTTCTAACAGTGGATTAAGATAAGAATAATCTTTATATTCTTCTTTTTGTCCACTTTCAGGAATATCTTTTCCTATTATTAATGTTTTCTTTTTCCAGGCTTGGATTTCCCTATCGAATTGTTTTAAATGATTTATTGATTTTATCTGACTAGTCATATCAACAGATATTTGAGATTTCATAAAATCATTTTGCCTGTCAATTTCAGTATTTTTCATTCTAATCCAATCTGCCACAGCAAAGATTAAAGCAACACACTTACAGGATACGTATTCATTTCCATAGTTCAAATCTCTCCCGTGAAGGATTCCATTTCTATATGGCAGTCTAATTTCTTCTTTATTTGTTTTTACTCTAGACTCTGTAAAAATTGTTTTCAACTTTCCCAAGGACTCATCACTTCCTACAAATGAATCCCATGCACTTAAATCTGTACCTTCGGCAAAAAAACCTTTACGTTTTGTATAATCATTAACTGCTCCATCAATTATTAATAATCCTAATGGAACACTTGAAATATAATTACCTTGAAAATGGTTCTCAAAAAAAACTTGTAATAAATCTGCTCTATCAGAAAATTCTTTAGAACTTTTTTTAATCCAGTGAACTATTTCTTTTGCATCATTTTTAAAATAGTCAAGTAAAATCCGCTCAGCACTTTCAATATCGCTATTCAAGAACTCTCTATTAACTTTTTTTACTAGATTATAATCCAGACTTTCGTACACACACCACCCTAAATCAGAAAAGTTTTTGGTAAATGTAATATACTGTTCGCTCATGTCATTAAGTTCATCATTTAATTTCGCAATCTTTTGCAATTCTTTTTTACCTAACAAACCTGAATAATTCTGTAACTCTTCAATGCTAGTCTTTATAGTTGTTAAAGAAACTAGGTTACTTTCCATAATTTAACCCTTATCTATTTTAAGTTTATCATGATTATTATAACAAAACCCAACCTTTTAGGCTGGGCATTTGTCTTTACTCGGAATGTTCTAGTGTGGCTAAAATCATCTTGAGGCTAGGAAACGAAACCGCAGACAGTACTTGAGTACGGCAAGGTGAGTTGACGAAGTTTCAAGTGATTTTAGACCACTAGACAAGCTTCTCCATCTCAGCGATGCGCTCTTTGGTCGCATCGTATTTGGTTTGGTAGTCGGCTTGTTTTTGGCGTTCTTTGTCCACGACTTCTGGTTTGGCGTTTTGGACAAAGCGTTCGTTAGAGAGCTTTTTGCCAACCATGTCGAGTTCTTTTTGCCACTTGGCTAGTTCTTTGTTGAGGCGTTCTAATTCTTCGGTCACGTTTAAAAGGTCTGCCAGCGGCAAGAAGATTTCAGCTCCGGTGATGACGCTGGACATGGCCAATTCTGGCGCTGCAATCGTTGAGCTAATTTCCAAATGTTCAGGGTTGGTAAAGCGTTTGATGTAGTTGACATTGGCTGTGAAGAAGTCTTCCAGCTGGCTGTCAGCGGTCTTGATGAGAATGGTAATTGGCTTACTTGGGGCCACGTTTACCTCTGACCGGCTATTTCGCACAGCACGGATCAGGTCCTTCAAGCTTTCCACGCCTTGGTGCGCAGCTTTATTTTCAAAAGCAGGAGTCACCACTGGATAATCTGCCGACACAATGCTACCTTCTGAGATTTGGCCAAAGATTTCCTCGGTCACAAATGGCATGATCGGGTGCAAGAGGCGGAGAATCTGGTCCAAGGTGTAGAGGAGGACAGAGCGTGTGATGACTTTATCGTCTTCGTTGTCGCTGTAAAGGACCTCCTTGGTCAGCTCCACGTACCAGTCCGCAAACTCGTCCCAGATGAAGTTGTACAACTGGTGACCCGCAATCCCAAACTCGAATTTCTCAAAGGCGTCGGTCACCTTGCCGATGGTTTCATTGAGGTTGTGGAGGATCCACTTGTCGGTCACGTTACCAGCCTTGTCAGCCGCTACTTTTGCGACATTAGCCTTGGCATCTGCCAGCGTCAGCCCTTCATTGTTCATGAGGATATAGCGGGAAATGTTCCAGATTTTGTTGATGAAGTTCCATGAAGCGTCCATCTTCTCATATGAGAAACGGACATCCTGTCCTGGGGCAGAGCCGTTTGAGAGGAACCAGCGCAGGGCATCCGCACCGTACTGATCGATCACGTCCATCGGGTCAATCCCGTTGCCAAGTGATTTGGACATCTTACGACCTTGCTCGTCACGGATGAGCCCATGGATTAGAACGTTTTTAAATGGACGGCGGTCTGTGAATTCCAAGGATTGGAAAATCATGCGAGACACCCAGAAGAAGATGATGTCGTAACCTGTTACCAAGGTTGAGGTTGGGAAGTAACGGTTGAAGTCAGTCGCCTCTTCGTTTGGCCAACCCATGGTTGAAAATGGCCAAAGGGCAGATGAGAACCAAGTGTCTAAGACGTCTTCGTCTTGAACCCAGCCGTCGCCTTCTGGTGCTTCTTCGCCGACATACATCTCCCCAGCTTCATTGTACCAAGCAGGGATTTGGTGACCCCACCAGAGCTGACGGGAAATCACCCAGTCGTGAACATTTTCCATCCACTGGAGGAAGGTGTCGTTGAAACGTGGTGGGTAGAAGGATACCTTGTCTTCGGTCTCTTGGTTGGCAATGGCATTTTTGGCCAACTGGTCCATCTTAACAAACCACTGCGTGGACAAGCGTGGCTCCACCACGGCACCTGAACGCTCCGAGTGGCCAACAGAGTGGACACGTTGTTCAATCTTGACCAACTGGCCAAGCTCTTCTAATTTTTTAACCGTCGCTTTGCGGGCGTCAAATCGGTCCATGCCGACAAATTCACCAGCAAGCTCATTCATGGTCCCGTCATCGTTCATGACGTTGACTTGTGGCAGGTCATGGCGCTTGCCGACCTCAAAGTCGTTGGGGTCATGGGCTGGGGTGACTTTTACGACACCTGTTCCAAATTCAGGATCAGCATGCTCATCACCAACGATTGGAATAGGTTTGTTCACGATTGGTAAGATAACGTTCTTGCCAATCAAGTCCTTGTAGCGTAGGTCTTCTGGATTGACCGCAACAGCCACATCGCCAAACATGGTCTCAGGGCGCGTGGTCGCAACTTCAAGGGCACCAGAGCCGTCTTCCAAGAGGTAGTTCATGTGGTAGAAAGCCCCTTCGACATCCTTGTGAATGACTTCGATATCAGAAAGTGCTGTGCGGGCAGCAGGATCCCAGTTGATGATAAATTCACCGCGATAGATGAGGCCTTTTTTGTAGAGTTCCACAAAGACCTTCTTAACCGCGTCAGAGAGGCCATCATCAAGGGTGAAGCGCTCGCGTGAGTAATCAAGGGAAAGCCCCAATTTGCCCCACTGCTCCTTGATGGTAGACGCATACTCGTCCTTCCATTCCCAGACCTTGTCTAGGAACTTGTCGCGACCGAGGTCGTAGCGGGAAATCCCCTGCTCGCGCAGGCGCTCCTCCACCTTAGCCTGAGTCGCAATCCCTGCGTGGTCCATCCCTGGCAACCACAAGGTATCATAGCCCTGCATGCGTTTTTGGCGGATAATAATATCCTGAAGCGTTGTGTCCCAAGCGTGTCCCAGGTGCAATTTGCCTGTCACGTTTGGCGGTGGAATCACGATAGAATAAGGCTTGGCCTCAGCATCGCCTGACGGCGCAAAGCTATCCGCTTCCAGCCATTTGGTGTAACGACCAGCCTCAACCTCGGCTGGATTGTATTTTGGTGATAATTCTTTTGACATTAGTTTTTCTCCTTGTTTTTAACGATATTTACCAAGCCAATTTTTGATAATTCAATATATAACTCTTCAATCTCAGCAAGGGTGGCAATTGGAGAAAAGTTATAATTACCGGGATTATGTTTTAAATCATATTTACTAATTTTTGAAATATAATATCTAGCATGTTCCAAATTATAATTTTCTAATTTGGATTTGAGAGTAACTAATCTATTATGATTTAACTCTAAAAATAATTTACAATAATTACTATACAGTTCCGCAATAGCCTGAAGATAATCTTCAACTAGCACGATAGCATCAATATGAGACGATTCATTTCTAAGTTCTAACAATTCCTTCTTTAACTTCTTCCAATCAAAACTAGAGTTTAAAAGATAATCTAAATCAATATAAAAATCCACTATAACCGTCTCATCATCTGGACTGACAGCTTTAACTCGATGTATTGGTAAATCAATATGTTGCGAAAAGTTTCTCAATGAATAACAAAATCGATATGCAAAGTTAACATCGTATTGATAATTTGCAAGTCTGTGTATATGTTCAAACTCCACACTATTCTTAGAATATTTCTGCTTAATCTGATTTTCATTGAAATCAACAAACAGTTTCCCACTCGACAATAGATGGAGCATAAAACGGTTTATATTTACTTCTTCAATTGATAGCTTTTTAGACTCAAGTTTGTTTTTAATACTTAAAAAGTCTGAAACATCTGAAACAAATAACTCAAACATCGTTTTTATTTTTTGAAAATCTTTTTTTATATCCCAAATTTGCTCAGAGATTAGCAGCAGTCCCTCAGATGGTTTAATATCCGAAATTACCATTTGCTTTTCATCATTGACAACCTTTAAATAGGCTAAGAGTTCGATAGTATCATTATCACTTAATTTAGCGTACTTCTCATCAATTTGTTTAATTTGACTATCCGATAAAATTGAATCAGGTCTTGACAATTCTATTCCTCCCTATATAAATAATTCAAAATCTTAAAAATTTGCTCCAATTCTTGTTTCTTCATGTATGTTTTCATGTAGTCATAATCTGGCAATCCAGCCTCAGTAACTGGTAGCATAATTTTTTGACGTTTCATGCGTTCACCATTGAATTTATAACCATAGGCATACTTAACCTTTTGTGATAAAATCATCTCTTTTAAGAATAAGTAGGTGTACTTGTTGCCCTGATTCTTGTCTTTCCATTTCACTCGTTTCACATCGTCAGAAAAAATAGCTTGGTAGGGGTGATAGAAATTTTCGACAACACTACCATTGTAATTAACACCTAGTACATTTTCATCGAGACTTTTATTAGTATTGGATACAAAAGCAGTTACGCCATTCTCATTATCACTAGCTCCAATAAAAGGACGTTCTCCCATTTCTTGATTAGCTTTAGTTAGACGCACACCTGATTTTACATCGCAAACATCTTCGATCCAAAATGCCTTCCAAGAAATTTCACAAACTTTTTCGGATAGAATGTTAGTCAGTTTGATATATATATATATATATATTCAAGCACTTCTTGGACTTTATCAAGTTCTAATTTTTTCACAAAGTCTGACATATATTGAAAATTGGGGTTACCATTTTTGTCAGCAGGAAGCGTTAGAGTTTCTCGTTTTAATCTTTCTTGGTTTCGTTTGTACCCAAAATTATATTTTCCTCGCACTTGATCAGCTATTGTTGTTATAAATTTAGCGTTGTATTCATTAAGATTATCATTATAACCAACTGTTATATCCTGAGAAGCGATAAAATCTTCTTTTTTATAAACACTATAACCCATTGAGCCCTCTCCATTTCGGATAAACGCTATAGCATTCCCTAAGTATAACAGATTTTCTTTTTGTTCAACAAAGTCTAAAACACCGTTATTACGATTAGTTGCTCCTACATAACTGATTCCTTCAGAAAGTCCTTTTTCTAGATGATTAAGCCCCTTACTACCTTTTGTAATTAAATCAAATACATCTCCTAAGCGAAATGTTTTCCATTCAACCTTATCCAAGCCAACCACACCTCCAGCTAACTCAATCAACTTACGTTCATAGTAGTCAATCACTTGCTGTGCCTGAACTTTTTGTTCCTGCTTGATGTAGTCTTCCATGAACTGCCAGTTAGGTTGACCTTGGGAATCAATGGAGAGCATGAGACGGGTTCGATTAAGTCTCCCTAAAGTTGCTCCATTTCCGCCCCAATTAAATTTCTTCATCTGAATTTTAAGAGATGGAATAATAAACATTGCGACTTCTTTATTTATATTTTCATTTCTTAAAACTTGAATATTTTGGCCTGTATAAAATGAGACTGGCTGATAAAAGACAGTTTGAGTGTCTAAACCAATTGTAATAACATTTCCTTCATCTACTTTGAACTTTGGTGATTGATTTTCAGTAATAAATAGATTTATGCCGTTTTGTAAATCAGTTCTAGTAATATAAGGAACGCTACCTTCTGTATTATTGAGTTTATTCTTATCGATACCACTCTTTGTTGATGTGATCTCAAAAAGTCCTTCACGACCTCCTATGAAAAACTCCCTCCACTCCACATCGGTCAATGTTAACTTACTCATCTTTGTCACCTGCCATCAATTTTTGGATATGCTTATCAAAATCTGACACGATTTTTTGGGTACGATTGAATTTTTCATATTCTTGGTTGGCCTTTTCTTCTGCTTGTTTTTTGGAAATTTTTCCCTTACCTTCTAGAATTTCATATTCATTAAAAGATAAGAAACGGTCAATACTTTCAGCTAACCCCTTCATAGTAAAGGTATTGCGACGTTCAATCAAACCTTCGATATAATCAAAATAAGAAGTGACCGCTCGTTCTAGCTGACGGATTTCATTTTCTTGCAGATAATTTTTAGCAACAGTCACATCCGATTTCAGCACACGACCATCTGGGGCATTCTTCCAAGTTGTTAGACCCATTTGGTCTTTTTCTGCATCAGCCTTCTGGTAAATAATTTCAGCAGCTGTATTTCCAGTAATGGCAAAATGAAATTTATTTTGCACCATAGCATAGAAATTTTTAGTAATTTCTGAATTTCTATCGTAATCAATGGCACATTCCGCAAAGATATCGGTCACCTGCTGATAAATACGACGCTCACTAGCACGGATTGAACGAATGCGCTCTAAGAGCTCACGGAAATAATCTTGTCCAAAAACAGTTTGTCCTTGTTTCAAACGTTCATCATCGAGTACAAAGCCCTTGATGATAAATCCTTTCAAGGTATTGGTCGCCCAAATCCGAAATTGAGTCGCCTTATTAGAGTTAACACGATAACCGACTGAGATAATAGCATCGAGATTGTAGTACTCTAATTCACGTTGAACTGTTCTATTACCTTCTTCTTGAACTGTTCGGAATTTCCGAACAGTTGCTAGTTTTTCCAACTCACCATCGTTATAAATATTAGTTAAATGTTCACTCACTGTTGATTTAGCAACACCAAATAGTTCTGCAATTCCTTTTTGTGTTAACCAGAGATTTTCATCTTGTAAAAGAATATCAAGATGGACATCACCACTAGGTGTTGTGTAAAGAACAAAATTTGAAATATCACTCATAATCTGCTTCACCTTCTGCTACAAGATGTATCTCCTCTTCTTCGGCCTCTGGATATGATAGTTCCTCCTCTTCGATACCAAACAAATAGCCTCGTCCATGGGTAATCATATTCACTTCAAAAGTGAGGTAATCTGCAATAGTCTTTTGAAAATCAGTCTCAGATGGAATTTCATCATTGAAATAATAGAATGAATGTAACCACTCATCACTATGCTCAATGGTTGTTTGAACACAGAATTTTGTTTCTGCTTCTATACGATTAAACCAAACATCAAGTAAGTGTTGCTTCTTATCTTTAGCAGAGGCGGTCTCAACCAAACCTATGTGTTTGGATACTTCAAAACCATCATTTTCAAAGTTAATAAATTTACACTCTTTGTCTGATCTGTGTGGGATACCTGCTGTAAAAACTGCAATACAAGGATTTGTTCCAACACCATAAAAGGTATTTTTATTGAGAGTAATAACTCCTTCTAAAGTATGGTGCTTCAAGATATTTTGCTTGATTTCTTTCTCATCTTTTGTTTTCCCAGTAAAAGTAGATTGAGGAACAATAACGACAGCTTTTGCACCCTCAACCAATGAATTTAAAAGATGCTCTGTGAAGTTAATTTCATACAATTCTGGATTAGCCTTCGACCCCATTGAGTAAGGTGGATTCATCATTCCAACATTACATTGTTTCAACTGAAGTTTACTAGGATTTTGACGCAGAAAATCTTGGTTTTCCAGATTACTCTTACCATCACCACGCAAAATCATATTTGTAGTAGCAATGGTGAACATATAGGACTGTTCTTCTATACCAAACAGCTGGTGTTTTCGAATTTGCTCGCGTTGATAGTCATTCTCTGCCTTGACCAACATATCATGCATGGCGGCAATCAAAAAGCCTGCAGTTCCACAAGTAGGATCAAACACTTTATCAGTTGGCTGTAAGTCAACCAAATCACAGAAAAGTTCTGTAATATGTTTTGGTGTCAATACAATCCCTAAGTTCTGTCCATCTCCACCAGAATAGGACATGAACTCTCCATAAAAACGTCCAAGATAATCTTCAGCGGAACTATTGTATCTTAGACTTTGATAGATACTCTTATAAAGGAACTCCGTAAAGTGTTTTATCGGTGTCTTTCCTAGACCATTATTTTTTTCATTGATTTTAACATCATCTCTAATGATAGCAAATTGACTAAGTAATTTATCCTTCTTAACTTCAGGAGAAACATTAGCACGCTGGAGATTAGACTTAATTGCAGCATAAATCTTTGAACCATCTGTTTTTACAGTGTCCCCAGTTAAACTCTCAAGAGAGAAATTGCCATGCTCCGTTTCTCTCAAAGCTAGAAGAATTCCTGAAACAATTAAAGGCTTATTTTTTTCTTCAATATTACCGTAGTTTCTTAAATCGTTGTGAAGGGTGGCTGCATCTTTTAAAATTTCAGCAGTTTCTTTTTCAAAATTAGTTTCTTCTTGAAGAATTTCTTTAACATAATATTCATCAATATTATCTAAAGAAAAAGAAATAAGAGTTTCAATATCAGCTAATTCAGAGTATTCCCCGCGCTCATTCACAAAAACAGGTGTAATACGATGCTTCTTTTCATTTCCACTAATTCCAAGTGCAATAATTTTTTTATAACTGACCTTATCTGATAAATGCTTGGCATAAAAAACAGCACCGTTTACTGCGTAGTCTGTATTTGACTTAACATCATCAGCAATCAATTCATCATCTGTATACTTAATATGTTTGGATAAACCAGATTTATCCTCAATGATAATTAAAAAGTCTTTAACAACCCCAACATATTCAGGAAAGCCAGATTTTCCAGTTCCTTTTTTAGAAGCTGATTTCAATGCATCGTTGATTTCTTTAATACTGCTTCCCTGAGCATAGAAATTATCTCGAATTCCTGCTTCTTTTAAAAGTTCATGGACCCACAGATCGGTATTAACTTCTTTTTTTGCCATTTTATGTCCTTTCCTCCCACTCACTCTTAAGCAATCCATACCTCAAGTCCGCACAGCGGTTGCCTTGGGCGTCCTTGCGGTCACGGATGGTGGCTTCTAGGGTAAAGCCGAGCTTCTCAGCCAGTTTGCGACTGGCTTGGTTGTAATCAAAGCACGAAATTTCTATCTTGTGCAGGTTAAGCTGCGTAAAGCCCGCTTCCAATAAGGCTTTGCAGGCTTCAGTCATGATGCCCTGTTGCCAATAGTCTGGATGCAGGATATAGCCCATTTCTAGAACATCGTCCGCATGGCGGTGGTTAAAATCAACTGATCCGATCACTTTATCCGTTCCCTTAAGGCAAATCCCATATCCAGCTGGCAAATTCTGGTCAGCATTGCGCTTGGGCAGGACGTGTTCTAAGTAATAAACCTCATCTTCCACGGTTTCGACGGGTGGAAAGCCTGCTGGCCAAGTCACCTCAGGCAGACTGGCATAGGCAAAAACAGCTTCTGCGTCTGCCACAGTGCGCTCGCGCAGGTAGAGGCGGTCCGTTTCAAGGTTTGGTAAGTTAGTGTTGATTGGTTGATCTTGACTCGTAACCATATTATGCCTCCTTAAATTGATAGAAATCGAGGACAATCCCCTCAGGAGCTTGAACGATGAGGGAATAAGTCCCCCAGTCGGTAGCCGTTGGTAGGTTTAAAATGGTCTCTCCAGCTGCTTGCAGGGCTTGGTATTTGCCATCCACATCCTCTATTTGGACATGTAGAATGACACCGGATTGGAAATGCTCCAGCGGAACGATGGCCTTATCAGACACCATCAAACAGTGACTGCCAACCGTAAACTGAGCAAAATGATCATCCTTGTAGTCTGCCGACATTCCCAGTAAACGCTCCAATGCCTCACTGGTTTGAGGGACTTGTTTCACAATAATATCCAATTGGTTTAAATCCATCAGGCTTTCTCCTTGTTTCGTTTTTCCCACTCCTCACGCGCCAAGGCATACTGAGCGATGTGGACAGTGTGACCATCGACCTTTTTGTCGTGGGGATAGAGCCGTTCTTGCTGGAACCCCAGCTTTTCGGCGATGCGTCTGCTTTGGTGATTAAAAGCGTAGGTATAGAGCTCAATCGTGTCAATGCTTAGGCTGGCAAAGGCTTCTTGGACAAACGCCTTACCTGCCTCGACCATAAGCCCTTGGCCCCAATAATCAGGGTGAAGGCTATAACCGATAACCAGACAGGTCTCATGAAGGCGTCTGGTAAAGCCGATTGTGCCTATAAGCCGATTGGTCTCTTTGAAGAGAATCGCGTAGATGACTGGGTATGCGCCCATTTGCGCATCGGCAATCCTCTGGCGAAGCTGGTCTTGAACAGCTGCGGTGCTGGTTGCCACCGGTAAGCCTGATAGCCTAGCAACTTCTGCAAGGCTGACATAGCCAAAGATAGCTGGGGCATCCTCTACTGTCAAGGGTCTCAGTAGCAGGCGTTCCGTCTCTAATCTGCTGTTCATGCTTGCCTGCTCCGCCATTCTTCCGCCAACAGCCCAAAGATAAAGGCATCGCGGTAAACCATATCGACCGCCTTACGCTGGCGCAAACGCCCTTCCTGAGTGAAACCTAACTTTTTAGCCACCTTTTGGCTCTGGGTGTTGTAATCAAAGGCGATCAGCTCAATCTTGTGGCAGGCAAAGTGCTCGAAACCAAGCTTGAGCATGGCCTGACCGGCTTCTGGCATGAGCCCCTGGCCCCAATAATCTGGGTGAAGCACATAGCCCATAGCAAGGACGCCGGGTGCCACCTTTTGGTTGAAGTTTATAGTCCCGATCATCTGCTTCGTTGCCTTGTCAAGTATGGCATAAATTCGCAACTTGAGGTCATTGCCCGACTTGGTTTGATCGTTTGCTATCATGGTCTGCACCTCCACCAGCGACTGGTTGACAGGAAAACCACCGAGCTTAGCCACCTCTGGGAGTCGCCCATAGGCAAACATGGCTGGCGCATCTTCTGGGATGAGTGGTCTGAGGTAGAGGCGGTCTGTCTCCAGATGGGGGAGTTGAGGCATTTCAGGATTAGGTAGGATGTTGATCATCGGCGACCTCCGCAACGATTTCAATTTTGATCTGATCTGGGTCTTCACAGTAAAGGGCATAGTGTTCTTGACCACCTGCATAAGGGTAGCGGTCGTCGTAAAGCAGTCTAACACCTTTGTTGCGTAAGACCTCACGCAGGTTGTCAACTTGTTCTCGACGACCACCACGAAAGGCTAGATGGTTTAGACCGATTCGGCACCGGTGATAGCCTGCTTCTAAAAAATCAGCTGGTGTTTGGACAAAAACGATGTAATGCTCTGCCAATTTCATGGAAAAACCTTGAGGCCAGTCTTGGTAGAGCTCATAGCCCAGGAAAGGGAGCAAAAATTCGTAGAAATCTCGGCTTTTTGCTAAGTCCGACACGTAGAGTTCAATGTGGTGGAGCATGGTTAGACCTCCTTTCCAAATAAAAAAGCCCCTGTCAAATGACAGGGACGAATTTCAATACGATTTCCGCGGTACCACCCAGATTCGGGTTTGCACCCGCAACTTTGTTCTTATCACATGATGCCCTCAGCAACCAGTTTTGTCCAACCTGCGGATTTCTCAGCACCACCGCTTTCTGTAAGATTGTGTTCACAAAACACCTCTGAATGGCTTTATTCTAACAGATTTTAAGGACAAAGGCAAGTAGATTTACCATAGAAATTCCCACGGACATGTTAACTTTATCCTTTAAAGGTCGCTCCCAATTCTTTCAATTGTTTGATAGTTGCAGGTCCGATACCCTTGAGGGCCAAGAGTTCTTTTTCTGTCCAGTTAGTGAAGTCCTTAAGGGAGCTGATGCCTTCAGCGTAGAAGGTCTCGAGACGTGCTGTTGGCACACCATCCAACTCTGCCACAAAGCTATCAAAAGCCTTAGCAGCTTTTTTCTCCTTAACCTCTTCCACTTTTTCTACCACGGCTTCTGCTGTTTCTTGAACACGGTCTGTCACCGTTTCAACTGCTTGGCTAGCTTTTTCTCCGACTTTTTCAGTCGCTTGCTGAAAGTTTTGAACCCCAGCATCTACCAGGTTTTGCCCTGCACGTCTCAAGTCTGCCAGTTGCTTACGCAATTGTTTTTTACGATTTCCTTTTTTCTTTGCCATTCTTATATCTCCTTATTGATTGCTAAATCGTTTAGTAGTATTTCTGCCCAAACAAACCGTCTGGCAGGTCATGAAAGGCTTTCCCAGCCTTGAAGTTGTCAAATTTGGCCTGGATGAAGCGATAAGCGTCCAATTTGCTCTCGTAGCGAATATAGGCATCTGCTGCCCGCTCATCCCCTTCTTCTTCCAGCACCCGACGGCTCTCCGTCATGGCCATCTCATTGATGGTGACCTGGGTATTGACCCAGACTTCAAATTCTTTTAAAAATTCCTGTTCCTTACTCATTTCCCCTCCGGTTTTTCCAAGTCACGGTAGTAGTCGCTCCCCAGTTCAAAGAAAGGTTGGATATCCTGCACATACTCCAGGACCCCTTCAAACTCACCAGCCGCGTTACGGACCGCCGCATAGGTCACATGGACAAACTTGCCCCGGCTCTCCGACTTGAACCACATCTCAAACTTCTCTCGCTCGCCTGAGCGCAACTGACTAAAGATTGCCTTGACCTTAGGCAAGAACTTAGGCGGGTGGCAGAGCTCCACATGGCGGCCAACCTGACTCGGTGTGCGCTTGAAGATCATCTCATCTGCCGGCACACTGTCGTTGTAATACTGGAAAATATCGTCCTTATTGACAAAGGTGATCTCTAGAGGCAGATGATTGAGGATCATATCGGCTTGCTGGACCGACAAATGGCCGAGCCCAAAAGCTTGTGGCGTTTCCCGATCAACCACTGTCTGAGAAGTCGCCTTAGGCGTGAAGGTAATAGTCACCTGGCCATCTGGTGTCTCGATGACACGGGTGTTGGGGTCTGCTAGATCAGACTCAGC
The DNA here is from genome assembly GCF_030812835.1 of Streptococcus moroccensis. Classification (GTDB taxonomy): domain Bacteria; phylum Bacillota; class Bacilli; order Lactobacillales; family Streptococcaceae; genus Streptococcus; species Streptococcus moroccensis. Next base: position 63,172 of record NZ_JAUSTM010000001.1, read on the forward strand.
ACTGGCTGACGCGTCAAATGCGACTCGCTCAGGCACCCACTTTTCATGTGGGATAATAATGGCATAGCCATAAGCATCGCTTTCGCTTGCAATCTGTATCCAGTCATCCTGCGTCAGCGCTTCTAGAAGGAGCATGATTAAGATCGACTCTTCCTTGAAGATCATGGATTCAAACTCAGCCGCAAAGGCTTCAAAGGCCTTGCTAGCTTCGGATAGATCGGCCTCAGGCAAGGAAGCGATCGCTTGGCTGGCAACTTGAAAGAGTTCCCTGATCTGATCGTCGACGCCCCACATGACCTTAGGCGGTGCCGTGTGGCCATACTTTTCCATGACTGGAAAGAAGAGTTCTTCCTTCCTTTGGTAGTGGCGCTCGAACTGGCCCAGCAAGCTCATCTGACGGGTCAATCCCTGACGGATTGCTGCCGCATCCTCCTCTGACGCCCCAGCCAAACGGCTCAAGAGCCGGCGGATTCTAAGCAGGGCAGCTCTGAGGGCCAGGTTTTCATCCCGAAAGACCCTAACCGGGTGGCCTGGCTTGTCTGCGTCAGCCACTTCGACATCTTGTACCGCGTTTTTAAACAAGTTGGCATGGACATCGCAGAGTTGCATCACATCCTCAAAAGTGATGCCCGTCTCGGCTGAGATGAGTTCCTGCTCCATCAGGCTAATCTCTATGGCCGACACGCCCGTGAAATGCTCCTCAAATCTGGCCTGAACGGACTCGGGCGAGGCCCCATGATGCAGGTCCAGTAAGATGCCCTTTAAGACCTCTATCCTTTCCTTAGTCATGGTCACCTCCAATCACATCGTAGCCATTGTTTTCAAGTGTTGTCACAATTTTCTCCAGTGAGACGCTTGCCATTTTAGAACCTGCCTTAAGGCTGGTCACCTTGCCAACTGTATTGCGCATAACAGGATTCGCCAAGGGTTTAAAGGCTAAATCGATCAAAAGATCCAATAACTCAGGGTGCGCTTTGATTACCTCTGCTACTGGCTGGTTCAAATCAATGGTATTTTGCATGCCGTCTCCTTTTTTGCTCTTTCCATTATACTAAAAAGCCTCCCGTTTGTCACATGTCTCTTTAGAAAAACCTTGAACCACAAGGCTCAAGGCTAAATCATATGGGCTTCCTCAGGTAATGTAACTGTTTCTCTGCCATCCTTATCAACCACATATACCGTATGTGGGAAAAAAGGATCAAAGGGTTGCTCGTAATCAAAGGTAATCCTTAATGGGCACTGGTCCTGAGTGAAGGTAATGGACAGCTTGCCTTTGCGGTTGCTTAGTCGAAACTTGAGGACAGGCTTCAGAGGCAGGACGCCCTTGAGCTTGTTGTCAATGATTTCCCAAAAGAGGTCAATCGTCTCTCCAGGCAAGGCTGTGACAATACCAAAACTGGCATAACGCCCTCTTGTATTTGAAAATGCCATCGTTTGCCCTCCTTTACCTTGATATTAGAGATTGTACTCCAAATCAGATGAAATTGCAACTTTAAGGAAGTGGTCCGCACCACTAGCCTTTCTATGAATGCTTGGTTATCAGCAAATAAGGCTTAGCAGCCTTGCTCATAAAATCAACTGTTAGCTCAAGTATTTAACCATATGGTATTTGGTGATGCCTTTTTGGGGAACATCTTGCAGTTCACCATATACCTGATAGCCTACTATTTTGTAAAATCCTTCAGCCTGATAAGACTTAGTCGATAGGGTAATGCTGGTAATCCCTCTATCTTTAGCCAGACCTTCAAATTCGCCCAGTAAGCTTCGTCCCAAGCCCTGACCTTGCTGGCTAGGGGCAACGACTAAAGACGTGATGTGGGCGTTCGCCAGACTGATTCGCGCTTGAAGGACAGCGACCAGTTCACCCGCAACCTCTCGGGTCAGGGTGACGGTGTCAGACTGCTCAGCCAGACTTTTGGCCGGTCCAAATTGGGTTTGGTATTGGTCTTCAAAGATGCGATCAATAAAATCTTGGATAACTGTCATCTTTTCTTTCTATCTCCCTTAGTTAATGTAGCCTTACCATATCTTAAAACGCTAGTCTCCTTTTGGAAAAGACACCCTCACTGGACATCCAGTGAGGGTTCTACTTTGCGACTTTAACGATTCTTGAGCTCAAGGTATCGTTTATACCAGATATTGACATAGGCTTCAGAGAAGGGGCCTTTTTCTTGGTTAATCCAATCCACCAATATCTTAACATGCTCCTTTAAAATATAATCAATTTCCTTTGGATAGTTCATTTCTCGCCTGTGACGTTCATATTCCTCAACGTCCAGTAGGCGTTTGGTACCATCCGTAAAAACCTTGACATCTAAATCATAATCAATATACTTGAGGGCTTCGCTATCCATCAGGTAAGGACTGGCTAAATTACAGTAGTAAGATATGCCTGTATCCCTAATCATAGCGATGATATTAAACCAGTATTTGGTATGAAAATAGACTATGGCAGGTTCTCTAGTTACCCATCGTCTGCCATCGTTTTCGGTCACCAGGGTATGATTATTGACCCCGATGAGAGCATTTTCTGTTGTTTTGAGTACCATGGTATCTCGCCATGTTCTGTGCAAGTTCCCATCATGCTTATAACTTTGAATTGTAATAAAGTCGCCTTCTTTTGGTAGTTTCATGGCTTACCAACTTTCTACAATTTTAAGTTTTTACTCAAATAGTCTACCATATTTTTAGTAAAATTTCACTTTTTTAATATGAAAGATTACAAATACTCCCTTAATGCCGAAGCAATGTCCGAAAAATCAAACCCTTTCCGAGCTAGCGCTTGCGTCAAGCGTTGTTTGAGCTCATAGCCCTCGTACTTGCGGCTGTATTTTGGGTACTGCTTGTCGAGCTCCCGGTAAATGAGGTCCAGCTCACTTTCCTGGTCTTTTTCGAGTTCAAGACCTTGGACCGCTTGATTGGCTTCGCTATAGGAGAACCCTTTGCTTGTTAGATTCTGGATTAATTTGTCTTTGAGGCCCTTAGTAGGGAATTTCCCCTCGTATTTCCGAAGCAGTTTTTCAGCCACGCGCTGACAGACTTCTGAAAAATCCGCCTCCGCCAAGGCTTCATCAATGATGCTTGCTGCAATACCCTTTTGAAGGAGTTTTTGCTTGAGAACATAGCCTCCCTTATCTCCTGAAAGCAAGTTCTGCTCTATTAAGCTTGCTGCAAACTTGGCGTCATCTAACCAGCCGTCTGCTTGAAGATTTTTAATAACACGCTCCATGGTTTTCTCTTCAATCTCATGCTTGGCTAAATAATCCCGAACTTCACGCGTTGTGCGTTGCTTAAAGGACAGCTGATAAAGAGCCAAGTTTTTCCCGTATGAAAACTGGGCAAAATCCTTAATTTCACTCAACTCTTCAGGGGTAATCACTTTGTCTTTTGACAACATAAAGCGGACAATGGTATCTTCGGTCACATAGAGCTTGTCAGACCCATCCAGCTCTAGCAGATAGAGCCGTTTCTTTTTTTCAATAGCTGTAATTTTCATAAATCCCTGTCTCCTAGCCAAATGCCTCAAAGGCGGCAATTAATTTTAAGCGTTCTAGGTCAACCTTGTCTCGCCCATAGCAGTCTAAAAAATAGTCTCCATAGCCATCTGTTCCCAGATTGTAATTCAAAGACCAAATGGCCCAAAAAAGGTCAATATGACGGTCGCCCCAGCCAGCCGAATCAAAGTCAATCAGGACATCAAACTGATAGTCCTTCTTCAAAATGATGTTCGGCAAGCAAAAATCCCCATGGATCAAGCAGTCTTCTGTTAAGGTATCCTTATAAGCTTGAACATAATCATAGGCTTCTTGACGCGTTTTTAAGCCAAACCTCGGTAACAAAGCAGGTTCATAAAAAGTACCAGCTTGATAGTTCGATACGGCTAAGTCTTTATAGTCTGCTAAGCGGTTTTCCCTCGGAAAGTCATCTGGAGTCATCGCATGCAAGTGCATTAAAATACTGGCCAATACCTGGCACAGTTTTCGCGGATTTGCCAGAAAGTGCGTAGCATCTTGACCATCCGCTGCTTTCGTAACTAAATAGTCCCGATCATCTGTCAGATAGGTAACAAGCTCAACTCCCAGTCCCTTCTCCCAAAACCACTGACCAAGCTGGGCTTCCTGAGCCAACTGCCCTTTTGGAGCTACTTTTAAATAAAACCCCTGATCAAGGTAGAAAACCTGAGCCCCAGAATGAGAACTGCTATCAAAGACTTGAGTGTTTTTCAAAAATGGTTGAATTTTGCTTGGAAAATCTGCTAAATCAAGCGTTATCGTTTCTTTCATCATATCATTAGTATACCATAGTTCTAGCGAGCGATACCAAGGCTTGACAGAACATTGGCAATCCTTTAAACTAGGTATAAGTATATTATAATATTAAGCTAGAGGGAATCATGAATAAAAAACAGTTTAACTGGCTGATGACAGCTGTTGCCATCACGACCCTTTTCCTATTTGGTTTTGCCTTCATTCCTCCAACAGCCAGTCGTCATTTCTTTGTTCGAAGCCTTCTGATTCTATTGATTGGCTTTTGTGCTAATATCTGTTATACCTATCGAGGTGACCATAGCCCTTCTGAGCCACTTTTTCATGTTCATATAGGACGTTCTGGCATCGGTCTTAACCCTCGCCATCCCCTAGGCTATAAGATATACTTCTCACTCATCTTCATCTTTTTCAGTCTCTTAGTCGCCAGTTTTCTATGATGATGATTTTCAAAAGGTTGACTAATGATTTTGAATGAAGGATTTTAGTGAACAAAAACGGAAATTTTCCGCCGTAATAAAAAGAAGCTGAAACGCAATAATTTCAGGTTCTCGAAAATTTTGAGAGGCTTAAAACTTAGGTTTACTTTGAGGCTGGGACAAAAGTCCTAGCCTTCTCATATTTTATCATCAGTAAACAAGTCGCAGTGGTTGGGAGTAACACTCACTGGCTTTGCCCGTTTTAGCGTTACCCCTGTACAGGTCATTACGCGCTTTAGCACCAATGAGCCGGTGCTGAGTGGCCTCTAATTCGCCGATTTCATCAGATTTTACAGCCCTGTTAAAAGAAGGAAATGTTGTTTCCCCTATTTCCAACCTCAAACAGTCACTTTTTGACTGTTTCAGCTATGCTGGGGTGGAGTGAGAAGGACTGGGGATGGACATTCTCAGCCTGAACCTAAAAACTGAAAAAGGGAGGGGAAACCAATTTCTTTCGATCATGACTTCTTTCCCTCTCCCCAGATTAAAGACCCTTTCAGATCTTTTTAAATAACTTATTCGGGATCTTTACAGTCCAAAACTAAAAGCAAGCCTACACCCGACACTCGAAAGTGACCATTTGACTATCCGTTTCTAGTCGCCCAACTCACTTGATGCTTCACACCACCGACCGCATCGCTGATGCGCCCTCATGCTTATTAAATCAAAAATATTTCAGAATCGTATTCATCCAGTTGGTTTTAGCTGGCAACAATCGTAAGACCTTAACAGTATCAGCTTCGATTTCATAAAACAAGATATAATCATCAATCATGCTATACTTGATCTCTGTTTCTATGTCAATTCTGGCTGATAAGTTAGATCCAATTTTAGGCGAATCTGCTAAATTCCTGATTGTCGAAACAATAGCTTGTTTGAACTTTACGATGTTTTCTGGATACACGCCTAGGCCCTCTTTGTAAAAAACTGCTTCCTCAATGTCTCGGACAGTTTCACTTGAAGTTATTACGTTATAGCTCATCACTCAATCCCTAACCGCTCAGCTAATTCATCTGGCGAATAGGTCTTTTCATTCGCTAAAGAACGGTAGCCCTTTTGTAATTCCTCAAACAAGCGTAATGTTGCTTTGGTATGTCGCCATTCTTCAATGTCGACTACCACATATTCTGCTTTTCCATTACGAGTTAAGATAACCTGAGAGCCAACAGAAACATCACTTAGCGTTTGGTTATAATAACGCATATCAGAAACAGGTACGATATTTTCCATGCTACCACCTACTTACTTAATATTTTACTTAATTCTATCATATGATAGTTTTTTCTTCAAGTCGGCTTACTTTATTCCATCGTCTATTTGAAAACAGGTAACATAGGTCATTAATCTTTGGGTTTTCGGTTTGAACTTAGTTCAGACCGAACTGCCCTAATCTTTTTTCAATAACTCGCTTAACTAACTATCTTCACAATTGGTTAAATAGACTTGAGACTCCCATACTTGTCTTCAATATGACAATAGATCCTAAAGGGTCTATTTTTTTAATTTTATAAGGTCTTCCAAGGCCTTGACCTTGCGTCTTGAAATCAGGCTGGTCATCCCATTGGAAAAATGGACCAGGTTTTCTTGTCGGTCAATTTCCTTTACCTTATTGGGATTGATTAAAAACGCTTTGTGGGCTCTGAAAAATCTTGGTTCCATTGCCTCAATCTCCTTCATACTCTCATAAAACTCAATCCGTTGACGATCTGTCCAGAGGATTAATTTATGAGCTGTCTGACTGGTTTCAATGTAATAAATCTCCTGAAAAGGTACACGAATATGACGCTGTTGCGTTTGGATTTCAAAAACATCCTCAGAATCCATGCTTTCATTACGTTCTAACACAAATTGAATGCTGGATAAGATATCCTTGGTAAAGTCGGTTGTCTCTTTTTCCTTATCCACGAAGTCAAGGGCGGCGACCTTGTAACGGTAGGTGATGGCCGCAAACTCTGAATGCGTCGTGACAAAGACAATTGTCGCTTCGTTATCTTTCTCTCGAATCTTTTGGGCGACCTCAAGGCCTTTCTTTTCTTGACCTTTTAACTCAATGTCCAAGAAATACAACTGCTCCCGCCCAAAAGTTGTGATATTCTCCAGCAACTCATCCGGCTTTCCCGTTACCATTTGAATGGTCATGGGAACTCCCAACTGTTTCGCAATCTCTGCCAACACTTCCTGAAGGCGCGTTTGATGGTAAAGCTCATCTTCTAAAATGTAAATATTCACCCTAACCTCCTATATAGACTATTTGCGTGAAAGTATCTTCTGTTTGTTCCGTTTCTAGCATCACATGGTTAAACCTCTCAACGATTTCCTGAACGTTAAAGAGCCCTGTGCCACGATTACTCCCTTTGGTTGAATAATCCTTTTGGTAAATGCGATGGATTGGAACCAAACCTTCTGCCTTGGAATTACTGACATAAACAATATGGCGACCCTTGTCCTGGACAATGGCTAAGGTTAGCCGAGGTCTGCTTGCCATCTTAGCAGCCTCGATGGCATTGTCTAAAAGGACTGAGAGCAGGCGGACAAAATCCAGCAAATCCATTTTCACGTCACGGATTTCCTGCTTGATTTCAATCACAACTTCAACCCCATCTCGCGTTGCTTCCATCAACTTATGATATAAAAGACTCTTGAGGGCCGGGTTTTCCAGATAAGACAGGTCATCAATGTTTTCACCTTCTGACAGGGCAACATTTGCCCTGATTAGGATTTCATGAAACAAAAATCGAACCTCATCGATATTTCCCGTCCGAATACTTTCTTCTAGGGAAATCAGCATGTTCTTATAATCATGCTTGAACCCCCGAACCGTCTGATACATCTGCTCGACCTGACGGGTGTATAGGTTCAGACGCTCATACTGTGCTTCCTTCTCCCGACGCATAATTTCTTCCTTGTAAGCGATGAGTTTATTATTCAAGAGAATCAGCACACTAATAATGAGGAAGATATAGGCAAAAATCAAGGATTTGGTGTAATGAGAAACGGCCTCCCGATGAAAAAAGATTTCAAAAAACTGCATTCCAACTAAAACAACAACAGAACTTATTAACGTTTTATTCAAAGGTCTTATAATTTTCTCCGTTACAAATTCATCTTCATCTTTTAAATAACTAGTATCAAGTTTTAGCTTATGAAATAAAAATTCATGAATAAGATAAGAGAAGAGTATTGATAAGAACCAAAAAGTTGTGTAAAATTCACTGAATAGTGATGATGAAACAAATTCCTCAATAAAAAGATCTATGAAATTCGTAAAAATAAAACAATAATTGAAAGTATACAAAGCATAAAATAACTGTTTATCTTTTTCTGTTTCTTTAAAATGATTCTTCCCAATGAAGAATAGTTCTAAAATGACTAATGCATTAGAAGCCGCACCGAGTGTCATGATTCTAATTAATTCAACCATGAAAAATTGAAATAAAAATGTTCTTGAGAACCTTTCTCCTCTAATTCTTAAATAGACTAGTAAGTAAAGTAAGATTTGAGAGAAAAGCGCAATAAACCCAATATAGTCTCTAATATTCATGACTTCTCCTCGAAGGCGTATGCCTTAAGGCTTACGTCCTTTCAATGCTCCGAAAATTTTTTCCCAATCAAACATATCGTCTCTCCTTTCTGTTTCATTAGTTAAGACGAAATATTCTGAATGTTTAAATTATAATACAAATGATTTAAATATCAAGGTATTTGTCTTAAAATCTGTCAGTAGTATAGCATTTCCAGAACTTTATGGTTACAACATTCATAAACGGTCGTCTTTTCATCACAAACGGTCAAGACTCCCCTTTTAATCTGACACCTATGAATGGGGAAAGCACTAACGGATTAAGCCAAATAAAAAAGCTGAACTCGCGTCTCAGCTTTTTCTGGAATTAAAAGGGATTAAAGAAACGTCCACCATTGGTAAAAAATAGCAGAAAAGTAAGGCATAAGATTGTCACTCCCAAAGCAATTGTGAGGTAATCGCTTCTCTTTAGGGGTTGGTAGCTGTACCACGTTCTTTTTTGGTGTTGGCCAAATCGGCGCAACTCCATGGCGGTCGAAATGGTTTCAATCCTACTTAGGGAGCTAAAAATCAGGGGAAGAACAATTTGAAGGTTGCCCTTAATCCGTTGCACAAATGTTGCTTTCTGAGATAATTCCAATCCTCTAGCCTCTTGGCTTTTTTTAATCATGCCATATTCTTCCTGTAAATCCGGCACGTAACGCAAGGCCAAGCTCACTGCATAGGCAATTTTATAGGACACACCGATCTGGTTTAAGCTTGAGGCGAATTGGCTAGGGTGTGTGGTCGTTAAGAAGAGAATCGCTAGGGGGACAGTAGATAAATATTTGATAAAAACATTAAAGAGGTAGAACAATTGTTCAGCAGTCACTGTAAACCGTCCCCATCCTTGGGCTATGACCGTTCGACTGCCATAGATTCCCACGCCGTACTCAGGACTGAAGAGGTAAATGGTCACTAAATTAAGAACCAAGAAAATACCGATAAAAATCAGAACAAAGCGAACTTGTCGCCATTTAATTCCTGAGAATTGAAAGAGGAGCAAACTCCCAAGAGAAACGGCTAGGATCAGACGTGTGTCATAGGTCGACATCACCGAAACTGACACAAGAATAAAGAAAATCAGTTTGCTGACCCCTGATAGCTGATGAATAAAGCTTTGCCCCGGCTGGTAACCAAGAACTTTGGAGTTAGAGGCCATGCGACTGATTCCTTTCTTTGTAAACATAAGAGAGCCCTACCGGATCAACGCCTAAGCGCTGAGCTAGGGTAAAGATACTAGTTTCCCGTAAATGGGACTGACGGACAAGATTCAGATTAGAAAGCACCTCAATGGGAGACTGGTCTGCCTTGATTTGACCGTCGACCAAAACCACACAGCGGTCACTATGTTCCAACATTAACTGCATGTCATGGGTAATCATGACAATGGTGTGACCCATTTGAGCTAATTGATCCAAAAATCGCATCATTTCTTTATAATGGGCCTGATCTTGTCCAGCCGTAGGCTCGTCAAGTAAAAGTACCTTAGCTCCTAGAACCATGATGGAAGCGATGGTGACCCGTTTTTTTTGGCCATAGGACAAGGCTGAGATGGGCCATTTTCGCATGGCGTAAAGTCCACAAATGTTTAAAACATCATGCACGCGCCGCTCAATCTCTGATTCCTCGACGCCTCTTAACCGTAATCCTAGCGCAACCTCATCATAAATCATGGTTTGGCTGATCATCTGGTTAGGATTTTGAAGCACATAGCCGATACGCTCTGCCCGCTCCTTGATGGAATCGCCTGTGATGGACTGACCTTCCCAGAGAAATTCACCCTCTGCCTCCACAAACTGGCACAGGACCTTGGCTAAGGTCGATTTTCCAGCTCCATTTTTGCCGACGATAGCCAGACGCTCTCCTGCGTGTAAATCCAAGGTAATCCCTTTGAGAATCGGCTGCTCAGTATAGCCGAAGGTAAGGTTTCGTACAGTAAGGAGCGGTTCTTTGCTATTGTTTTGAGGAACGGTGCTCTGAGGCAACTGCGGGATAGTGACAGCAGTTAAATCTAATTGAGATAACTGATCCAGAGGCTTATCACTAGTTAGGTCATAGCCTAAGTCTCGCAAAACAGAGAGATAAAGAGGCTCTCGGATACCATGCTCTGTCAGCAAAGTCGTCGCCAGTAGGGACTGCGGTGCACCATTAAACACAATCTTCCCATCATCAATCAAGATAACCCTATCTAACTGGAGGGCTAAAACTTCCTCTAAGCGGTGTTCTATGATTAGAGTAGTTGCCTTGGTTGACTCCTGTAGTCGTTGAATCAGCGCGATGGTATCCCGACCGGCCTGTGGATCAAGGTTGGCTAAAGGCTCATCAAAAAGAAGAATCGGGCTTTCATCAATTAGAACCCCTGCCAAACTGACCCGCTGTTTTTGACCACCTGATAAGTCCTGAGGTCGATGGTCTAATAAATCGCTGAGTTCTAGTTGCTGCGCCCACTTAGCAATTTGCTTCTGCATTTCGTTCTGAGGCACCTGGTCATTTTCTAGAGCAAATGCCATATCTTCTGCTACGGATAAACCTATGAACTGGCCATCTGTATCTTGCAAAACGGTTGAAACGATTTGAGATTTATCATAAATAGACGATTCAAAGGCAGGTTTCCCAGCTAACAACAATTCCCCTGACAATTCTCCCTTATAAATGTGAGGAATGATGCCATTTAATAATTGCCCAATGGTAGATTTGCCTGAACCAGAAGGGCCTGCAATCAAGACTTTTTCCCCCTCATAAATCGTCATGTCTAATTGGTTAAGGGTCGGTTCTGCCTGAGCATCATATTGAAAGGTTAGATTTTTAAATTCGATTATCTTTTTCTTCATCCCTCTTATTGTAAACTAAAAAGGCTGAAATGTCAGCCTTTTTTGCCTTCCTATTTCCTATAACCCGCCATAGATTTTAGCTTACCAGAGACTCTTTGTGACCGCTAACTCATTTCCATTTTGAGTGACAACGACATCAAAATCTTTAGCTAAAGGAGCCATGTAGAGGTCGTATTGTTTTCGCCTATGAACATGCGTTTGCTCCACAAAATGCTTCTCTCTCCCTCGAAGGCTAGTGTCTCTTGCAAGGCGTCGATTCAATTCGGTATCAGCATTTGTCGTTAAAAAAATGGATAAATCAAAGAGTTCCGCCTCTAAAAAGGTTGCCGACATGCCTTCCACAATGGTCACCGGGCGATTTGCTACTATACGTTCTTGCGCCTGCCAAGGTGTTTCAATAGTTAAAATATCCATACCAGAAGCCAACATCTGCAAATCACGCTTCAAGCTGGATAGCTCGTGCCGCAAGGGATGGCATGCTGTAATAGCATGTTGAACCGTTTGCCCATCAATGTCATAGGATAACAAAGCATCTTGACTGTATTTCCCTAAAATAACATAGGGGTCTGTCCCTAGTAGATTAGCCTGGCCTTGGGGTAGCGACTGATACAGGTCTGTCGCTAAGGTCGATTTGCCTGAGCCACCATGTCCACAAATCCGAATGACTGAACGCTCTCTTGTTTTTACCCATGCTAGAATGTCTTCTAAAAGCTCCTGCATTTTAAATTTCCTCCGCAAAGGACAGCGCTAATGCCATGGCTAAAGCTGCGATTTTATCCTTTTCATCAAGGTCTGCCGTGTTGGACAGGCTTCTCGGATTCCAAGCTTCTTCCGATAAATGGTCTGCCGCATAAAAGAAATGGCAGACATTGATCTGGCGAAAATCAGCCCAGGCAGCGACAGCTGAAGCCTCCATATCAACACAGATAGCTCCTAAGTCTTTACAATGATTCAGTTTTCCAATCGTTTCTCGGTAAATACCATCTGTCGTCCAGACCTTTCCGGTAGTATAGCTAATGCCTTTTTCTTTGAGAAAGGCTAAAAATTGCTCTTGTGTGTGTTGGTTGACAAGGATTTCATCTGACAGGGGAGCATAATGAAAAGACGTCCCTTCGTCACGAATCGCCATGGTTGGTACAATAATCGACGTTTCCTTAATACTTTCCTCCAAAACACCACACGTACCAAAAAGAACCAAGGTCTCCATACCCATAGCAGCCAAATCTTCTAAAATAGCGACACAGGCAGGCGCTCCAACGACAGAATTAAATAATCCAATCTTCTGACTATTGACATCTGCAACATAAATCGGAATTTCCTGATTCGCAATCGCTGTTCGAGTCAATTCCTGTCCCGAAAAATCAGTAACCAATCTCCTGAAGGTCTCTCTCGCAAAACAAGACACCACGACCTTTGGAAAATCCTCTATTTTCGGGTTCAAGTCTTCTGGATTAATAATCGCCTTTTTCTCCGAATCAAAAGCTGTCAAAATCATACCTGTTCCTCCTTCTGCCTCATTATTCTAAGCCATTTCTTGGCCCCTTAAAAGATTTTTGAAGAATGCCCTATTCTACCATGGAGAATTCTTAAAGGCAAGCACTTTTTAAGAAAAAGAAGGAAAGCAAACACTCTAAGAGAGTGTTGGTATCTCCTAAATTGAAATAGACTTTTATGCTCCCTATTGGGCTACAACGGACGCTAGCAAAATCTATGACTTTTTTAACACCCCACGGCCTGATTTAGGGCTAGCTAGGACAGCTTTCTGCCTAACTTTTAACCTTTCAAATAATGACTGCTATGATAGGCCCTAAAACGAACACCCTAAAAAAGCTTGAGACGTTTTTGCCCCAAGCCAATTAAAGTATCTCAATTCTAGTCTAAAGTTTTGTTTAATGTCTCTTCTACTTGCTTATACTGGGCTTCTAGAGCAGCCTTTTTCTGACGCTTTCTATAATAGATAAGCAATTGAAGGACAAGCTGTACCAATAGCACTGCTAGGAAAAAGACCCCAACAACAGTTAAAAAAGTGGTGTCCCAAGGATTGACATACTGCCTCTCCTTAGCTTGATACTGAAAGATGGCAAAAACGCCTGTCAGCAAAACACTAGAAAAGAGAGCGACCTTCCAACCACCCGTTTTTTCCACTGCGATATTAACACCCAAGCGAATATGCCGAACAAGGCTATACAGTATGGCCACTCCTAAACAAATCAATTCTGTTACATAGGAAACCAGTTCCCAATCATAGATAAACATTTTGACAATCACTGATCCTAATAGTATGAGAATTAATAGATAAACCATCTCTGTCATAATCTGTTGGTGCATGCTAATCTGACGATTGGCTCGATCACTCTGTTTTATCGGTTCATTCATAAGGAATTCCTTTTCTTTCTCCATTTTTCCTTATTATACCGTAATTTTTGAGGTAATCCTAGACCTAGATAGCAGAAAAAATAAATGAAACTGTAAATCTTTTCATTGTCTTTAGGACAAATAAAAGCTCAGCGACAGCTGAGCTTTCATTCTTACAATAGGTTTATGCTTGCATAACAGCTTCTGGTAAGGTTTCACCAATTTCAGCTAGACGCGCCACAACCTCTTCACGCGAAAGATTATGTTCTGCGACGTAACGGTTTTTCTCATGGACGCGACACTCTGCGGAACACCCGCGGAGGTACTTATGCTCATTTGCTTCAGACGTTAGCATACGGCGGTTACAAAATGGATTGCCACAGTTGACATAGCGTTCACAAGGCGTCCCGTCAAACCAGTCTTTTCCGACAACTGTTGGATCAACGTGGTTGATGTCAACAGCAATACGTTCATCAAAGACATACATCTTACCATCCCAAAGCTCGCCTTGAACTTCTGGATCTTTACCGTAGGTAGCGATACCACCGTGTAATTGGCCAACATTCTTGTAGCCTTCACGGACCATCCAGCCAGAGAATTTTTCACAGCGAACGCCACCTGTACAGTAGACAACTACACGTTTGTCCATGAATTTTTCCTTGTTGTCACGTACCCATTGTGGAAGCTCACGGAAGTTACGAATATCCGGACGGATAGAGCCACGGAAATGCCCGAGATCGTATTCGTAGTCATTACGCGTATCGAGGACAACTGTGTCCTCATCGAGAAGTGCTTCTTTAAACTGTTTAGGATTGAGGTACTCACCTGTTGTTTCAAGTGGATTGATGTCGTTATCAAAGTCGTTATCCTCCAGTCCAAGGTGAACGATCTCTTTTTTGTAACGCACATGCATTTTCTTAAAGGCATCTTGATTTTCTTCATCAATTTTAAACCAGAGGTCTGCGAAGCGCTCATCACTGTGAACCCAGTCCATATATTTTTGAGTGGTTTCGTAGTCTCCTGAAACAGTTCCGTTAATGCCCTCATCAGCAATCAAGATACGCCCTTTAAGACCGATCGATTTGCAAAATTCTAAGTGCTCTTGTGTGTAAGCCTCGGCATTTTCAATAGGAACATACTTGTAGTAAAGTAATACACGAATATCTGACATTTTTGTCTCCTTTTTGCCTGTTGCAGTCAGGCTTATTGTATGAAAATGAAACTTTTCATCTTTTTTATTATAAACACTTTTCAAGGATTCTAAAACTATTTTGCTTATAAAAAAAGAAGACTGAGAAAGAAAACCTTTTGGCATTCTTTTCAGCATTCTTTTGTCTGTATCATGGTTAATCCTTTGTTAAAGATCCTGATTTGACACGTGTCTTAGCATAGATGGCCAAGAGAGCCGTTCCAGCTAAAGCAACTGTTATAGCGTTGGATAAGCCAGCTACTAAGCCCTGTGTGAAAACCTTAGATGAAGGCTCGCTGTAGATGACAATATCACCGATCGGTGCCAGAATCCCCCAGGCGATGACGACACCTACCAGAGTCCCTACAATTGTCAAAATGATGTCTTTTTGCGTATAGATGCCTGATTCGATGCGAAGCTTTTTGCCCACAAAACCTAGGATCAAGCCAAAAACGCCAGCAGCGAGGATCCAAGACCACCATGGACTACCATAAGCAGTAAAATCAATGAGAGTTGACCCTAAAAATGCAATCAGAAAACCTGCCAAAGGCCCATAAAGAACAGCAAACAAGGCCAGAACAGCATACTGCAACTGAATATTCGTGTTGGGAATTCCCGTTGGAATGCTGATAAAGCGACCAATTAAGAAGAAGAGGGCTGCCCCAATCCCAATGGCAACGACGGTTTTAATAGGTATATCTTTCATAATAAACTCCTAAATTTTTTTAAATTCAATCTGCCAGTTAGCTCCGACAGAAACATTATAGGCTTTGGCAAATGAGCCTTGATTAATGGCCACTCCTACACAATAAACCGAATTAATGTAGATAATCGGTTGACCGATACGAACATCAGCAAACGATTTGCCGTAAATGACCTGGTTTTGATAGACCAACATGTCATTGTTGTAAATGGTGACTTCAAAGCGATCGCCAAATTCTGGGTTCAAATGGTAAAATTCCGACCGGCTAATCGAGGTCCACAAAGATCCAAAACGGACATCCAAAATGTCAATAGCACCTTTAACCGAATGGTCCGTCACAACTGTCTCAACCGTTGGAATTTCAACAATATGCTCTACTGAAAGTTCTGGACCGACGTCCTCAAAGCGAATATGCCCACTGGCTAACTTAGCACCCGTATAAGCATAAACATCTCGCCCATGGAAGGTATAGGAATCTTCCGTATTTTTACGACGATTTTCAACTTCAGAAATTTCGCGAACAGCCTTGATGCCCACGAATTTTTTCAAATAACTAAGTGTACCATTATCTGGCGTCACAATGTATTGATTTTTCTCAGTAAGGGCTACAACACTTTTGCGTTTTGAGCCCACTCCAGGATCCACTACCGATACAAATGTCGTGCCTTCTGGCCAATATTCAACCGTTTGAAACAACCGATAAGACGCTTCAAAGATGTGATAGGGTGTGATGTCATGTGTTAAATTATGGACAACCAAGGTAGGATCTTCTTGCAAAGCAACCCCAATCATGGCCGCTACAGCTCCATCCACTAACCCGAAATCCGACTGTAAAACCAAGAGATGATTAGACATAGAACCTCCTTAAATAATGTCCTTTCATTCTACCATAAAAGCTTTTGTTAGAATAATAGTTCTTAACTATACAAGGTTATAGGCAGGAGGGTAGCTCACTTATATTTGCCCTTTGATATTCCATATCCCTATCACTCCTGACAACCCTACCCATAATTTGTCTAACACAGGAGAAGAGGCTGAGATTAAGAATCCCAACCTCCTCATTTTACATCATTTATTAAACCATTTGCATGGCGTAACCGACTCCTCTCACCGTCTCGATATAAGACGGTTGATTTGGCCGATCAATCTTGCTTCTTAAATAGCGAATATAGACGTCAACAACATTGGTTTCAGTTGCTGATTCGTACTTCCAAACCTGCTCCAGCAATTGTTCTCGGGTCAATGGTTTCCCTTGACTCATCAGTGTGGCCAGAAGGTCATATTCCCGTCGCGTCAGCAAAATCTGCTCATCACCACGGAAAACCGTATGATTTTCAGTATCAATCCTCAAGTCCTTAAAACTGGTCCTTGTTTGGATGAATTGACAATGTTGATCAATGAATTCCCGACCTCTGAAAATCCGATGAATTTGGTCAATCAACTCCTCCATGATGAGAGGTCTAATTGCTATAGCAACAGCGTATTGACCGATGATTTCCTGATGCTTTTCAGCCTCCTCTCGATCTGCAATCACTATCAGTACGGAAGCTGGCTTAAGAAGGCTTAACTGCTCAGCAAAAGCCTTGCTGGTCATATCGGTCAGCACAAAATCCACCAAAATGAGGTCATAGTCGCGTTCTCCAAGAAACGTGAGCCCTGACGTTCCATCATCGACCACGTCTACCAGAAATTCAATTTTTTGAAGTTCCATCGAAGTGAACTGGGCCAAACCCCTTTCCTTAGAAACGATGAGGATTTTTTTCGTCATAGCTTATTTCTCATCATACCATGAGTAATGGAAGATGCCTTCTTTGTCTTTACGCTCATATGTGTGCGCACCAAAGTAATCGCGTTGGGCTTGAATCAAGTTCGCTGGAAGGTCCGCTGCACGGTAGCTATCAAAGTAAGAAATCGCACTTGAGAAAGTTGGTACCGGAACTCCTGCTTGAACCGCAATGGCTACCACATCACGGACAGCCTGTTGGTATTTAGCCGTGATATCCATGAAGTACTCATCAAGAAGCAAGTTAGCAAGATCTGCATCACGTCCATAAGCATCTGTGATTTTTTGCAAGAAACGCGCACGAATGATACAACCTGCACGCCAGATTGATGCAATTTCACCAAATGGAAGATCCCAGTTATACTCTTTGGAAGCGACACGCAATTGGGCAAACCCTTGGGCATAAGACATGATTTTTGAGAAGTAAAGGGCTTGACGGATTTTTTCAATCAACTCAGCCTTGTCCCCGTCATACTGATAAGGAGCTGGTGCTGGCAAGACCTTGCTTGCAGCAACACGTTCATCCTTATAAGTGGAGATGTAACGTGCAAAGACAGATTCCGTAATCAGAGACAATGGCACACCAAGGTCAAGTGATGATTGGCTAGTCCATTTACCTGTTCCCTTGTTACCTGCAGCATCTAAGATATAGTCTACGATTGGTCCGTCTTGACCTTCGTCATCTTTACGTGTCAAGATATCTGATGTGATTTCGATTAGGTAGCTATCCAGTTCACCTTTGTTCCACTCTGTGAAGACGTCAGCCATCTCAGCGGTAGATAAACCGAGCAAGTTTTTCATCAAGTCATAAGACTCAGCGATGAGTTGCATATCCCCATATTCGATACCATTGTGGACCATTTTGACATAATGACCAGCACCGTCTGGACCGATATAGGTCACACATGGTGCGCCGTCTTCCGGAGCTTTGGCAGAGATTTCTTCTAAGACATCAGCAACCAATTCATAGGCTTCTTTTTGACCACCAGGCATGATTGATGGGCCTTCAAGGGCACCTTTTTCACCACCAGAAACCCCTGTACCGATAAAGTTAATGCCAGAATCTGCCAATTCTTTTGAACGGCGAATGGTGTCTTCAAAGTATGTATTCCCACCATCAATTAAAATATCACCCTTATCAAGGTAAGGCAAAAGTGATTGAATCGTTGCATCAGTCCCTTTACCAGCCTGAACCATGAGCATGATACGACGCGGTGTTTCAATAGAGTTTACAAAGCTTTCCACATCGTAGCTTGGCAAAAGGTTTTTACCAGGATTGCTTGCAACGACGTCCTCAGTCTTGTCACTTGAGCGGTTATAGATAGCCACTTTGTAGCCACGTGATTCTACGTTAAGGGCTAAGTTACGGCCCATAACAGCCATCCCTACTACACCAAAGTTTGCTTTAGTCATTAAATGATACTCCTCATTCCAAATTTATTCTATTATACACTTTCAAAAGTCCTATTTCAAGGATTTTGAAATATTCTGAACTTTTACTACTCTTGGTCAAATAAGCCAGACAGACCAGCAAATGGTGAATTAGCTTCTTTTTTCTCAGCTTGGCTGATAGCATATTCTTCTTCTGATAAGACTTGCCAATCCTGACCTTCTGGGTAAGCATCATCAGCTTCTTCAGAAGGGGTTAAAACTTTAAGAGGAACGCTTAGCAGAATATTATCAGCCACACTTTCTGCCAGATCTATCTCGTCTCCTTCAACCACCAAGATCAAATCCGCTTCAACATCTCCAGCAAGACTTTCTAAATCTGCTGCCTCCATAAAAATTTCTGAAACAGGATAACTTTCTGTCATCAAGACTGGTTCCATTGAACGACTTGACGGTAGGGTCATTTGGTAGGATAACAGATAATCCAAAAAGTACATCTTGTTGTCATACTTGACTTGGCCAGTTGCCTCAACGTCTAGTAAATCAAGAATATCAGGATTGCGACTTTGGAGATCAGCTTTGAGATCTAGTTTTTCAGAGAAATTTACTCCCTCTGGATTTTTTTTGATATCTAATAATCGAAACATTTTTTCCTTCTTACATTTGGCGCAGACGCGCAATGCGATCTGCAATCGGTGGATGTGTGTAAAAGAGTTTTTGAAGCCCACCTTTTTTCTTAGGGTCATTGATATAAAGGGCTGCGCTAGCATCATCTACAGGCCGTGACATGGGCTTGCTTTGATCTAACTTTTGCAAAGCACGGATCATTCCTTCGGGATTGCGGGTTAATTCAACCGAAGAGGCATCTGCAAGATACTCTCGTTGCCGTGAAATGGCTAATTGAACCAAGGTGGCTGCTAAAGGGGCTAAAACAACAGCAAGCAACGATAGAACGAGAATGATGACTTGAAAACCATCGCCTCCACTATCACGGTTATTGCGTCTATTGCGACCGCCACCATACCACATCATACGTTGGCTCATCGAGGCCAACATGGTGATAGCTGAGCTAAGAGCCACTGCTATGGTTGAAATCCGAATATCATAATTTCGGATGTGACTGATTTCATGCCCCATAACTGCTTCGAGTTCTTCCCGATTCATCGTTCTCAACAGTCCCGTCGTTGCCGCTACTGCAGCATTTTCAGGTTTTGAGCCTGTTGCAAATGCATTTAAAGCATCGTCCTCAATGACAAAGACACGAGGCATGGGAACATTGGCCACTAAGGCCATATCTTCCACAATATGATACAGTTCCGGTGCTTGATCGGCGGTCACTTCCTTAGCATTATTCATGGACATGACCACATTGGTGGATTGAAAAATCATAGCCAGAGCATAAACTGCTCCGACAATAAGAGCCATAACAGTACCTACAGGACCAGATTCCAACCAAAGATAACCCACACCATACCCCACCAAGGCGAGCAAGCTAAAAAAGGCTAGTAAGAGGACGATGGTCCTACGTTTATTGGCTGAAATTTGGTCATAAAGCATATTAGTCACCTAATCCATTAGGGCCAAAATCAACTTTTGGAACCACTTTTTCCTCTTCAGGAATTGCTAAGAAAATGCTTGGTTGGAAACCAAAGAATTTGGCAAAAATATTACTTGGAAACGTTTGTAATTTGGCATTATAGTTTCCAGTGGTTGAGTTGAACAATTGACGAGAATAAGCAATCTTGTTTTCAGTGTTGGTCAATTCTTCTTGAAGCTTAGTATAGTTAGCTGATGCTTTTAAATCGGGATAAGCTTCTGCAACAGCCATAAGCCCTGTTACTTGACGGCTCAATTCATCACTTGCTTCCATCTTCTCAGCAGGTGTTGCCCCACTAGCAACCTTATTGCGCAGTTGAATCACTTTTTCCAAAGTCTCTTGCTCATATTTTCCATAGCCCTTGACCGTTTCAATCAAGTTAGGAATTAAGTCATTCCGACGTTTTAATTGCACATCGATTTGACTCCAAGCTTCCTCTGTATGCATACGACTGCGGACAAGACCGTTATACATGGAAATCCCCCATGCCACTAAGGCCACTAAAACAATTAGAACAATGATAATATCCATTTTGAGTCTCCTTTATTTTACTATTCCTATTATATCAAAAATACTTAAATTTATGATAAAATGGGTGTAGTTTAAGAGAAAAGGATACCCTATGACACCTGACCGTTTTTACCAGCTCCTTGCTGACCAAGGCTTTTTATTGACTGATCATCAAAAAGCACAATTTGAAGCCTATTTCGAGCACTTAGTCACTTGGAATCAAAAAATGAACTTGACTGCCATTACAGATAAGGAAGAGGTCTATCTCAAGCACTTTTATGATTCCCTCGCTCCAGTTCTCCAAGGTATTATCAAGAATGAGCCTGTTCGCCTGTTAGATATTGGAGCTGGTGCAGGTTTCCCGAGCCTGCCGATGAAAATCCTCTGTCCTAATTTGGACGTTACCATTGTGGATTCTTTGAACAAACGCATTACCTTCTTGAATTCCCTAGCAGAGACCTTGGGACTCTCTCACGTCCACTTCTACCATGGCAGGGCTGAAGATTTAGGGCAACAAAGCGAGTTTCGGGCCCAGTTTGACCTCGTAACAGCTCGAGCTGTTGCTCGCATGCAAGTTTTGAGCGAATTGACCATTCCTTTCTTGAAAGTTGGTGGACAGCTCATTGCCCTTAAAGCAAGTTCGGCTGACCAAGAAAATGCTGACGCCAAACAGGCCCTCAATCTTCTTTTTAGTCAGCTGACTACAAGTACTGATTATCAGCTACCAAACGGAGACCCTAGAAATCTAACCGTAGTTACCAAAAAGAAAGAAACACCAAAAAAATACCCGCGTAAAGCAGGTACTCCAAACAAAAATCCTCTCTGATACTCAATCATATCACTGAGATAGACAGAGCATATCCAGATTGACTACAATAAGACAGCAGAATCTCAGCCTAATTGTTCAAACGTATGAGATCGTTAAACCCTAGTTTTTTTTGTCAACAGGACATTACGAAGTTCTACCAAGGATTTAAAGAGTTGATTTTTTGCGAGCTAAGCGAGCAATTATTGAAACTTGGGTTTGGAATCCCGAAGGGAGTCGCTATCGTCTGCTAAAACGATCCAGTGGATCGTTTTAAGTTTGAGCCTGAAAACTAGAATGCGAGAAACCTAAGGAAAGTTTCAAAAGAGACTTTGTCTTCAATCTGAAACCGCCGTTGATTAGCAACGACGGTTTTTTGTCATATGAACGCTTCTTAATCCTTGGATTCCTCTGTCATGGTTAATTTGACAGGTTCTTGGCTTGCTTTTTCCAAGGCATCAGTGACTGTCTTAGCGTAAATGTCTTGACCTTCACTAATACTATCTGCATCATTACCAAAATGGACATAATCCGTAAAATGCCAGATTTGTGGAGAGTTACTAGCAACCTTATGCCAGTCTGCTACTGTAATCCAACTGTTTTTCTGAGCCAACTCCAACTCATAATCTCTGGTAACATTTGGTAAGGCCTCAGGATTACCAGCCACACGACCATCGTATGGTGTCACTAGGATTAGGCGATGACCTTGAGGAACCGTCTTGACGATGTTATCCAAAACTTCTTGGTAATTGGTAATGGGATTTGTTCCTGCAGCAATCACAATGTTTTGAGGCAAGGTTTGATTTTTAATGCTCTCTTGGAGGAATTCATAAGCTCCTTCCAGTGTTCGGCTAACCTCTCCTTCAACAATAACGCCGTCAATGGCGGCTGATAAGCCATCGCTAGCTCGAAGTGCCACAGAATCACCAATGACAACCGTTCCTTCCATGACACCATAATCTGAGGCCACTTTGTTATCCACTAAGGAGCGGGTCTGAAGCATCTTGGTATCTGCTTGTTCTAGTCCTTTGAGCATGAGGTCTTTTTCCAAGGCACCGATACGTGGCGAAAAGGCTGATAGCCCAATGGTAAACAAGGCAAATATAGACGCAATAATAGCCAATGGTTTTTTAGCACTATTAAGATCCAGTTCAACACCCATCAGAGTGACAGGTTTCCCAATTAGTAAAGGCTCTAAAATATAAAACGACAGGCTAGCAAATGCTATCGAGAAAAGCAGAGACAGACCAATGGCAATCCCTTTGTTGGCCATCTCTGAGAAAATAATAAGGAAGGGCCAATGAAAGAGATAGACACCATAACTTATATTGGCCAAGTATCCTAATACAGCAGGTTCTGCTATCGTTGGCGTTTTGTCATGAAGCAGACGAAGGGAGAAAATCAAAACAATGGTCGCAAGACTGGCTAAGATAAACCCTACCCAGTAGGTCCAGAGGCTTTCAAACTTTGCCGTAAATGTTAGAATCCCTAAAACCAAGACAGCTCCAACGATAAGACCGATGTGTTTCTTGGTATCCAATTTTTGTACAAATTGCTTGTAAGCTGTCGTAGTTTGTGCAACCCCTGTAAAGGTTGCTAGGATAGCACCCAAAAAGAAGGTAAAGCCATGTTTTCCAGTCGCATAATAAATGGAGGACAAATTATAACTGTTAAAGGTGCTCCAAATGAAACGTCCAAAAGTCATTAGGAAAAATAGACCAGATAAAGCAAATAAAAACCCTCTTAGCTGCTCCTTGGTTTTAGCCAAGCGACTCAGACCCCAAGTCAAGGCCCCCAAAACAATATAAAGTTGCACTTCCATCGCTAAGGTCCAGGTATGAACAAATAAGTGAGGAACGAATTGGTTCTCGTATGACCCACCTTGTGCAATTTCGAAATAATTCGTTACAAACCCAATGACTGCAGCAATCTGAGAGCCGATTCCTGCCCTAAAATCACTTCGGATTAAAAGGGTAAAGGGAATGACGACCCCAATCATCAGCAAGACTGGTGGCAAAATACGATAGAGCCTCCGCCTATAAAAGCCTAATAAGTCAATTGTTTCTGTTTTGGAAAATTCATCTAAAAAGATAGCTGTTGTTAAGAAACCTGAAAAGACTAGAAAGATATCTACCCCTAGAAAGCCTCCCTTAAAGATAGTTGGCGCAAAGTGGTAGAGTAAGACCAAGGACATCCCCAGGATTCTGACCAATGAAAACCATTTAATTCGCATCTTGGTAAGCTCCTTTCTCAAAGACTCCTTCGTAGACTACCCCATTTTCAGTCGTCAACTTGCCTTTGCCATGTGCTAAACCATTGACAAATTCCCCTTCGTAGCTCCAACCGGATTTAGCTCTAAACATTCCTTTTCCTTGAAAGGTTCCATTTGAAAAATCCCCCTCATAAGTATCGCCATTTGCAAAAGTCATCTTCCCTTGCCCAGTCATCTTTTGGCGGACTACCTGTCCTTCATAGACAATAGCACCATCGTTATAACTGGTTTTAACTGTCTTAGGAAAACTAAGAAGCAAGACAAAAAGACCACATAGGACAATTAGTCCCACAGCGGCGATTTCAAATGTTCGCCGATGCAAATGTGGTTTTATACGCTCATAATAATACTGAATCAATTCCATAATCTCAAAAACTCCTATACTTCAACCATTATACTATATTTCAGGGCGAATTCTAAGCGTTTATTGAGAAAAATGACGATTTTATGACAATTTTTTTACCCAATCTTGACAACCAGCTAGGACGCGGCGATAAGTTTCTTCAAAATCACCAGTATAATAAGGATCCGGTACTGATTCTGATGCAAAAGGTACAATCTTATCATGATACTTAGGATCAGACATCGTTTTAAGATTGGTAACGTTGGAAGCATCCATCCCAATGATAAGATCAAAGTATTCAAAGTCAGATTGACTCATCTGAGTCGAATTTTTTTGGCTATCAAAAGGAATTCCATACTGCCGAAAGATTGTCTGTGTCCCCTGGTGAATCGGGTGGCCATGCTCCCAGCCAGAGGTCGCTCTACTTTCAATTTCCACTTGGTCCGTCAATGACTTCATCACGAACTCCGCCATAGGACTACGGCATATATTTCCGAGGCAAACAAAGCAAACTTTTTTCATCACTAATCCTTTCTGTATATCCCCTTTTGCTAAACACGTCCCTTTTTTGAACCTAGCGAACGGAGATGGGTAACGAAAACGCCCTGAGCAAGCTCAAGGCGTTAAAAACTGCTAATTGCCGGGATCGAACCGGCGACCTCATCCTTACCATGGATGCGCTCTACCGACTGAGCTAAATCAGCGTACTGTTAAAGTATATCATAGGCCCTATAGGCTGTCAATAGATTGTCTCGATTTTTCAGTTTTTGGGTCACTACTTGAAATCTCAGTTTTTTTTCTTTAAAATAGACATACTAGAAAGAAAGGGGAATCATATGTTAATTGGTATTCCTAAAGAAATTAAAAACAACGAAAACCGGGTTGCTCTAACCCCAGCAGGTGTGTATGCTCTCGTTCAAGCCGGACACCAGGTCCTTGTAGAAAC
Source organism: Streptococcus moroccensis (assembly GCF_030812835.1). Lineage (GTDB taxonomy): Bacteria > Bacillota > Bacilli > Lactobacillales > Streptococcaceae > Streptococcus > Streptococcus moroccensis. Next base: position 88,201 of record NZ_JAUSTM010000001.1, read on the forward strand.
ACAAGCAGGTCTCGGATCTGGTTTTGAAGACGCGGACTATACGGCTCAAGGTGCCCAAATAGCGCCAAGTGCGGAAGAAACTTGGGCTGCTGATCTCGTTGTCAAAGTAAAAGAACCCCTCCAATCAGAATATACCTACTTGAGAGAAGATCTCAATCTCTTTACCTACCTCCATATGGCTGCAGCACCAGCTTTAGCAAAAGCGATGCTCACCAGCAAAGCAAACAGTATTGCTTATGAGACTGTGACAAACGCTCAAGGGCAATTACCTCTTTTAACACCGATGAGTGAAGTGGCTGGCCGTATGGCTGTTCAGATCGGTTCCCAATTTTTAACCAAACAAGAAGGCGGCTCTGGCGTTCTGCTTGGTGGTGTCCCCGGTGTTCCAAAAGGCAAGGTTGCCATTATCGGAGGCGGTGTCGTGGGAACGCATGCTGCTCGAATCGCTCTCGGACTCGGTGCTCAAGTAACCATTCTGGATATCTCTGCTAAACGCTTGTCCGAATTGGAAGAAGTCTTCGGCAGTCAAATCCAAACCCTGATGTCAAATCCACTCAATATTGCTGAAGTCGTCAAAGAGTCTGATCTCGTTATCGGAGCTGTCTTGATTCCAGGAGCTAAAGCCCCTAAACTCGTTACAGAAGATATGGTGAAAACCATGCGTCCAGGCTCTGTCATTGTCGATGTTGCAGTTGACCAAGGTGGTGTCATCGAGACTGCTGATCAGACAACAACACATGATGAGCCTGTCTATACAAAATATGGCGTCCTTCACTATGCTGTTGCCAATATTCCAGGAGCCGTGCCTCGCACATCAACGATTGCTTTAACCAATGTGACGCTTCCTTATATTTTAGAGTTAGCAAACAAAGGGTTTAAAAAAGCGGTTCAAGATGACGACGGGCTCCTCCAAGGGGTTACAACCTACCAAGGCCATTTAACAAGCCTGCCGGTAGCTGAGGGCTTAAACCTAGAGCATCAATCTATCGAAGAACTGATCTAACTAATGAAAAAGCGAACCCCTTTGTCAGGGGGGCGCTTTTTGAGTGGTTGAATCTTTGGATCAGGTCTCTTTAGAGGAGTTGATTCAGTTGGCTTTGATTGACCAGAGGATAAGCATCTAAAAATGTCTGTATCTCTTTGAGAACTGTCGGCATGTGCCCTGTCTGGTCATTCTCAATTTGGAGAACCAAGAGGGGCTCGTGAAGGCTGAGGCGAAGCAGGAACCAGCCTTGCCCAAACGGCTCTGATAAGGTGATTCGGATACCTTCTTCATTTTCTGGATTGATGGTCCAACCGGTTACATCATAGGTTGCCAGGTCTTGAATCACTTGCTGGCCGAGGCCCTTGAAATCTTTTGTTTCTAATTTAAATCGGACTTCTTGAGTTTCAACCGGTTGCTTTAAATCTGCGATTAAATCATCTAAGGTTTGATTTTGCTGAGCTAAGGTTGGTAAGAGCATCAAGAGTTTTGCTGCAACGTAAGTTCCGTCATCAAGGAAATAATTTTCCTTAAAGGCCGCGTGCCCACTGGTTTCAATGGCCAGTTGACAATCGATACCTGCTTCATTTGCTGCAATGGCTCGGTTGATAACATTACGGTAACCTGAGATATAGCGGATTTGCTTACCACCCAACTGCTCGATGAAGTCTTTTAAGTGGTCTGAGGTAGGCGAATTGGTCACAATACTAGTGCCAGGATGCTCTGCCAAGGTGATGTGACTGAGAATGGCGATCAAATTATTCCGGTTTAGAATTTCACCACTTTTTGTGACAACTGCCGCGCGGTCCACATCGGTATCAAAAATAATACCTAAATCTGCTTGATGCTTGAGCACAGCTTGCTGGATACTAGCCATGGCTTCTTTGTTGTCTGGATTGGGAATATGATTTGGAAAGTGTCCGTCCGGCTCTAGAAATTGAGAACCAGATGTATCAGCGCCTAACTCATCCAGAACTCGAGTGGCAAAAAAGCCTCCTGCTCCATTTCCAGCATCGACAATAATTTTCATGCCCGAAAGCGGCTGATCTGTGATTAGACCGCTTCCTTTGCGAATCTTAGCGACCAAATCTGCTGCGTATGATGTAATCAGATCCGCACGACGGCATTTTCCTTGATGCCCATTACTGTTAGGTGATGTGTTATCTAATATAAAGTCAATATCCTCATGCTCAGCCCCACCTTTTTGGCTAAATATCTTAATACCATTGAAATAATAGGGTAGGTGGCTAGCTGTTATCATAATACCAGCGTCACAGGCAAAGTCTTGGTATTGGGTGGCTATAAACATGGCTGGCGTTGTTGCCATCCCAAAATCAATGACATCTACCCCTTGACGAGTCGCTTCTGTCATTAAGGCTGTTGCTAAAGCTTCACCGCTCAAACGACTGTCTCGACCAACTCCGATACAAAGTTTCCCCGACTGATAACTGTCTTCTTTGTCTTTTCGGAGCCAATGAATTATCCCTGACGTGATTTGAGTAACCGCTTCAGGACTTAGGGTCACCTCCAACTCCTCTGTAGCTATGGCTATCCCCCGGATATCTGAACCATTTTGCAAGTTTACCAACTCTGACATAGATACCTCCTTGGTTTGTAACTGTTTTCAAGCCTATTGTAGCATAAGTTTCATCTTATGGGAACAATTTTCATGTTTCTTTTCATCTGCAGTATTAAAAAAGTAAGCCCTTATCAAGAAACAAAAAAAGAGGCCGGATACCTCCGACACTCTTATGGGGTCTAGCGATAGATTTTTCGCACACGGCAAGTAAAATTCTCACCTAGCAGATGGGCTAACTATTCGGCATTCTTTGAGTAACAAATGAGTCCTAGATAAGCGTTAGTCTATATCGCGTCTTTCCTTTTCATAGGCATTGATGATTTCTGCAACGACTGGATGACGGACCACGTCTTTAGCGGAAAAATGAACAAAATCAATCTGTTTGATATTCTGTAACTTTTCCTGGGCATCTATCAGACCCGACTTTACCTTTCCTGGCAAGTCAATCTGGCTGATATCCCCATTGACAATCATTTTAGAATGAAAACCTAAACGCGTTAGGAACATCTTCATCTGCATGATGGTCGTATTCTGAGCTTCATCCAAAATGACAAAAGCATCATCTAAGGTCCGTCCACGCATGTAGGCAAGCGGTGCAATTTCAATAATTTCACGCTCCATCAGACGGGTCGTTTGGTCTTTTCCTAAAATTTGGTAAAGCGCATCATAAACAGGGCGCAGATAAGGATCAACCTTTTCCTTGAGGTCACCAGGCAAGAAGCCTAAGCTTTCTCCAGCTTCAACGGCTGGCCGAGTCAAAATAATGCGTTTGACCTGACCTTTTTTTAGAGCCGTTACAGCTAGCGTCACCGCTAAGAAAGTCTTACCGGTTCCGGCTGGGCCAATCCCAAAAACAATATCGTGATGCTTGACACTGTCCACATAAATCTTTTGTCCCAGTGTTTTGACACGAATCGGTTTCCCTGAATTGTCCTTGATGATTTCTTCTTCATAGAGGGCAATGAACTTGTCAATCTCACCATTACGGACCATGTTGATAGCAGTGACAACATCGGTCGTATTGACAAGCATACCGCGATTAACCAATACCAACAGCGCTTGAATGACCAATTTGGCCTGCTCACAATTCGCCTCTTCCCCAATCACTTGCACGACTTCTGTGCCAGCATGAATCACCACCTCAAGTTCATCTTCCATGAGCCTCAGATGACGTTCGTTGCTACCAAATAGATGCAAAGCATCATCAGGGTGTTTGAGTTGAATATCGATAGAATGTTCTTTCAAATTATGTCCTTTTCAAAAAACTTGTTTTACTTCTTCTATTATAGCAAAAATATTCCAAGCTGTATCTCAATGAGCTATGTAGTCATCCCAAATCTGATCAAATTCACTCAGATTAAAGGAGAAAGTCGCCGCATCTTCTAAGTAACGGCTGATGATCTCAAAGTCATCGGTATGTTTTGGGAAGGTTGTGTCTTCAAATACCAAGTCTGCTAGAATCGCTACCGGAGTATTTGACTTGGGATTGCGCTGGGTCATCAGCCAGCTGTAAAAGGATTTACGCACTAGTTCCAGTTCCTTTCTAAGAAGTCATGACGACGTTGGCTAGAGAGCGCATAGCGCTCAGGACTTTTCTTGTAAAACGCCTGATGGTATTCCTCAGCAGGATAAAAGGGTTGAGCTGGCTCAATGGTCGTGACAATCGGTCCTGCAAAACGTCCAGAGGCTTGCAAGGCTGCTTTTGAAGCTTCTGCAATCTGACGTTGCTCGTCTGTTTCGTAGAAAATCACAGGACGGTAGTTGTCCCCGCGGTCTTCAAATTGGCCAAAGGCATCAGTTGGATCTGTCTGAGCCCAGTAGAGTTCCACAAGCTCCGCATAGCTAATCTTGGCTGGGTCAAAGATAATCTCAACAGCCTCAGTATGGCCTGTGTGCCCAGCACAAACCTCCTCATACGTTGGGTTTTCCACATAACCGGCAGTATAGCCAGAAAGGACCGATTCTACCCCATCCATCTCTTCAAAGGGTTGCACCATACACCAAAAACAGCCACCTGCAAATATTGCTCTTTCCATAACTAATCTCCTTGTCTTCACGTATTTTTAGCATTATAGCAAAATTTTATAAAAATGTCTTAAAGCCAGTTAAAAACTCTTTCATCTTATCGATCAAAGAGTTCAAAGACTATGATGTTAACTCAGTCCCTAGAGGATCTTGCTTAATCTTTCCAGCCTTCATAAGACCTCCAAGAGCTTTTTTGAACTGGCCTTTCGAAATGCCAAAAACAGCCTTAATGTCCTCTGGGCTAGACTTGTCATTTAAGGTCATAAAGCCACCATTACTTTCCAGATAGGTTAAAATCATTTGAGCATCATTATCTAACATCTCAAAAGAACGGGGTTTCAGAGAGAGGTTAAGGGTCCGGTCAACTGTTCTAAAACCGACCACACGAGCCTCCAGTACTTGCCCTAGGCGGGGCTCGCTGAAGCGCTCAGACGGATGGATAAAACCAAGCATATTGTTATCTGGCAGATAAACAAAAGTCCCTGATAATTTGAGGCGGTAGACAATAGCCTTGAGGGTCTGGTTTTGCATGTTGTCATAGGCTGGCCCAGCCAAGGCTTGGAAAACGTCAGGCTGAGCTGGAATTCCCCAGATACGGTCCTTGCTGTCCACTTCTAGCTTAATGTAAAGCTGATCACCTTGCTTAGGCCACAATTCTTTCATTTCAGGTAAAATATCGAGAGAAACGACAATTTCCTTATCGGGAAGTCCAGTATCTACAAAAACGCCAAGGTCCTTACGGACTCCGGTCACTGTTCCCCAACCGTAATGGTCAAGATCCGCTGAGACGTCTTTGGTTGTCAAACGCAGCTTATGCTTGCTGTCAGTATAGACAAAGCCCTTGATCATGTCACCGATTTGATGCTCGCCTTCTGACTTATCTAAGGCCAAGGTCATTCCGTCTTTTTGCACAAAATAAAAGTGTTCATTTTCAGAGGTGATGAGACCTGTCGTAAAATTTGCCAATAATGTATTCATTGGTCATCCTTTCTTCAAAAAAGGGCGAAAGATACCTAGCTATGAGGTTTTCTCTCACCCTAATTCTGTTAAACTTCTAAGAGTTCTTTTTCTTTGTTTGCGGTCATGTCATCAATATGTTTGATGGCATCATCTGTTACTTTTTGAATGTCTTTTTCAAGACCCTTTAACTCGTCTTCAGTAATTTCTTTGGCTTTTTCTTGCTTCTTAGCGTCGTCCATCGCATCACGGCGGATGTTACGGATGGCAATTTTTGCATTTTCGCCAACTTTTTTCACTTCTTTGGCCAAGTCTTTACGTGTTTCTTCAGTCAACGCAGGAATAACCAAGCGAATCACAGAACCATCTGAAGACGGTGTAATGCCAAGGTCAGATACGTTAATCGCACGCTCGATGTCTTTGATAGATCCCTTATCAAATGGAGAGACCAAGAGGACACGCGCTTCTGGTATAGTGATAGACGCAATCTGGTTAAGAGGCGTGTCCACGCCATAGTATTCTACTGAAATACGGTCTAAAAGGCTGGCATTGGCACGACCAGCACGAATATGACCAAATTCACGCGCCAGACTTTGGTGCGACTGAGTCATGCGCTCTTGCGCTTTTTCAACAATAGGGTTTGCCATAAGATTTCCAACTTTCTCTTATTTTTTGTTTGAAACAGTTGTTCCGATGTGTTCACCAAGGACAACCTTTTTAATATTTCCAGCTTCATTCATGTTAAAGACGACCAGATCAATATCGTTATCCATAGACAGAGTAGCTGCTGTAGAATCCATGATTTTCAGTCCTTTATGAATCACTTCGACGTGAGTCAATTCAGAGAATTTCACAGCTTCTGGATCTTTCTTAGGATCCGCATTGTAGACACCATCAACACCATTTTTAGCCATCAAGATGGCATCAGCATCGATTTCAGCCGCACGGAGGGCAGCCGTAGTATCTGTTGAGAAGTAAGGCGATCCTGTACCTGCTGCAAAGATAACGATTCGACGTTTTTCCAAATGTCGTAACGCACGTCCGCGAACATAAGGCTCAGCCACCTGATGCATAGCAATGGCTGTTTGTACCCGAGTGTCCACGCCAACTTGTTTTAGGCTATCAGCCATCACAAGGGCGTTCATAACAGTTCCCAACATACCTGTGTAATCAGCTTGAACCCGATCCATCCCGACTTCTGCTGCAGGTTCCCCGCGCCAGAGGTTGCCACCTCCGATAACAAGGGCAATTTCAACTCCTGTATCATGGACTTCTTCAATTTCACGGGCAATTTTTTGAACAGTTGGAATATCAATACCAACTCCCTTTTCTCCAGCCAAAGCTTCTCCAGAAAGTTTTATCAATACACGTCTATATTTAGGTCGAACCATCTTACACTCCTTTTTTTATCCCTCTTATTCTACCATATTTGGCCTACTTTTTGTAGTGCTGGGATTAATTTTTTGAGCCTTAGTAGGAAAATTAATGCTGATGACCAGCTAACCATTTGCCCATTTTTTGATATTCCTTTAGCAAGAGATAGCCTGCCAACATGAAGGCTATCACGTCAGCAATCGGAATAGCAATAACTAGACCTTCTACACCATAGAGTAACGGTAGAAGTAAAAGTAAGGGAACAACTAATCCGACTTGTTTGAAAATGGAAATAAAAGCTCCTATCTTGGCTTTTCCAATAGCTGGGAAAAAGGTTGCCGAAAAGATTTGAATCCCGTTAATAGCCGAAACGAGAAAGAAAATACGCATGTAACGAATCCCGAATTCAAAATAAAGATCTGAACCTGATCCAAAAATACTTAAAATGTTCTTAGGAAAGAGCTCAAAACCTATCCAACACACTAGGGAAACAATACTAACTGCTTTTAAAGCAACTTGGATGGTCTCACGAACACGATCAAAATTTTTAGCACCATAGTTATAACTCAAGATAGGTTGGGAGCCTTGGACAATTCCGATGACAATTGCTATTAAAATCACATTAACTTTGGCAACAATTCCGGCCACGGCAATGGGAATATCTGCACCATACTGAGATAACTCACCATAAGTTTTCAACGCATTATTAGTCACAATTTGAACTAAGACATTAGATGATTGATTGATAAAAGAGGCCATGCCTAGTGAGCAAACCGTGATAAACATCGACCAATTCGGACGAAAATCACTTCGCTCAAATGTAACAGATTTAAAGCGTCTAAAGTACATCATCAAAATCGATGCTGATATCATTTGGCTCATAACAGTCGCCCAAGCTGCGCCAGCAATTCCCCATCCAAAGATGAAAATAAAAATGGGATCCAGAATTGTATTTAATAAGGCTCCCGCGATAATGGCCGCCATCGAATACTTAGCGGCACCATCAGCTCTAACGAGGGGATTTGTTCCCAATGAAAATAAGAGAAACGGTATCCCAAGACTCGTAATGCCAGTATAAATCTTAGCATATTCTAAAATAGAGTCAGTTGCACCAAAACTGATAAGCATCGGTTCAAGAAAGAGCCGCATGGTTAGGCACATTACGATACCTAGTATGAGTAATGTTGAAGCCGTCGACCCAACAGCCTTCTTGGCTAGGTCAGGATTTTTCCTACCAAGTTCTAAATTAAACTTTGAGGCAGCCCCAATCCCTAGCATTAAACCGATAGCTAGACAGATTGTTGTTAAAGGAAAGGCAACATTGGTAGCAGCATTACCTAAATACCCAACACCTTGCCCAATAAAAATTTGGTCGACGATATTATACAGGGCATTGACAATATTAGCAACAACGGCTGGAATAGCCAAAGACCGTAACAGTTCTGGGATGGGTTTTTGCCCAAAGGGATGAGTCTCTTTCTCCATACATTCCTCCTCTATTATTTTTCAAAGAGAAAACGGAGCCAAGTCAGGCATCCGTTTTGTCATATATAAAACCTTACTCTTAGAATGAGTTTGTATCAACTTTGATACCTACACCTTGAGTAGTTGTGATGTTCAAGCTAGTGATGTAAGTTCCTTTTGCAGTAGCTGGTTTAGCTTTAACGATAACATCGTTGAAGGCTTTGAAGTTTTCAACCAATTTGTCTGCATCAAATGAAACTTTACCGATGATAGCTTGCACGATACCTGCCTTGTCAGCACGGTAAGTGATTTTACCACCTTTAGACTCTTCAACTGCTTTAGCAACATCCATTGTTACTGTACCAGTTTTAGGGTTTGGCATCAAGTTACGTGGACCCAAGACGCGACCAAGACGACCAACAAGTGCCATCATGTCTGGAGTTGCGATTACCACGTCAAAGTCTAACCAACCACCTTGGATCTTTTGAGCCAAGTCGTCTTCACCAACGTAGTCTGCACCAGCTGCTTTAGCTTCTTCAGCTTTAGCACCACGAGCAAATACTAAAACACGTTGAGTTTTACCAGTACCGTTTGGCAATACCATTGCACCACGGATTTGTTGGTCAGCTTTACGAACGTCGATGTTCAAGTTGTATGCAACTTCTACAGTTGCATCGAATTTTGCAAAGTTAGTTTCTTTTGCAAGTGCTACAGCTTCTTCAACGCTGTATGCTTTTGTGCTGTCGATTTTTTCAAGTGCAGCACGCATTTGTTTGCTTTTTTTAGCCATTTTTTAGTTCTCCTTGTAAAGTGGTCATATCGATTTTCATCTCCCACATCACTCAGTGTAATGATGAAGTGAGCGGGTCTAGGGTACTATTAGTCAGTAACAGTGAATCCCATAGAGCGAGCAGTACCTTCGATCATACGCATCGCTGACTCAAGATCAGCAGCGTTCAAGTCTGGCATTTTAGTTTCAGCAATTTCTTGTACTTGCGCACGTGTCACTGAAGCAACCTTAGTCTTGTTAGGTGTACCTGATCCTTTTTCAACACCTGCAGCTTTTTTCAAAAGAACAGCAGCTGGTGGAGTTTTAGTGATGAAAGTGAACGATTTGTCTTCATATACAGAGATAACAACTGGAATGATCATACCAGCTTGGTCAGCTGTACGAGCGTTGAACTCTTTTGTGAAGCCCATGATGTTAATCCCTGCTTGACCCAAGGCTGGACCAACTGGTGGAGCTGGAGTAGCTTTACCGGCAGGAATTTGAAGTTTTACAAGTTTTTCGACTTTTTTAGCCATGATATAAAATCCTCCTATTGTGGTTTTGGCGGTAATTAAAGATTTTTACCTCCCACAAGCATGTAAATCTCACATACCTTTCTATTCTACACTATTTTTTTTGAGATTTCAAGTTTACAAACCTACTTTTTTGATTTAAAATAGAGATATGTTATTCCTCAAAATCGTATCTGTCTTATTTTTATTTCTTGGGCTTCCCTTGGCCATGGCGGTTACAGGGCTCTTTCGTTTGCGCCATTTTAACATAGGTGTGCCTGATGTTGCGTTACCGCTTTATGCGATTGCTCTTTACATCGTCAGTGCCCGCACCTTTTATCATAGTCTTTTAGCCCTCTACGTCCTGCTCCTAGCCCTATTGTTGCTTGGCATTATCATCTACTACTTTATCAAAAAAAGAACTGTTCCTATAAAGCGGGCCTTCAAAATCTTTTGGCGGTTGAGTTTTCTGTTAACCCTCATCTTTTATTTAGCTCTTGTGATTTATATTCTAATTTTTGTAGCTTAAAAGGCGTCCAGATTTGGAACGCCTTTTCTTATTCGTGAATTTCAAGGGGAAGGCCATCCGGATCAAAGAAGAAAGCCATGGCCTTGCCATCAAAGTCATCATACCGACGCCCCTGATGAGGAATACCTAACTGGTCAAACTGTTCCAAATAATCTGTTACAGAATTAACTTTAAAAGCTAGGTGCCTCAGTCCCGAATGCTCAGGATAGGGCAGGGCTGGCCTTGCTGGGGCATCTGGTTTGATAAAGAGTTCTAGGACCAGATTGCCCTGGGCAACATTGATAATCGTGTCGCCCTTGTCTGGACGAGGGTGTTCTGAGATGACTTCAAAGCCAAGCAGATCGACATAGAACTGTTTAGTTTTTGTGTAGTCTCTACTAATAATGGCAACATGATGGGCTGACTAAAGTCCATAGTTTTCCTTTACTATTCTTGTTGTAAAACCTTGCGGGGCTTCGTACCTTCTGCAGGACCGATAACACCAGCTGCTTCTAACTCTTCCATCAGTCGGGTAGCTCGGTTAAACCCAACTGAAAGACGACGCTGAATCATGGAGGCGCTAGCTTTTTGTGTTTCCAACACTAAGGCCTTGGCTTCCTCAAAGAGCGGATCACCTTCTCCACCACCTGCACCAGAATCGCTGTCGTTATCCGATACTTCTCCAGGATCAAAGGCATCGTCGTAATCGGCTTCGGCTTGATTCTTAATAAAGGTCACGATATCTTCAACTTCTTGGTCCGAAATAAAGGATCCTTGCAAACGACTCGGGTGATTTTCATCGATGGGCTTGAAGAGCATGTCCCCACGCCCTAGGAGCTTCTCAGCACCATTTTCATCTAAGATTGTCCGTGAATCGGTACCGCTCGATACGGCAAAGGCAATACGACTAGGCACGTTGGCCTTAATCAATCCGCTGATAACATTCACAGAAGGTCGCTGAGTCGCAAGGATCATGTGAATCCCTGCCGCACGTGCCTTCTGCCCAATGCGAATAATGGAATCTTCCACTTCTTTGCTGGCCACCATCATTAAGTCCGCTAACTCATCGACAATCACCACAATCAGAGGCAAGGGAATATGCTTTTCTTGAGATTGGCGGTTCCACTCCTCAACCTTGGCATTATACCCTGCGATGTTACGAACACCAAAACGGCTAAAGAGCTCGTATCGGTTTTCCATCTCGTCAACTACCTTTTGCAAGGCTCTGCTGGCCTTACGTGGATTGGTCACAACAGGAATCAAGAGATGTGGAATATCGTTATAGACAGAGAGTTCGACCATCTTGGGGTCTACCATCATGAACTTGACCTGATCAGGCCGGGCCTTCATCAGGATACTAGCAATGATGCCATTAACCGCAACGGATTTCCCTGAGCCAGTTGAACCTGCGACCAAGAGATGAGGCATGCGAGCCAAGTTGAAGGATTTGACACTGCCATTGACAGCTTTTCCTAGTGGAATTTCTAAGAGATTATCAGGATCGGTCTGGGCTTGTTCCCAAAGTTCCCTGAAGCTGACGGTTGCAATTTCAGAGTTGGGCACCTCAATCCCGATGAGCGACTTTCCTGGAATTGGCGCCTCGATCCGGACGTCCTTGGCGGCAAGTGCCAGAGCCAGATCATCCGATAAGTTGGCAATGCGGTTCACCCGGACACCTGTAGCCGGCTTAACCTCGTACTTAGTAACAGACGGGCCAATTTCAGCGCGTTCCACCGTTGCCTTGATGCCAAAACTTTCAAAGGCTTCTTCCAGTTTACGGATATTATCGCGAACAATTTTCTTCTCGCCAAGCTGGTTTTTGGGTTTTACAGGTGGAAGAAGATCGATGGTTGGGAGTTTATACTGAAGTTGTGCTTTAGGCGTGAAATCCACCAAGACTTCCTCACCATCATCTTCAAAGGCTTCAGGATCCGTCACATCACTAATCAGCTCTTGATCGGTCTCTTGGTCAAAACCTGCTGGTGCCCCCCATTCCTCATAATCATCATAAACTGGCTGATTGAGGCTAATCTCTGGCTGAGGTTTAGGTGATACTGCCTTTTCAAATCCAGGAGGAAGAATCTCTCCTGTCTCCAAGTCAATTTGCCGTGATAAGTCTGAGTCACTTTGGGCCAACTCCTCTTCAGATGGCTCAGAATCTTCTAGAAGCTGCGCAGCCTCAGCCTTTCTAGCCTCAGCTTTCTCTTCCCGAATGACGGCTTTTTCTGCCGACCACTGTCTATAGCTCTGCCATTTCCCCAAAAGGAATTGGCTGACATCATAAAGACTCCAAGGGCTCATAGCCAAAAGACCGCCAAGAGTCATCAGAACCGCAAACACATAGGCGCCAACATTGGCAAAGAGTGTCGCCAAGAATTTATGCAACACCCCTCCTAGAAGGCCACCGCCTGCAAAATAACTAACCTTAAATTGACGCAGGTCCTGAGATAGGTGAGCCCAAAGGGTCGTCAAGGCATCGCCATTAGGATTTTGCGTCGCAAAATAGGCCTGGAACCCAAGTGCTAGACCTACAAAAAAGAGCAGGAAGCCCCAAAAAATGTGACGGTTTCTGCGCAGCCATTTAAAGCCAAAGAGGTAGAAAACAATTGCTCCAATCGCAAGGTAAGCCAGGCTTCCCGCCACCATACGCATGAGGTTATACAAGGTGACTCCCATTGCTCCTAGGCGCAAGGCGGCAAATAACAGAATGAGGGTCAAAACAAAGCTAATGACCATTCGATTTACAGCTGCCTGCCGAGCTTGTTCTGCCTTAGTTGGCCGTCTCGTTGTCTTTCCTTTTGTTGATTTTTTCTTTTGTTGTACCATTGAGGATTGTTACTCTTTCTACCTAAAATTTTTTCTTGGGATGACGGTCAACGACCGCTTGATGATTAGCCAGGGCCTTTTGGCCTTTACCCGTTAAACCATAGCCTCGGATATCAAAATAGCTTGCTAACGCAACTTCGGTAAGATGTGTTTTGATGAGGTCATCTAGTTCAGCTGATCTATATTTTGAAAGCCCTGAAACACCAGAATCCTTTAAAATTGTCTTTTTGACAGTTGCTGTGATATGGTCCAACGAATCCACGGCCGTTTCTTTTAGGATATAACCCTCTGTCTCCAGTTTTTTCAAATGCGTCTGCCCATCAATCCCATAGGTATATTCGAGGTATTTTGGCATCACACTATCTGTCGTAAAGGTCCCAAAGGCAATGCGCCAAAGCAGGATGATATCGCCTGCTAAAAGACCATCCTCTAACGGTTCCATGTTTCGTCTTGGAACAGGCTTAAATCCAAGAGTTTCTTCGGCTAAATCTCTTTCTGGAGAGATATAGGGCTTTATAGGGTAGTCATCATAATAAGTCGTTTGTTTATCAGCCATTTTCGTATCTTTTCTAAAACAGTTACCCTCTATTATACCACAGAAATCCACGGCTCTACAAATCAATGATATGGAATGCTTTCGGCGCTTGGTTTCGATCTTAGATTATGGTAGAATAAGGGCATTACTGAGAATCGAAAGGAATCTTTATGAAAAAATTTATCCCCTTTGTCTTAGCAACAACCTTATTTTTAGGGGCCTGCAGTAAGTCCTCTGACCAAGAAACGTCAACATCTTCCTCAACCTCCCAAAGCAGTTCCTCTTCTGATACAAACGCCTTATCCGCCCAGTATGCAGAAGCTTTGAAAGCAGATTCGTCCGCTTTCCCACAATTATCTGAAACAGTCGCTGATAATGAGGCCCAAGTCATTCTCCATACAAGCTCGGGAGATATTTCGATTAAACTGTTTCCTGAGTATGCGCCGTTAGCAGTTGAAAACTTCTTAACGCATGCAAAGGCCGGTTATTATGATGGGGTTATTTTCCACCGAGTGATTCAGGACTTTATGATCCAAGGGGGAGACCCACTAGGTAACGGTACTGGAGGAGAATCTATCTGGGCTGGCAAGGATGACAGCATCGATAGTGGCCGAGGATTTGCCAATGAAATCTCTGCCTACCTCTACAATATCCGTGGAGCCCTTGCCATGGCCAATGCTGGGGCAGATACCAATGGTAGCCAGTTCTTCATCAATCAAAATACCCAAGATTTCAGCTCTCGACTAGACCCAGAAGGATTCCCAGCGCCAATCATTGAGGCTTACAAAAACGGTGGCAATCCTTCCTTAGATGGCGGATACACCGTCTTTGGTCAAGTCATTTCAGGAATGGATGTTGTGGATAGTATCGCTGCAACTGATACGGACGACAGTGACAAACCGATGACCGATATCACCATCAACAGCATTGAAATCGTTAAAGATTACGCCTTTTAAACAGTAAAAAATTCGCTATCCTAGGGATGAGCGAATTTTTTATAGCTGTTACAAACGGGCATTGAGTTCAGCAGACAAGTCTTCAAAGCCTGGTTTGCCAAGAAGGGCAAACATATTTTTCTTGTAGGCTTCAACACCTGGTTGGTCAAATGGGTTGATGGCATTGAGATAGCCAGAAATGGCAATCGCCAATTCAAAGAAGTAAATGGCATAGCCGAGTGAGAACTCATCTTGCTCTGGCAAGGTCAAGTGCAAGTTTGGAACATCACCATCTGTGTGGGCTAGAAGCACACCGTCTGTTGCCTTTTTGTTTACAAAGTCAACATCCTTACCTTGGATGTAGCCAAGACCATCAAGGTCTTCTGCAAATTCAGGGATAATAACATTCTTACGAGGCTTGTCCACACGAACAACCGTCTCAAAGATATTGCGGTTTCCTTCTTGGATGAATTGACCAAGAGAGTGCAAGTCTGTTGAGAAGTTTGCGGATGATGGGTAAATCCCTTTTTGGTCTTTCCCTTCAGACTCACCAGCCAACTGCTTCCACCACTCGCTAAAGTATTGCAGCGATGGCTCGTAGTTAACCAAGATTTCAGTCACGTAGCCTTTACGGTAAAGGATGTTACGGACAGCCGCATATTGGTAAGCTTCGTTTTCAGCAATCTTGTCTGAGTTGTAGGCTTGACGGGCCGCATTAGCCCCATCCATAAGGGCTTGAATATCAGCTCCTGACACGGCAATCGGCAAAAGACCAACAGCTGTCAAGACTGAGAAGCGACCACCAACATCATCTGGCACGACAAAGGTTTCCCAGTTATTGGCGTCAGCTTCTACCTTAACCGCTCCTTTTTCACGGTCAGTCGTTGCATAGATACGCTTGTTAGCTTCTTCTTGCCCATATTTCTTAACCAAAAGTTCTTTGAAAACGCGGAAAGCAATCGCAGGCTCTGTCGTTGTCCCTGATTTTGAAATCACGTTAACAGAAAAATCTTTGTCTTGCACGTATTCGACAAGGTCAGCCAAATAAGTAGATGAGATAGAATTCCCTGCATAAAGGATTTGCGGTGCTTTACGCTCTTCTTTGGTTTGCAAGTTGGCAAAGTGGTGGTTAAGGAAATCAATCACCGCACGCGCCCCAAGGTAAGAACCACCGATGCCAATCACAACAAGGACATCGCTGTCTGATTTGATCTTTTCAGCCGCTGTCAAGATACGAGCAAACTCTTCTTTGTCATAGTTTTCAGGAAGGTCTAACCAGCCAAGGTAATCACTACCTGATCCAGTTCCTTCACGAAGCAATTTATCAGCAGCAGTGACTTGTGATTGCATGTAGTCCACTTCGTGGGCACCGATAAACTTGTCAAGAATGTTACTGTAATTAAATGTAATATGTGTCATTTTTTCCTCCATACGGGTTATTCGCTTTATATCATACCGCTTTATGGCATTTTTTTCAATCAATTACTCTAATTTGTTACATTTTTCGCAATCCTTTCATTTCCTTTTCACTCATTTTCCTAAATCCTCTTGATTACAGGCTTGAATTACTCTTTGAAATCCTTTACAATGGTTTATAAAGGAAAGACAGAAGGAGTGCACATGGTAAAAGCTATTATTTTTGACATGGACGGTGTCATTGTAGATTCAGAATATATTTTCTTAACAACCAAGACACAATTGTTACAAGACAAGGGGATTGAGACCGACGAAACCTACCAATACCAATTCATGGGAACAACCTTCCAATACATGTGGCAAGTGATGAAGGAAGAATGCCAGTTGAGCGAGAGCGTTGAAGATCTCATTAGCGAAATGAATGCACGTCGCGAAGCCATGATGGCCTCTAATGGTGTTCGCGCTATCAAAGGTGCCCAGCAACTCATCAAGTCTCTCTATGATCTTGGTTACCCGCTTGCAGTGGCTTCCTCGTCCCCTAAGCATGAAATCGAGCGCAACCTTCAAGCACTTGGATTAACGCCCTACTTTCAGTTTTTAGTTAGCGGAGAGGAAGTGGCGCATTCCAAGCCAGAACCTGATGTCTTCTTACGAGCGGCCTCCCTCCTTCAAACCGATCCCAAAGATTGCTTAGTATTTGAAGACACTAAAAATGGCAGCCTCGCGGCCAAGGCTGCCGGTATGACCTGCATTGGATTTGCTAACCCTGACTATCCTGCCCAAGATTTAACCGCCTGTGACCTCGTCGTGTCTGACTACAGCAAGCTTGATTTATCATTGATGAAATAGACCTTTAAATCCCTGATTTCAGTGCAATCAGGGATTCTTTTTATATTAAGGTTTCTAAAAAGCGAATAAGCACTTGAGCTGAGCGTTTGCCAGCCTCGATGACAAATTGATCGAAACTGATATTAGCATCGTGGCTTGCCGTATCACTCATGGCACGAATGACAAGGAAGGGCTTCCCAACACTGTGAGCAGCCTGGGCAACGGCCGCGCCTTCCATCTCAACGGCCAGCACTTCTGGAAAGTGCTGTTTGATCTGGTCGATTTTATCTTGTCCTGCGATAAAGCTGTCACTAGTCGTGATTAAGCCAACAGCTGTATTCATCCCAAAGGATGACAGAACTTTTTTCATTTCAGCCATAAAGTAAGGGCTGGACTCAAAATACAGGGGCTGAGCAGACATTTGGCCATAAGCGTAACCAAAGGCAGTCAGGTCCACATCGTGATAGGCCAAACGATCAGCCACTACCACATCACTGACTTGCAGGCCTTTAGCCACAGCACCGGCTGACCCGGTATTAATAACGGCATCGACCTGGTAATAGTCTGCCAGAATCGCCACACTCATGGCAGACATGACCTTACCAACACCGCTCTCTACGAGCACCACTTCGTGGCGGCCAATATGGCCGGCATGGTAAACCTTGCCTAAGTGCAGTTGCTTTTGCCCATCTTGCAGTACCTCAAGTAAGGCCTTGAGTTCTTCTTCCATGGCCGCAATAATTCCAATTTTCAATGGTTTTCTCCTATAAATACAAAATGGCAAAGACAAGAGCGATGGCCAAGAGGATCAAAACAAACAGAATTTGATTGAGTTTGCTTTGAAAACCACTGCGCTTTTCGTTTTCAAGACGCCGGCTTTTTTTAATACTTGGTTCGACTTGAATCGGTCTCGTTTCATCAAGATTAGAAGACCCTGACTGAAAACGATTCAAATCTCTCCGGTCAAAGTGTATTTCCTTGGTCGCTTGATCATCTGACCAACCTTCATAACCCTGCTCTCGCCTTGCTTGTTCAATCATTTCATCTGTTAGTAAAGGCTTGCCCATGGCGATCACCTCTCATTAATTCATAATATTGGATGCCCATGATGGTCTTGGCATCACAAATGTCCCCAGACTGAATAGCTGTTTTAGCTTCTTCCAAAGTCATTTCAATGAGCTCAATGGTCTCATCCGCATCCTGCTCCCGCGGGTTCTCGACCTTAATCAAGTTCTCCGCCAGGTAAAGCCGAATCCGTTCGTTACAAAAACCGATAGCGGAGTAAAAATCATATAAAAGCTCCAGCTTGTCTGTGGTATAACCTGTTTCTTCCTCAAGCTCCCGCAAAGCCGCTGCTTCTTCACTGCCCGCTTCACCAACCTCAAGCTTCCCTGCTGGAATCTCTAAGCTCACCCGCTCGATGGCCTTGCGGTATTGCTTGACCAAGAGCAGCTTGCCATCAGGGGTAATGGCGAGGGTCGCTACGGCTCCCTTGTGGAACACTAATTCGCGCTGAGCCTGTCCGAGACCATTTGGCAATTCGACCTCATCAACAGCCACGGTAAAGATATGGCCCTTAAAAATCTCTTGACGAGACAGCGTTTTTTCTTCAAAATTCATGAGACACTTTTGCTCCTCTAACTACATCTACCATTGATTCTACTACAAAAGCAGCAAAAAAGCCATTCTTCACCCACTCTCTCACTTTCCCACAGAAAAAATCCCGCCCTAGCGAGATTTTTTACGATTAAGCTTGAATATCACGGCGGCGCATAATGGCAAAGGCAGCTGCGAGTGACAGTAAGATCACTAAAATAGCAGTGCCAACCAAAGACCAGTCCAAGTCCGTCTTGCTGAAAACATCTGCTCCGTTGGCATAATAATAGGGCGTCAGGTATTTGAGCTTATCCAAGTCAGGGACAATACGCACCATCAAATCCAT
This sequence comes from Streptococcus moroccensis, assembly GCF_030812835.1. Lineage (GTDB taxonomy): Bacteria > Bacillota > Bacilli > Lactobacillales > Streptococcaceae > Streptococcus > Streptococcus moroccensis. Next base: position 106,853 of record NZ_JAUSTM010000001.1, read on the forward strand.
AGCATAGAGTAGCAGGGTCAAGCCTAGGGCAGCTCCCATCTGTTTGCGGTGGCTGAGGCTGGAAATGAGGAAACCGATTGTCATCAACTCGACCTGCATCAAAAAAGCGAGCAGGTGATAGCCGACAAAGTGGTCATAGGAAAAATCCATTTTCATTTGCCAAATCGCTAGAAGCTCAAAACCAACACAAATCAGATTAAAGCATAGCAAGGCGATGAGCAAACTGAGGTATTTCCCAAAAATAATCCGAGTGCGGCTGTGGGGCAAGGTATAGAGAAACTCACTAGTGTGGCCTTCTTCTTCCTTGGAAAGGCTACCTGCACCAAGCATACTGGCAAACAGGCCTGCACCAAGCCCAAACATGAGCGCGATCTCCGTTGCAAAGTAGCCATCCAGCGTCGCTAAGCTCACCTTATCAAGCCCCAGAGCCTTGGTCATCTCGCCCATATTGGCGTACATGTCCGCTACATTGGATAGACTGCCCTCAACACTCTTATATAGAATGATACAACCCCAGCAAATGAAGCCCACAGAGAGCGACCAAATCATTAAGCTTTTAAAGGTTTGTTTCAGTTCATGCGTCACTAAAATCATTTTGCTCCCTCCTCGTAATAATGCATAAAAAGCTCTTCTAGCGTTGGTTCTTCCACCAGAAAATCATCAGGTGCTTCCGTGACTAATCGCTCCAACAATTCAGCACTAGTCCCATTATAGGAGAAACTCTCTTGCTGACCGCCTTTCCATAAGGTCACTCGTTTGTTTTGACTGCGGGTCAGGCTTTCTACGGTGTCGATCGTAAGGATCCGCCCTTCCTTGATGATTGCCAGACGGTCGTAATTATTTTTAACCTCTGACAGATTGTGAGACGACAAGAAACAGGTGCTGCCGGCTGCGCAAGCCTCCTTGACCAGACTGAAAAAACGTTCCTGCATCAGGGGGTCAAGACCTGAGGTCGGCTCATCCAAGATGAGCAGCTGAGGCTTGTGTTGGAGCGCACAGACGATGGACACTTTCTTGCGATTTCCCAGAGACAGGTCTTGAATCTTCTTATCTACAGGCACTTCTAAAATGCGACAGAGCCGTTTTGCCTCTTGGCTGCAATCCTTGCGGTGGGATTTGGCGGCAAATGCAATGACATCCTTAACCTTCATCTGAGGGTAAAACATGGCTTCAGATGGCATATAACCGATCTGGTTCAAGCATTCTGTCAAGGACTCATAGCGATCATTAAACAGGTTAAACTGACCCGAAGTCGCCTTGATTAGACCTAAGAGACAGCGAATAGTAGTGGATTTACCAGAACCATTGGACCCTAAAAAACCAAAAATCTCGCCTTTGTTAACCGTAAGGGAAACATCCTCTATCGCCATATGTTTGCCGTAATATTTCTTGAGCTGGCTAATCGCAATAATCGTTTCAGACATCCTTCTTCTCCTTTCCTTGTTTATAAGTCTTCAACAGCTGGTTGAGTTGTTTACTGTCAATATGACGTTTTATTTTATTGTTGATATAAACGCCCCAGTAGCAAAATAACTGATAGGTTCCAAAACCGACTAAAACAGAAAGACTGCCTTGAAACCAATTGAGCCAGTTAGCTGCTATCATGTACAAGACAGAGCAGGTGAGCGCTGATAGCCACCATTTCCCTGTCAACTGATCGGCTGCTTCATCAAAATTGGCAAAAATGTAGACTTCAATGTGGTTAATCGTCCAAGCCAGAAGGACGATTTGGGCTAATTGGATTAGGTTAATCTCATATTTCTGCTGATTAATCAAAAAGATAGCGATATAAAAGAGATGGCAAATGCTGTAAATACCTGCCTTGTACTTAATGCCGATTTCTTGACTTAAAACATGTTTCCACTTAGTCTTCATTGCCTGCTCCTTCCTCCAAAATCTGTCGCAATGCGGCCGCATACTTACGTGAAATCAACACCTCTTCGCCATTGTCTAAAGTGGCTTGAAGGCGACCGAAGGCTTGACTTTTAAAGCTGGCAATGCGGTAGATATTGATAACCATAGCCTTGGCTGATCGAAAAAAGCCTTTTTTACCATAAGCATAGACCAAGTCCTTGAGGGTCTGATTGACCTGATAAACGGCATCTTGTGTATAAGCGAAGCTTTTGCCATCAATCGATTCAAAATACAAAACGGCTTCAACATCTAGGTAGCGCTTGCCCTCTTCATCACTGACCGCCAATCTATCCTGTCCCTGACTAAGCAAGTCGCTTATAGCTTGGACGGTGACATTCATCTGATGGTAGCGGATGAGTACTTCTTCCTCCCCATCAACAATCTTTTCCAGTCTTAACTTCACACCTAGCCTCCTTTTAGACTATTATAGCAAAAAATGATTCCCTAAAAATCTCTTCTTAGATAAGATACACAAAGCAGCGATAAACTGCATTTTTCCATATAAAAAAGGCCGGGATAGCCCAGCCAATTAATAGGTATGAAATAAAATCAAACTAGCGTAGCGTTTAGTAGACCATCTGAAAAACACCAGAGCAAGTGATTCGTGCCACGAGACTAGGAATGAAGCCCTTGCCCAATCCAGTTCTATTGGCTATCTGGATGATGCGGTTTCCCTTTGGCGTAATCTTCTTTGTTGACCTGACGGCCACGTCCAAGGGCTACGGCATCATCTGGAACATCTGCTGTGATTGTAGAGCCTGCTGCGACCAAGGCATTTTTCCCGATGCGAACAGGGGCAACAATGGTCGAGTTAGACCCTACAAAGGCATTGTCATCAATCTCTGTTGGGAATTTGTTTTGCCCATCGTAATTAACGGTAATGGTGCCGGCACCGAAGTTAACGTTGCTGCCGACCTGCGAGTTACCGATATAGGTCAAATGACCAGCCTTAGTGTTCTCACCGATCGTTGAGCCCTTGATTTCCACAAAGTTCCCGATGTGGGCATCACGTTTGATTAAGCTACCTGGGCGAATATGAGCATAAGGGCCCATGGTAACGCCATCTGCAACTTCTGCTTCTTCAATCACAGAGGCTGTGATAACCGTATTTTTGCCAACAACACCATCGACGATGTAGGTGTTATTGGTCAAGAGCGATCCTGAACCAATCTTGGTGTGGCCTTTTAAGGTCACATTGGCTTCAATGGCCACATCTGCTTCAATTTCCACATCAATGTCGATATAGGTCGCAGCGGGATCGATAAAGGTCACGCCATTCACCATGTGTTGCCCATTGATACGCTGACGCATCACTTTTTCAGCGGTCGCTAAGGCCAACCGGTCATTGACTCCTAAGCTTTCATTGAAATCACGGAGTTTGTAGGCACCGACCTTGCCGCCATCTTGACGGAAAATAGAGATGACGTCTGTCAGGTAGTATTCACCTTGCGCGTTGTCCGTATTAATGTTTTTAAGGGCCGCAAAGAGGGCTTGGTTATCAAAGAGATAAGTCCCTGTATTAATTTCTGTAATTTTTTGCTCGTATTGGTTGGCATCTTTTTGCTCAACAATCTTAACCACTTCTTCCTTATCGTTACGGATAATCCGGCCATAGCCAAAAGGATTATCAGCTTGTGCGGTCAGAATCGTAGCCACATTTTTATGGCTAACGTGGTAGTCAATCAACTCTTGAAGGCTCTCACCAGTAATCAACGGTGTATCCCCTGCAATGACAAGGGTTTGGCCTTTCGCATCTAAAAGTTCCGGCTCCGCCATCATAACCGCGTGGCCTGTTCCTAACTGCTCGGCTTGCTCGGCAAAAAGCGTCTTCCCCTCAAGGACTTGCTGGACCAATTCTCCCTTATGCCCAACGATGGTCACGATTTTTTCAGGTGAAATGGCCTGGACCGCACGGTAGACATGCTCCAACATGGAGATGCCTGCTACCTTATGAAGAACCTTTGGGAGGTCAGACTTCATGCGGGTCCCTTTACCCGCCGCCAAAATAATTGCATAGTTTGTCATTATTTCTTACCTTTTATCACTTTTTTATCACAATAATTTTCATTGTAAATCGCCCTATTATACCATTTTAAAGGGATTTTGTCGCCTCAGAGACGGGATCAAAAAAAGCTGGCAGGGCCAGCTTAAATCTTATGATGTCGGATAAACCACTCGAAATTCTTCCAAGACAATCTTGGAATCTTCTGTAAAGACCAGGCCTGCTTCTGCTAGCCATTCTGTAAATAGCTCCTCATGGACCTGACGCCAGTAAGCCAAGCTTCGGTCGCCTTCCCCTTCTTTAAAGGCGTGGTCAGCAGACACTTGGTTAAAAGGGACGATGGAAATGTTAGTGGTTTCGATGATACAAACGGCATTATCCTGACCATCTAAGACGACACTAAGATTTCCAACTTCACCAACAGGCTCCCCATAGTGCAAGTGTTCATCGTATGATGAGGCAGTGGCTGTCTTTGTCCCTGCTAGGACCAGGCCTGCCAACTCATCTGGCAAAGCTCCAAAGGCCCAGGCGTCCATCTCCTGTGTAATTTCTGGGTGGAGCTGGCAATATGCCACCCACATGTCTTGTCCTGTCATGATTCTATTTCTCCTTGCCAGTCGGACACCAGTCCGACAATTATCTTGTAAGCTTTGCGGTCTTTGAGTTCTCGTTTCAAACCCGATTTGCTATCTAGGACATAAACTGTCTGACCTAACCAAACGCGTAAATAGACGGATTGGAACTGAATCTAACCTGAAGCCTTTGACCTCATACTCTGTCCCATCTGGTCTTTCAAACTCCGTCCGAACAAAGTAGCGATTCCCAAATCCAATTTCAATATTCCTTTTCATTTCAAACTCCAACCACCATCAATCTTGACAATTTCGCCCTGCATGGAACTGGCTTTTCCTGATGCCAAAAAGAGGGTTAATTCAGCAATTTCTTCTGGCTGCGTCCAGCGTTTAATGGGGGTCTCTGAAGCCACCCAGTCAGCTAGGCCACCAGGCTCAAAATCAGCCTTGGTCATATTGGTCTCTACAGCTCCTGGTGCGATACCAAAGACCTGAATGCCAGACGACGCATAGTCCAGCGCCAGCTGGCGGGTAAAGCCTGCTAAGGCGTGCTTTGAAGCTGTGTAGGCCGCTCCGCCACCGCCTGCTAGAAAAGAAGCGATCGAGCACATATTGATGATGATGCCTGATTGTCGAGACACCATGTCAGCCAAGTAGTGGCGGGTCAGCTTGACTGTGGCCAAAAAATTAGTCTGAAAGACCTGCTCAAACCGGTCTTCTGGCATGTCTAAGAGCGGCAGGTAATCGTCTAAGATTCCTGCCGTATTGCAGAGAATATCAACCCTTGGCAACCAGTCAAACACAGCTGACAAATCTCCTGTCAGATCCAACTGCAGAAACTCAAATGAACCGGAGAGAGCTGGTTTTTCAGCCAGATCTATCCCGTAAACCGCGTAGCCTTTTTCCAAAAAAAGCCTTGCCTGAGCAAGACCAATGCCGGATGAAGCGCCTGTGACTAGCACCCGTTTAGTCATGGACTTCCACCCAATCTGTCGCCAGCACATCACAAGGTGTCGGACTCCACATGGAGAAGCCTTCGCCTTCACCGGTTACATTGATGAGGAAGTAGGGCGTCGCCTCAAGTTTGGTGCCATTGACCTCAATCGTGTCAAAGAGCTGGACGTAGTTTTCAGCCCCTCCCCAACCAGTGCGCACATATTTTTTCTTGGCTTTAAGTCCTGGTAAAATTTCTTCAAATGTCATGGTTTTCGTTTTCCTTATCTTTTTTGTCTGTCAGAGCTTTAGTCACAAAGTATAAGCCACTCATAAAAAACGGTAGCCCTAGAAACCATGGTTTCACCACAAAGACCAAAACACCAGCAAACATCAGAAAAACAAGACCAACTGTTAAGTGATTAGACATGGTAAAACTCCTTTTTTCTTATTGTACCAAAATTTAAGGAAAAAGGTAAGGGACGGATAGCCAGCAAAAAATCCCCAAGCTTCTCAGGGAAATATGACCTTATAACCAATCTAAGAGACTGCGATTAAGATGTTAAAGAGACGAGCTTGGGGCAAAAGTCTCTCAAATTTCTCTTTTTAATAGTAGTAATTGGCGCAGAGGTTGTGAGTGAGAAGGTCTGGGATAGACCTTCTCAGCCTGATCCTAAAAACTGCAAAAGGCAGGGGAAGTCAATTTCTTCGAAATCATGACTTAGTCCCACTCTCTGAGTTTATATGATTGTCGGCAACTCCTCATCATTATCAAAATCTTCGACAATATCCTCACCTGGCAATGGCTTCTGAAGATTGCCAAGAATAAAGCGAGCCAGTGGGCCAACGATCAAGAAATTTAAAGGAAGTGCCACGATAAAGTTGGTTAACCAGATCTGACCATAGATTGGCCATGAAAACCCTGCAAGTCCAATATTAAAAATGAGGCCATAAAGAGACATGCACGTCACCATTCCTAGAACCATACAACCTGAGATAGCAACAATTTTTACCCAGCGTTTGTCATGATGTTCGATCTTAGATAGACTTGCAAAAGCAACTTTTTTTGCCAAGGGGCCTACTAGGATAGTGTCTAGAGCAAAAGCGACGATAAAACCAGGTATGTAACCAGATAGGACATTTCCCCATGAAAAATGATTGGAAACCACCAAATTCCAAATACTCATACCAAAAACCATCATGCCACACATTAAACATGTAAAAATCATGGCTTCTTTAAAATTTCTAGGCATTATTAATTCTCCATTTTCGTTAAAATTGTGTCACACTTACACTTTAGACCTAAAAACAGGGCCAATGACAACTTGTCAAGGACTTGTAAGCAATCAACAAGAGTCATTCTACCATAAAATAGAAACCCTCGTAAGCGAATTTTCGAAAAAAAAGAAAGTAAACGTTTTACAAAATCATTCTTTAAAACTGTTAAAATTTTTAGATTAGGAAACGTTAACTATCTTTCAAATCTCTCAATAAGCTCGCTTTTCCACAGGAAAAGGAACACAAAATCCTCCAAATTCTTATTTGGAGGAGAGTTGGTCTGTTAACGACTAACAATCTTGCGGTAACTACGTGAGGTGATGGCAAAGACAGCTAGATAGACAAGGAGAAAGGCTCCGCATACCCCTAGGGTCACTTGGAGGATTTGACTCGTCAACATCGGCACAAAGAGGTGCAAAATCTTGTCCAACATTTTGAATGCTGCAGCAAGGTGAACAAAGGAACAGATGAGTGGCAAGAGAAAGACCACCAAAACTTGTTTGCGAATGGTCTGTCTGGTCTGGCTTTCATCAAGTCCAACCTTTTGCAGAATTACAAAGTTTTCTCGGTCTTCATACCCTTCAGACACCTGCTTGTAGTAGATGACCAGCACGGTTCCCAGCATGAAGATAATAGTCAAGAGAATGCCAATAAAGAAGAGGGAGCCAAAGAGAGAGGTGATTTCTTTTTGGTTTCTCGCTCTTGAAGAAGCTGAAACAAAACTTTCATTATCTTTAAACCGCTCAGCGATAAGGTCATTCAAGGGAGCTTCTAAGGCCAACTGAGCATCCACATCAAGGCTGCTATCCATGCCAACATAATAGTATTCGCCAAGGCTGGTTAATTGATTACTGTTTGGATCAAAGCTCGGTAACTGTTCCAAGGTTTGCGTCAGATTAGAAACAACCAGATAAAGGTTTTTGGTGAATACACCACCTAGATTATCTGCAATATTGCCTTTGACAAAATCCTTGGCAGGTGTTGTGGCTATTGTAAAGGCTTTTCCGTCTAATATAAGGGGCTGATTCGCATCCAACTCTTGCCCTGGTGAAAAAATCATCACTTCATCACTAGCAAGACTTACTGAATCTCCTGTCATCGCTTCATAATCTGATGTCTCAACAAGGAACACTGCTCCTACTGGTAAGGCAGGCGTCTCAAGGTTATAGAGCTCTACTGTATTCCCCGCCATCGAAGCAATCGATCCTGATGCATATCGATAGGCAACTTGCTTAGTCACTTGGACTCCTTTTTGTTGCCCAAAATCAGTTGCTGTCTTTTCTAACGCCTCCAGAGGGGTTGGATCTGAAGGTTGCTTTGCCATTGTTAAGGCAAAATCGTGAGGATTACTTTTTCCGATAAAAGCATTTGTTCCCATATAGATGCTGGAACCACCAGCTAAGGTCACCAAAACCATGGTGGATAAAATAGCAATGGTTGCAAGCCCCATGGCGTTCTTCTTCATACGGAAGATGAGGTTAGAGGTTGAAATAAAGTTCTTAGGTTGGTAGTAATAGCCCTCGCGCTTTTTCAAAAAACGAAGGAAGACGGTAACCCCCGCATTAAAGAGGAGGTAGGTTGCAGCCATGACAAGGAGGACTGCACCAAAAAAGATGGTTATGGCAGCAACAGGGTCTTTCACCGTGTTGGCAAGGTAATAACCTGCACCAAGCAAACTCAAGCCAAACAGGGTTTGAAGTCCCAGAAAACGCCCCTTCTTCTCCCCTTTTTTGCTCTCACGGTTGAGCTCTAAGGCATTGAGACGAAGCAGTTTAACCGTATTGAGGACAAAGGTCAGGGTGAAAATCCCTGCAAATACAGCAACCGTCAAAAACACGCTCGTCCACTGGAAGGTTGAAGCCAAGACTACTTCCCAATCCATGAGTTTGAGAAGAATAGCATAAATCAGCTGGTCTAAAAGCAGGCCTAAGACCAAACCAAGACTAATACTCATGATAGCAAATATAAAGAGTTCCAGACCTGCCATCTGAACGAGGTGACCCTTGTTTAACCCAAGAATCTCATAGAGACCCAGCTCTTTGGTTCGATTTTTCATGACAAAGCTATTGGCATAGGTAATGATGGCCACAGAAGCCAGACCGACAATAAACAGGCCTAGGCCCATGACCCCAACAATGGTATTGCCTCCATAGATTCCTTTCAAATTTGGATTCATTGCTAGAGACACGAAAATATAAAAGATAGCTACGGTTAAACTAGTCGCTAAGGCAAAAGGATAGTAAAGCGACCGGTTTTTGACAAGGTTACTAACAGCTAGTTGACGAATCAGTCCAAACATCTTACTCACCTCCTGCCATAACGGTTAAGGTATCTGAAATCTGCTGGAACATTTGACGTTCCGTCTTATCTCCACGGAAAATTTGATTATAAAGTCTACCGTCCTTGATAAAGAGGACACGGTTAGCTCGGCTGGCTGCACTGGTCGAGTGGGTTACCATAAGGATGGTCTGACCTGTCTGGTTGATGGTTTCAAAAACATCTAAGAGGGTTGCTGAGGACTTGGAATCCAAGGCTCCTGTCGGTTCATCGGCAAGAAGGATTTCAGGCTTGCTGATGATAGCACGCGCCACCGCTACCCGCTGTTTCTGTCCACCAGACAGCTCATAAGGCATTTTGTCCTTAAGACTAGCAATCCCCAGTTGGTTGAGGACTTCTAACATGCGTTTGTTCATCTCACCGACTGGTCGGCGGGATAAAACCAAGGGCAGGACCACGTTGTCCTTGACAGAAAGGGTGTCTAGCAAGTTAAAGTCCTGGAACACAAATCCCAACTTTTCCCGACGAAAGGCCGAAGCATCTTTGGCCTTAATCGACTGGGTGTCCGTGCCGTTGAGCAAGACCTGTCCAGCTGTTGGTGTGTCCAACATGGCTAGGATATTGAGCAGGGTCGATTTCCCTGAGCCCGATTCCCCCATGATAGCGACGTATTCGCCCTTGTCAACCGTGAAATGAATGTCTTTTAAGGCTTCCACCTGATTGCTGGAAAAACGGGTTTTGTAGATTTTTTGGATATGTTGCACATCTAAGAGTGGCATAAGGTAACCTCTTTTCGTTTGATTTTAGGGAACATTCCCTGATTTGTCTCTAGTTTACCGCAATCAAAAGCCTGCTACCTTAGATTTACCTTTCATTTGAGGGGGTTAACCTTACAGGTTTGTAAGGTTGTTAATCCTGGGCCAGGGTCGCTTTTGGAAACTGCAAAATCACTTGCGTCCCCTCACCCACCTGAGAGGTCAATGCAATCTGGTGTCCCAACTTTTCCATAATAGTCTTAGACAGATAGAGCCCTAGCCCAGAAGACTGCTGGCTCACACGGCCATTAAAGCCTGAAAATCCACGCTCAAAAACTCTATTCAAATCACTTTGTTGAATCCCCATACCTGTATCAGCCACGATTAACCTGTCATCTTCCAAATAAATAGAAATGGTGCCTGTTCTGGTGTACTTGACAGCGTTTGATAGGATTTGTTCCAAGACCACGGCTAACCACTTTGAGTCTGTCGTCACTGTCTTATCAAAGGGCTGCAAGTCCAGCTGGATAGATTGTTGGATAAAAAAGAGGGCGTACTTCTTGACCACTTCTCTGACCAAGTCATAGAGATCCACCTCCGTCAAGACCAAATCCTCGTGGAAACTTTCCAAGCGCAGATAGGTCATGGCCATATCGGCGTACTGACCGACCCGAAAAAGCTCCTGCGACAAGTCTTTTTTGGTCTGGCTATCAGGTAATTCCTTTAGGAGCAATTGACTGGCTGTCAAAGGCGTTTTAATCTGATGAGCCCATAGGGTAAAATAATCAAGAGTCTCTTCTTGCTTGCTTCTGGCTATGACCTGCTGAGCCTTGATCTGTTCTTTTTGCCTGGCGATCTGGTCTTGTAAAACCATCTCAAGAGGGCTGAGCCCACTTTTTGCCACCGCTCGTTCCTGCAAGCCTTGCTGGTACTTGCGCCATTCACGGACCAAGTCCCAAAGACCACAGATTAAGATAAAAACAGTTAGCAATGATACCTGATAGAACAAGACCGGCTGAAGGTTCTCAAAAACCAGTGCAAACCCAAGAAGTAGGCCTAAGACCAAGCCCAGTAACACCAACCAAGCCAGTCTAGACCGCAGCCACTGTGTTAAAAATTGCTTCATCTTAGCCCTCCAATGCTGCCAAGCAGTAGCCCAGCCCTTTCTTGGTCACAATCAACTGGTCCAATCCCACATCTCCTAGTTTTTTACGGAGCCTAGTCACATTGACTGTCAGGGTATTGTCATCGATAAAGAGATCGCTCTGCCACAAGGCCTGCATTAGGTCTTCTCGGCTCACGACCTGATGACCATGCCGCATCAGGACTTGTAAAATTTGAAATTCATTCTTAGTCAAGTCCAGGGTCTGGCCCTGATAATGAAGCTGGGTTGTCTTGAGGTCCAACACCAAGCCTTGGTAGTCCAAAAGGCTGCTTTCCACCTCACCACCAAATTCGTAAGAACGCCTCAAAATCCCTTGGATTTTAGCCAAAAGCACAGTCATTTCAAAAGGTTTGGTCACATAGTCATCCGCCCCCATATTGATGGCCATGACAATGTCCATCGCCTGATCATGGGAGGACAAAAAGACAATCGGAACCTTCGACACCTTGCGGATTTCCTGGCACCAGTAATAGCCATTGAAAAAGGGCAAGGTCAAGTCCAACAGAACCAGATGAGGCTCTGTCTGGGTAAAGACCTGCAAAACTTGGGTAAAATCGGCTATATCGGTCACCGCATAGCCCCATTGTTCTAAGTTTTTCTTGACCAAGGTGTTGATGGTCACATCATCTTCGACTAATAATATCTTGTGCATGTCAGTGTCTCTTTCTCCTCTCGCTAACCTCTATTATAACGGTTTTAATCAAAAATGGTATAATGAACTAAAATCTCTCTGAAAGGTCTCCCATGTCCAACCTGATCCAATACGTCCATGAAACAGCCCATCTGAATTTCTATGACCTTGAACCTAATGAAGTGGACGCTCTGGTCTTGACAGAATTATCTTATCTCCCCTTTGAAGATATTGTTTCTCCTGATTTCACCAAGGTGAGATTATTTGAAGTGACAGAACGCTATTTTACCAAACATGGGAACAAACCAACCTCTGTTATTGTCCATCAGAACCGCCTCAACTTGCTCAAAGCCGTCGCGCAATCAAAACGGTATAAAAACATCAAAGTCCTAGCTTATCGAAATGAATATGATCTTGATTTGCAAAAGCAGTTCGCTGCGGTCACCTTTGAATGGCGACCACGACACTACCATGTTGCCTTTCGAGGGACTGACGATACCATTATTGGGTGGAAAGAGGATTTTCACCTCACCTATATGAAAACCATCCCAGCACAAGAATCTGCCCTTTCTTATCTTCAAACGGTTATTAATCACTTATCCGGTCAGTTTTCCTTATCTGGCCACTCTAAGGGAGGGAATCTGGCTGTTTTTGCAGGAAGCCAAATTGATGAAGCAAGCCGAAATAATATTGAGAGCATTCTCACCTTTGATAGCCCTGGTTTAAATCAAACCATTCTGAACACAGAAGGTTTTCTGGCTCAAGCTGAGAAGATCCAAACCTACGTTCCTCAAGATTCTATCATCGGCATGTTGCTTGAGATGCCAACTGATGCCATCATTGTCAAAAGCAAGGCCACAGGCATTCTGCAACACGATACCTTCAGCTGGGTGATTCGTGGAGAACAGTTCGAAACGGTCCCAGCTCTGACGGCTTCAAGCCTTCAAACCAAACAAGCGATTAAGGAATGGACTGACCAGCTCAGCGAAGAAGATTTAAAAGAATTCTTTGACACCTTTTTTGGCCTCTTTTTGGATGCTGGATTTGAACGCATTGGCACCTTTGATTTAGAAAATCGCCAACGTTTCCAGACCCTTCTTGCTAATCAAAAGGGATTGCCGATTGAGCAAAAAGAATTAATGGACCGTCTATCCAAGCAATTAGTTGATGGTTTGATTCAGGCTAGAATTCCCACCAAAAAAGCAGAAGCCTTTGGCTACCTTTCCGAAGTCAAAAAAGATTTGGAGGCAAAGCTTCATAAAAACAGCCTGTTTTCAAACCGGTTTACCTCTCGATAAATCCTTAAACTCAAAAAAGCCCACTCCCTTTAAGACCGATTAGTCTTGGGGAATGAGGCTTTTTCTCTGCTTAGTTTTCAAAGCTTTCTGTCAATTGAGGTACCACTTGTTTCTTACGAGAAACAGCTCCTGGAAGGAAGGCATGATTGTTTTCAAGTTTAAAGTTGAAGGCTGCTTCAACCTTGTCTATATTGCTACCAAGGGCAAGAATCTCAGAGTTAGAATTGACAATATCGGTAATCATGAGGACAAAATCAGAATAGCCATTTTCAACAATAGCTGCAGAAATAGCTGCCTCAATCTCTTCTTGGCGGTCTAAAACTTCTGCGATATCCACCGTGTTCACCTGAGCCACACGGACATCATGGCCATTTAAAGCAAAGGTTTTAGCGTCGATATCAATTAATTCGTCAGCAGATTTACTAGCCAAGTTAGTACCTGCCTTCAAGAGGGCCAAGCCATACTCTTCTAAGTCAACACCGGCTAAGCTTGCTAATTCTGATGCCACAGCATGGTCGCTATCATGCGTTGTAGGCGACTTGAGCAAGAGCGTGTCTGAGACCAAACCTGAGAGCAAAAGACCAGCAATCGCTTGAGGAATCGGTGTTCCAGTTTCCTTATAGGCTCTATACACGATTGAAGACGCTGATCCTACTGGCTCTAAGCGCATGTAAAGGGGATTGGCTGTCTCAAAATTAGCCACACGGTGATGGTCAACAACTGCCAAAACGTCTAAGTCACGAATATCTTCAATCGACTGTTGAAATTCATTGTGGTCCGTTAAGATAACTTGTGAGACTCCTTCTGCTTTTGCTGACGTCACAAGACGCGGCGCTTCAAGACCAAAGTGAGCTAGGGCAAAAGCCGTTTCCTCGTTTGGTTCTCCCAAAAGAACTGCTTCCGCATCGCGGCCAAAAGCCTCGCGCTCCAAATGCGCCCAAGCGTATGAAGATGCTGTGGCATCGGTATCTGGATTTTGGTGACCAAAAACTAAAATCTTAGACATGTTTTACCTCATTTTTTCTCGACAGAAAAGGGATAGCATTTCCCTTAACGTCTGTTAATATACAGGCCTTATTCTAGCAAAAAAGAGGGGTAAAGTCAATCAAGCCATCCATTAGGAATTGGCAAGAAACCCTAAATAAGGTACAATAGGAGAAGATTCATGAAAGGGGATTCCTATGAAATTTTCAGACTACACCTATACACGCCCTGACTTTGACAGTGTCAAGGCGGATTACACCCGTTTAACGGACCGTTTAGCTACAGCTGCGACCGCCGATGAGGCTAAAGCAGTCGTTTCAGAGGTCAACAAACTCAGCGCCAGCGTTGATACGCAAATGACCCTCTGCAGCATCCGCCACTCAATCGACACGACTGATAGCTTTTACGAAGCAGAAACCGACTATTGGAACGAACATGGCCCGCTCTACCAGGAGCTTGCGACTAACTACTACAAGGCTCTCGTCGACAGTCCTTTCCGCACAGAGCTCGCTGAAATTCTGCCTGAAACCTTCTTTAAGTCTGCCGAAAATCAGCTCAAAATCTTCTCACCAGAGATTATCCCGCTCCTTCAAAAGGAAAACGACCTGGTCAATCAGTACGAAAAACTAATTGCCAGCGCCGAGATCCCATTCCAAGATGGGGTTTATAACCTCACCCAAATGGGACCATTTGCCCAATCGACTGACCGCGCGACGCGTAAAGCTGCTTCTGAGACCACAACTGGCTTCTTCGTTGAAAACGAACACCAATTTGACAGCATCTACGACCAGCTGGTCAAAACACGTGACCAAATTGCCAAAACCCTTGGCTTTAAGGACTATGTCGAGTATGGCTACTACAACATGAACCGCTTTGATTATAATCGCGATATGGTTAAGACCTATCGCGAGGAAATTAAAAAACATGTGGTTCCTTTAGTGGAGTCTCTTTATCAGCGGCAAGCCGAGCGGATTCAGGTCCCAAGCTTGAAACATTATGACGCAGCCCTCGAGTTCCTCGATGGCAATGCGGTCCCACAAGGGGATCCTGACTTCATCATCAATCATGGCATCAAGATGTACCATGAATTGTCGCCTGAAACAGGGGAATTTATCGACTTTATGGTCGAGCACGATTTGCTGGACCTTGTTGCTAAAAAAGGCAAACGCGCTGGTGGTTACTGCACCTACTTGCCAGACTTTAAGAGTCCCTTCATCTTCTCTAACTTCAATGGAACCAGTGCTGATATCGATGTTCTGACCCACGAAGCTGGTCATGCCTTCCAGGTCTATCAATCCCGCTGGATTGAAAATCCAGAATCTATCTGGCCAACCTATGAAACCTGTGAAATCCACTCCATGTCCATGGAATTCATCACCTGGCCTTGGATGGATGGCTTCTTTGGCCCACAAGTTGACAAATACAAGTTCAGCCACCTGGCCGGCACCCTCTACTTCTTACCATATGGAGTCCTTGTCGACCATTACCAGCACGAAGTTTATGAAAATCCTGACATGACACCTGCTGAACGCAAGGCCACTTGGCGACGTTTGGAAAAAGAGTACCTCCCTTACAAGGACTACTCTGAGTCTGCTGATTTAGACCGTGGCATCTTCTGGTTCCGTCAGGGCCATATCTACGCCTCACCGTTTTACTACATCGACTACACCTTGGCCCAAGTCTGCGCCCTCCAGTTCTGGAAACGCACGCAGGTTGACCACGATGAGACAGCCTGGTCAGACTACTTAGCGATTTGTCAGGCCGGTGGCACCAAGTCCTTCCTCCAAATGGTTGCGTTAGCAAACCTCAACTCTCCATTTAAAGAAGGTGCCCTTGAAAGCACCGTTCAAGCAGCGTCAGACTACCTCAACAGCATTGATGATAAAGCCTTATAAACTCTCCGATGATGAATGGGAGTGGGACAGAAGTCATGATTTCAAACAAATTGACCTCCCCTCACTTTTTCAGTTTTTAGGTTTAGGCTGAGAAGGTCTATCCCCAGACCTTCTCACTCCCACCTCCGCACAAGTTGATCAGGATAGCCTCTAATGTTTGCCTAGCAAGGGTTTAGGCCTTCCATTCAGCAGTGGCTCATTGGTGCTAAAGCACCTAATGAGCCGTGCAGTGGTAACACTAAAACTGGCATAGCCAGTGAGTGTTACTCCCAACCACTGCGTCTTATTTAACTGATGATAAATGATTCGAAGGCTAGGACTTTTGTCCCAACCTCCGTTACAGTAAAAAACCAACTGCTAAGCGGTTGGTTTTTTATTGAACTCTTGTCATCTAGCCACGAACTCGGTCAAGATATTCTGTATAAGTCTCAGTGCTCATCAATTCTTTGGCATTTTGAACACGGGCCTTGGTAGGTGGTTTAACGCCTTCTAGTGGGTACTTAATACCCAGTTCCCGCCATTTGAACTCACCCATCGTGTGATAAGGTAGCACTTCAAAGCGCTCAACGTTGGTCAAGTTTTCTTTGACGAAATCTCCTAGTCCTTTTAAGTCTTCATCGCGATCTGTTAGACCAGGGACTAACACGTGACGAATCCAGACAGGTTTTCCAATCTTAGACAGGTACTTAGCGCAGGCAATAATGGTTTCATTGCTATGACCAGTCACCACCTTATGCTGATCAGGATTGATTTCCTTGATATCCAAAAGGACCAGATCAGTCACAGCCATTAACTTGTCATATTTGGCCAAGTATTCCGGTGTTTCCTTAAAGGTCAAGGCACAAGTATCAAGAGTCGTATGAATGCCTTTTTCCTTAGCTAGGGTAAAGAGAGCCGTCACAAAATCAATCTGCAAAGTTGCTTCACCACCTGAAACGGTAATCCCACCATCAGCTCCCCAGAAACCACGGTAACGCAGAGCCTCAGCCAAAACATCAGAAGCTGTTCTTTCCTTGGCCTTGTCATTTTTCATCGCCCAGGTATCCGGATTATGGCAATATTGACAACGCATCTTGCAACCCTGCATAAAAACAATAAAGCGAATCCCAGGCCCATCTACTGATCCAAAACTTTCTGTAGAGTGGACGAGCCCTGTGACTTGTCCATAATCTATGACTTCTTCCATGACAACACCTTCTTTGCAAACGTTTTTATCTCTTTCATTATAGCATTTTCAACCTTAAAACACCAGTCAAGAACATGTTTCCTATAACAGAAAGAGCTTAATAGCCTCAAATGTCTCTTTCCTAAAACTCTAGGAGCAGTACCCCTTTCATCTCAAGTCCATATCCCATCACTAACGCTTGCAACCTAAAAAAGCTGAGACAAAAAGTCCCACCCTCTCTCTTATGATTACAATTTTGTAATGTTTACAGCTTGCAAACCACGTTGTCCTTCTTCAACATCGAAGGCTACTTTTTGACCTTCGTCCAAAGTTTTAAAACCATCTGTTTGGATTGCTGAGAAGTGTGCAAAGACATCTGATCCGTCTTCTTGAGTGATAAAGCCGAAGCCTTTTTCTGCGTTAAACCATTTTACAGTTCCTTGTGCCATTTTGAGTTACCTCTTTTTTTATATTTGTAAATCGTTATAGAGGAAAACATCAGGATGACACTTTGACTCGAAATTTCATTACTCATCTACTTTAGCAGTATTTTCCAAATAAGTCAATGGCAAAGCCTCGAAGAAAGCAACTTCTTCTCAAAAAAAGCTAAAAACCAAATGACCTTTGGCTCATTTGGTTGTAAAATGCTTAATCGTCTTCTTCGGCTTCCAAGTCTGTAATCACCAATTTAAGCTTGATGATACGCCCATCTCGGACTTTGTCATTGGTCAGAACAAGATGTTTATTATGGTTTTCAACGACGATACTTTCTTTTTCCGTTTGGTCTGGAATCGAACTCATACCGGTTAGGTAAAAACCAGCGATTGTATCGACATCTTCGCTCTCAAGATCGGTATCGAAGAATTCATTGAAGTCGTTGAGGGTCATGGTCCCTTCAACAATGTAGGTATTCTCACCAATCTCACGAACTTCTAATTCTGACCGATCGGTTTCGTCATAAATCTCACCGACAATTTCTTCCAGCAAGTCTTCTAAAGTAACTAGACCTGATACACCACCGTACTCATCCAACAAAATAGCCATCTGTTTTTGATTATTACGGAATTCTTTTAACAAATCATCTACATAGATGGTTTCAGGAACAAAGAGTGGCTCTTGTAGGAGCTTGCGTAGATTGATTTGGTCAAAGCCCTTTTCAAAAGCTGCTGACAGCAAACTCTTCGTATGGATAATCCCGATTATTTTATCCCGATCGTCATCATAAACTGGCACGCGAGAGTAAATCTGCTTGAGAATATCTCGGATAATGGTTTGGGTGTCATCATTGATATCCACCATAAAGGTGTCCGTCCGATGGACCATTACTTCACGCGCCACTAGTTCATCCAAGGAGAAGATTCCTTGCAACATTTCAATTTCTTCTGCTTCTAGAGTTTGTTCCGAATTGGTCAGCATGTAGGCTATCTCATCACGCGTCATATTTTCATCCGCATCATCCAACTTCATCGGTGTAATCCGACTCAGTAAGTTGGTTGAAGTCGACAATAACCAAACAAAAGGTGCTGCAAGTTTACTTAAAAATAGAATAATCGGTGCAGAAACAACTGCTAAATTTTCTTTAAGGTTTAAAGCGATACGCTTAGGATAAAGCTCTCCCAAAACAATCGACAGGTAGGTCAAAAGAGCCAAGGCCACTGCTTGCGCTACAATTTTCATACTCTGGCCACCACCAAACCAAATAACGAATCGGTTGGCCAAGGAATCCGTAAAGCTAGCCCCTGTTAAGAGCGAGATAATGGTAATTCCGACCTGAATGGTTGACAAGAACTTGTCAGGACTTTCCAAAACTTTCAAAAGACGAACGTACTTGCGCTCACCTTCTTCTGCTTTTTGTTGCACACGACCACGATTAAGAGATACCAAGGCCATTTCTGTTGCTGAGAAAAAAGCATTAAGCAAAATCAAGAAAAGTAGTAATAAAAATTGTAGCCAGATACTCTGACTGCCAGGGTCTTCCATGGAAGAATCCTCCTTAAAGGTTTAATTAATGAGAATATCATAGCATATTTTCTTTTTTTTGTCTAATTAGGTGGCAGTTCTTACCCAAATTGTCTAAATTTTGCTACAATAAGACTATACCCTTTCAAGAAAGGAATCCAATGACCAATCTCATTCAATTTAAAGACGTCAACCTTATCAGACAGGGTAAGGTTTTATTAGAAAATCTCAATTGGGAGGTCCATCAAGATGAACATTGGGCCATCCTAGGACTTAACGGTGCTGGAAAGTCCAGTCTATTACGCATCTTAACAGGGGAATTTTGGCCTAGCTCAGGAACTGTTACCGTTTTAGGACATCGCTTTGGCAAAACCGATATGAGCCAACTTCGTCAAAAAATCGGCATTGTCAGCTCCTTTATTGCTGAACGGCTCCCGAATGATATGTCAGCTGAACAAATTGTCTTAACAGGCAATTACAAATCCTCTATTCTTTATAAAGCTTTCGACCAAGCTGAGCTTGATGAAGCAAAAGCCATGTTAAGGCAATTAAAGGCAGGCCATATAATCGGTCGGCACTATGCGAGTTTATCCCAGGGGGAAAAACAAATTGTGTTGGTTGCCAGAAGCTTGATGGCTAGTCCAGAACTTTTGATTCTGGATGAGGCCACCTCCGGATTAGACCTACTAGCTCGGGAGACCTTATTGAGCCAGTTGAATCAAATCATCACTCTACCTCACGCGCCACTGCTACTCTATGTCACACACCATGCAGAAGAAATCACCAGCTCCTTTAGCCATGTTCTCCTCCTTAAGGAAGGGAAAATTGTCGCACAGGGACCTAAAAAAGCTATCTTCCAGATAGAGCAGTTACACGACTTTTACGATCAACCTGTTTCCCTTCACCCCTTGGGACAAGAGCGTCTCTTCATCCAACCCAAACTCGACTAACTAAGAGCTACACATCAAGAAACAGGAGCTAGGCCATAAGACTAGCTCCTGTTTTCATTTAATTGAGATACTGCTCGATGGCTGTATCAGCAGCAATGCGACCAAAAGTAAAGATATCTGTTAGGGAATTGCCTCCTAAGCGATTACCCGCATGTATTCCACCAGCTACCTCTCCTGCAGCAAAGAGACCTGGGATAATATCACCATCTGCTGTTAGAACCTGAGCTTTGGTATTAATCTTGAGGCCACCCATGGTGTGATGAGTCGCAGGTTTACGAGGCGTTGCGTAAAAAGGTGCCACTTCGACCTTCAAATCAAAGGCCCCTTTACCAAATTCCGGATCAAAGCCTTCATCGACATAACGGTTGTAATTGCTAATGGTTTCTACTAAGACCTCAGGTACAATCCCGATTTGTGTCGCCAATTCTTCCAGACTATCCGCACGGTGCAGCGTTCCCGCAGCAACTTGAGCATCAATTTTTTCCTGACTTGTATTGTAGGCCGTAGCTTTGATGCGATCATCTGCAATCAGATAGAAGAGACCACCGTTATCAATAGCAGCTTGGGTTAGTTTATCACGACTACCATATTCGTCTACAAAACGCTTGCCTTCGGTATTGACCATGATAAAGTTCGCTGGCGGAACCTGAAGTCCAGAAAAGAGTGCTCCTGTGTTTGGATCGGATACTGGCATCATTTGTGAAAAGCCCATCCCTACCAAGTCCGCACCGACAGATTGACCAAGACGAATGCCATCTCCAGTCAAAGCAGGAGAGTTAGATGTCTTAATGTCGTCATCAATATGACTCCAATAGGTATTGTACTCTTGCATCATCTTAATATTCGCCGCAAAACCTCCTGAAGCAAGGATAACCGCAGCACCCTCGACTCGGATTGTTTGCCCATTTCGCCCTGTTCCTACAATTCCTGTGACCTTACCATCGGTAACGATTAATTCCTTAACAGGAGTATCTGTCAAAATCACACCACCATTGTTGCGAACATAGTCTTCTAGCACGGAAATGAAGGCGTAGCCCATTGGAACAACAGGTTTATGCCCGCGTCGCCAGAGAGCACCGACTGGCATGGTTACTTCATCACGAACGAATTTTACACCTATATCTTCTAACCAACGAACCGATTCTAAAGCTCTGTCGGTCAATTCTTTCACCAATTGGTAATCGCCATGAATTTCCTGCCCATTTTGATCATACCGTTTCCCACCAAGATAGGTTTGAATGCGATAAAGCAAGGTTGAGTCAAACAAGTACGATGGGTCTTTCAGATAGGTTTCCAATTGACCTTTTAAGGCCCGGAAATCATCCAAGTATTCTGGATCAATCGTACTTTCATCGGTATCATGCAGGGATTGAAGATTGTGATCCTCACCCCCATTAGCTACAAAGGTTTTCTGCCATTCTGGATCTGGCGCATTCATCGGTCCTCCAGCACGGACAGTATTCCCACCTAAAGCTGGGAATTTTTCAACAAGAACCACACGTTTACCATGCTGAAGCGCCCGAGCTGCTGCAGCTAATCCGGCGCCTCCCCCACCAACGACGACTAAATCAACTTCATAAGACTTGTCTTCACCATCAAGAGCACTTGGTGCTTTAGATCGTTTCCTAAGGATATCCGGGTTACCCCCAGCTTGCTTAACAGCTCTAGCTACCCCGTCAAGAACGCCATTTGAGGTCACGGAAGCACCCGAAACAGCATCTACATTAAGCGTTTGTCCTTCAATAATTTCTGCTGGAACACGGCTAAACACAATATCCGCAATCCCAGATGATTCCCCTTCGGTATCAATATCAATTTTCTCAATACGGTCCTGAGACAGCGTTACCGACATAGGTAACTTCCCATTATGACCGACTGCTGTAACCTCATACGTCCCAGGCTTTAGAGCTAATTCTTCTGGCTCATTTAATTGATTGGCAATTTTCGCAAACCTTAAGAAACGGAAGAAACAAGAATCCAAGAAATCAACAGTTCCTTCATTTTTCAGATTCCCTTCTTCATCAAATGCCTGATGGGCGCGTCCCAACAAGAATTCACTGCCTGGCATAACTGTAGCATTAACGCCAGGCGCATCCAGGATTTGACGAAGATGTAATTGAGCCCGGGAAGACCCCTGAACATCATAAGAAGCTCCAACTATCATGACTGGCTTCCCATCGAGGGGGTGAATCATAAAGGACAACCATTCAATCAAGCTGTTTAAGGCTGAAGGAACAGAGTGATTGTGTTCAGGTGTTGCGATAATAACACCATCAGCTTCACTAATTTTGGTGTTAAATTCCTGGATTACAGGAAGATTAGTTTGATCATCCGTCTCATTAAACATTGGAACATCCTTAATCTCTAGGACTTCAATGTCAGCCTTTGATGAAAAGTGTTTAGCCATAAAATGCAACAAATCTCGGTTATATGATTTCTTTGCATTCGTTCCAACAATTCCAATAAATTTCATGCCTGTTCCTCCCTATTCTGCAGCAGCTTCCCAAGAAAACTGACGTTTTTTTTCAGTGTTTAACCCATGAGCAGCTACCAATTGATTCGTCATGTCAACAAACGTTAAAAATTCCGTAAAGTCTTCTTCTAGCTCAGCCAGCTTTTCGGGAAATACCAGTTGACCACTAGCGTCAAAAGCCTGTTCAGAATGCCCTAGCAAAAATTCATTTCCCGGCATGACCCTTGCTTTTAGTTCTGGTGCATCAAGGATTTGACGAAGATGAGCCTGAGCCCGGGAAGAACCAAGCGTTCCTAACGAGGCTCCAACAACCATTGTCGGTTTATTGATCAAGGCTCGACTCGTATATGAAATCCATTCCAGCACACTTTTTAGAGGTGCTGGAATCGTGTGGTTGTATTCTGGCGTCGAGATAATAACCCCATCAGCCTCAAGAATTTTTTCTGATAAGGTTTCCATTTCAGCAGGTGCTTGTTTATCTTCAGGTTCATTAAAGGCTGGAATATCTTTAATTTCTAAAACCTCAATAGAGGCATGCTCTTGGAAATGGTTAGCCATAAATTGGACTAACTTTCGGTTAGTGGAACGGTCTGAGTTTGTTCCGACAATCGCTACTAATTTCATAAGCAACTCCTTTTTGTTAACTTTTACACAAAATATATAATTTTTATCAAAAAAATGCAAGCGATAACAGTTAAAAAGTTTATTTTTTCACAATATAAAAACAAAAATATAGTAAGAACTTTGGCAAAATGATAGGATTTTTTTTATTCACAAAGTTTTTCATTAGGCAAAATCTTCTTTTTGAAAAAACTATTTTTTGTCTTTATTGACAAATAATGATTTCCATGTTATCTTTTTCTTGTGATATTTTTTACAAATAGGATTTTAGAAAGGAATTCATATGACACCTTCAATCAATCGTTGGCGTGTAATTATCGCCTCCACAGCAATCCT
The DNA here is from genome assembly GCF_030812835.1 of Streptococcus moroccensis. Taxonomy (GTDB): domain Bacteria; phylum Bacillota; class Bacilli; order Lactobacillales; family Streptococcaceae; genus Streptococcus; species Streptococcus moroccensis. The sequence goes on from NZ_JAUSTM010000001.1 coordinate 130,061, forward strand.
TTTATGTACAGGAGCTGTTTACGCTTTTAGTGTTTTTGCAGGGCCACTTTCTGCTCAAACTGGTTGGTCAATGGGAGAAATCATGCTTGCTTTTGCAATCAATTCAGCCATTGGTCCTATTCCTATGATTTTAGGAGGGTATCTGGTCGATAAAGGCTATGTTAAATGGACCATCGCTATTGGTGCCATCTTATTTGCCCTCGGTTTTTACTTGACAGGATATGTCACCAGCCCTGCCATGCTTTATTTAACTTACGGTTTAATGGCTGGTTTAGGACAAGGTTTTGCCTATTCAGGAGCACTCTCCAATACCCTACGTCTTTTTCCTGATAAACGGGGATTAGCTTCCGGTATTCTAACTGGAGGCATGGGATTTGCTGCTGTAATAGCGTCTCCTCTTGCCAGTCACCTTATTCAAAGCAATGCTGGTGATGCTAAGTTGGCTTTCCGCACAATCGGGCTGGCCTATATCGTGATTGTTCTGATTGCCAGCTACTTTATCCAACCTGCTCCAGCTGGTTTTATTCCCAAAGGATGGACACCTCCTCAAAAAGCTGGCGCTGGCCTCACTAATAAATCATGGAAAGATATGCTTAAAACGCCCTTATTTTACATTATCATCTCTATGTTTTTTGTTGGTGCCTTCTCTGGTCTGATGATCGCCTCCCAGGCCTCCCCGATTGGAACCACTATGTTTGGACTGTCTGCTTCAACCGCTGCACTATATGTAAGCTTGTACTCCATCGCTAATTCTAGCGGCCGCCTCATCTGGGGGTCTGTTTCAGACAAAATCGGACGTAGCAATACCTTAACCATTATTTACGGTGTGGTTGCCCTATCGCTTCTAGCCTTGACCATTATTCCTGGACAGTTTGGCTTTACCATTGGTATTATTGGTCTTGGAATCTGTTTTGGCGGTGTTATGGGTGTCTTCCCTTCAATTGTTATGGAAAACTATGGACCAGCTAATCAAGGGGTTAACTATGGGATTGTCTTTACCGGATATTCCTTGGCAGCTTTCTTTGCACCTCGGGTTGCTGTTCAAATGGCAACAGCAAATGGCGGAGATTATTCAAACGCCTTCTATGTGGCTATCGTCCTTGCCATAATCGGGCTTGCTTTAATCTTTGTTTATAAGGCTGTTCAGAAAAGAACAGCCTAACACCAAACGACAATCAAAAAGAGACTAGTCTGATTAAAGTCAGATAGAACTGATGTTCTCGCATCACCTAGTGTCCGTGTGATTTTCGCAAAGTACCCGATTAAAGATTAGCACATACCATATTTAAGGGAGTAGCAGAAAATCGGTAACCGAATAGGTTCGATTTCCCCTCCCTTTTTCATTTTTAGCTACGGCCTGAGGGTCTATCCCCAGACCTTCTCACTCCCACCTCCGCATAGCTCAAACAGTCAGAAAGTGACTGTTTGAGGTTGGAAATAGTGGAAACGACGTTTCCCTCTTTTGTTAGGTCTCTAAAAACTGATGAAATCGGCGACTTAGAGGCCCACTCAGCAGTGGCTCATTGGTACTAAAGCACCTAATGACCTATGCAGGAGTAACACTAAAACTGGCATAGTCAGTCAGTGTTACTCCCAACCACTGCGACTTGTTTAAGTGATGATAAATGATTAGAAGGCTAGGACTTTTGTCCCAGCCTCTTTAGTATATCCTCAAAAAGTTTCTAGCCTTTTTGTTTTTCCACCATGACTAAAAAAGGTGGGTTGTTGATTTGGTTAATGGTTTTATAGACCGCTACTGTAAAAGCCTGTTGAGGAAGGCTTTTGACAAAATCAAGAACAGCGTCCTTCTCGACCGCGCCCCCCTCGTGACCATAGTAGATCATAATTGCTATGCGACCACCAACTTCTAGCAAATCGCAGATTTGTTCAATGGCTGACAGGGTAGTCTTAGGTCTTGTAATTACTGTCTTATCCGCTGACGGTAGATAACCTAAGTTAAAAATGGCAGCCTTGGCCTGAGTAACTCTCTGGCCAACCTGCTCGTGGCCTTCCAGATAAAGTTCCGCATTGGTTAGACCAGCCTCACTCAATCGTTTTTGAGTTGCTTCAAGGGCTGGTTCCTGAATATCAAAAGCCACCACGCGACCAGCACGTTGTGCCAAAAAAAGAGTGTCATGGCCATTCCCCATCGTGGCATCTATGGCGGTGTCTTGATCTGTTAGAATCTCTTCTAAAAAAGCATGGGCCATATGGAGAGGTCTTAACATCTTCACTCCTCCCCTAGTTGAATCTTAGGCACATCGTGTTGAACCAACTCTACACCTTTAGCTGCAATCAACTCAAGTGCAAAAGGGTGTTGCCGATAGGCAGCCTTGTATGTGATTTTTTTTATCCCTGCTTGGAGCAAAGCCTTGGTGCAGTTAATGCAAGGAAAATGGGTAACATACAGTTCCGTACCATCCGTGGACAACCCTTCCTTGGCACACTGGATTAAGGCATTCATCTCCGCATGTACCGTACGAATACAATGCCCCTCATCCATCTGATGACCCGCTTCGTGGCAATTTTCAGTCTGAGAAACTCCACCATTATAACCGGTAGCAATAATCCGCTTATCACGGACCAGGATGGCACCCACATAGGCTCGGTCACATGTTGAGCGTTTTGAAATCAAATCAGCATTGGCCATAAAGTAGTCTTGCCACGTTAATCTTTCCATAAAATCCCATCACTTTCTGCTATACCAAAACTTTTCTAAAAAACACCTGCTTCAGTCATCCATCAATCCAAGAGATGCTAGGTCTTTCTTCAGATTTTTTGTCTTTAATAGTCTATTGAATGCCTTTATCATATCACAAAAACCTGCTAATTTCTAGCAGGTCTTAACTTTTATCATAATCGTAATGTCATGTCAATATGAGGGATGCCATCTTCTAGATAAACGTCACCAACTGGCTCAAATCCAAAGCTAGCATAGAAATCTTGCAAATGAGCTTGGGCTTGAGCATGAAGGGGTAATCCCGGATATAGTCTTCTGGTCACATCAAGGGCTTTTTCAAGCAATCCGCGGCCTAGACCTTGCTTTCGAAACTTCGGGGATACAATCACCCGCCCCAGATGGACACCGTCCTCGGCCTCAATCAGACGAAAATAACTCGCGAGAGCGCCATCGCGCCAATTCATCCCGTGCAGATAGGTTAAATCTGATTGATCGACTTCCTGATAGGCACAGGCTTGTTCAACGACAAATACTGCTACGCGCAGCTCATAGATGGCGTGCAACTCCCTGGTCGTCAGTTCATCAAAGTCCTTAACAGTCCACATGGAATGACTCCTTATCGTTGCTTGCTTTGGAAACGCCATTCGAAGCGCTTCTGGTCGTAAAAGGGATAGGTAATGGAAGCAATGGCAATCGCTAATAGCCAACCTGCCAATACATCTGAAGGGTAGTGAACGCCAATGTAAAGACGAGAAACACCTACGGTAGCTGCAAGGAGGATGACTAGAGCTTGCAGCAGTCGCTTACTGAGCTGAGAAGTCTTTACTCGCTGGTTCATGATAATGCATAGACTCAAAGCGACAATCATAGTTGATGCCGCATGCCAGCTCGGAAAGGAAGCCCCAATAGGATCTTCAATCAAGTACTCCAAACTTGGTCGTTCGCGATTATAGACCATTTTCAACACCGTTGAGGCGACTCCCATGATAAGTATATTGCCCAACATCAAAATGCCTTCGGCACGCCACTTACGAACATAATAAAAGAAAGCCGCAATCAAAGCCGTATAAGCCAAAATGATAGGGGTATTGCCAAGCAAGGTAACTAAGCGATAAAAGCTATTGAGAGCATCAGGAAGCTCTCCCCGAAGCCAAATTTGGAAATCTCCATCAAGGGCAGTCAGGTAAGCAGGGTAAAACTTGACTGTATAGCCAAGTATGACAAAGAATAAAAGGGCAAAAGAGCCCTGTGTAAAGTATTTTTGTTTATTTTTCATAAGGTTTTAAAATAGGTTTCATGACGGTATAAAGACCATAGAAAGCAACGGATAAGATAATGCCTTGCAAAAGATTAAAGGGCACTACCATGGCAAATAAGTAATTGCCAAGACCTAAAATGGTTTTAATGTCAAAGTTAGCATAGGCTGCATACAAAGGAACAGCGTAGATATAGTTAGCAACCAACATTCCTAAGGTTGACCCAATCGTTGCAACAATGGCTGCCATCCAAAACGATTTTGGTGTTTTCTTTTTTTTCCAAATGAGGGCAAAACTGAGAATAAAGATCCCCATGGCCAAAATATTCATAGGCAGACCGATATAGGTCGAAACACCACTACTATTGAGCAAGAGCTTCAAGAGCGAGCGAATCAGTAAAATCGTCATTCCTGATTTGACATCTAATATAGCAAGTCCAATCAAGACTGGCAAAATGGAAAAATCCATCTGCAAGAAATCTGCTCCCGGTATGAGGGGCAGTTGGAAAAACATCAGCAAAAAAGAAACTGCTGAGAGAATGGCTACTAAGGCCATTTTACGTGTGTGTGTCATTCAAGTTTCCTCCAATTTTTAAAAATCGAAAGAAGCTTCGAAAACAAGACACCCTTATCTTATCAAGCTTTCCATAAAGAGACCTTAAATGCATTAAAAGACTCAAAAAAGAGTTAGGATAACTTTTTTCAAGAAAGGCTCCTGCCTTCGTCTTCTCCCATCCAGACTATACTGTCGGTTGTGGAATCTCACCACATCAGCTTACGCTCGCGGACTTAAGCACCAGTATCTGATGCCCTCACCGCCGGTCGGGAATTACACCCTGCCCTGAAGACTCTTTAATGATAACAAAAAGGCTATTAATATGCAAGGATTCTGTTGCACGATAAAAGGCTTCCTGACGGAAGCCTCAGATTTATGCTACGATCGCTTTTGCGACTTCTTCTGTCGTCATGCGAGAGAAATAGTGAGTCGTGTCAATGGTTTGGAGTTTTTCGAGAACGTCTTGGTATTCATAGCGCGTGCCTACCAAGAGGTTTTCAATATCTGACACATCGCCAATTCCAAAGAAGTCTCCGTATATCTTGATGGACTCGATAACTGATTTTTCCACTTTAGCAAATGTTGAGATTTTTCCTGCAGGGTAGCGAACATTACGCTCGATAGTGTATTCTGGTGTTTCTCCAAAATTCCAATCCCAAGTACCAAATTTGGTATCACGAATCTCTTGGATATGCTTGAGTTCGTCTTCTGAAAGGACGTATTCCGTCATATCAGGGTATTCTTTTTTCATCTGCTCTAGAATGGCATCGCTAAATTCTTGAACAGTGATTTTTTCTGGCAGTTCATTATTGATGTTGGTGACACGAGCACGAACAGACTTCACCCCTTTAGATTCAATCTTGTCCTTAGAGACTTTGAGCGCATCGCCAAGGACTGTCATATCCACATCAAAGAGGAGACAACCGTGGTGCATCATGCGACCTTTGTAGTAAGCCTGGGCGTTCCCACAAATCTTCTTGCCATCAATTTCAAGGTCATTACGACCTGTAAAGTTGGCTTCTACACCTAGACCAGCTAGGGTATCGATCACTGGCTTAGAGAACGTCTTAAAGTCGAAAGCACCTTCATCAGCTTTGTTTGAAATGATGGTGTAATTAAGGTTGTTAAGGTCATGATAAACAGCTCCACCACCAGACAGACGGCGGACCACATGAATGCCGTGTGCATCTGTGTATTCTTTATTGATTTCTGAAATCGCATTTTGGTGCTTACCAATGATGATCGCAGGCTCATTGATCCAGAGGATAAAAATCTCATCTTCTCCCGTTAATTCACGAAAGGCATAGGACTCCAAAGCGATATTGTAAGCAGGGTCATTTGAGTTATTGACAATATATTTCATGGTCATCTCCTGAAAAATGAATGTCGCTGAAAGCGCTATGTTTATTATACCAAAAATAGCTAGAATTGGGCAGTTTAAAACCACCTCAATGAGATTCTTAAAGTATTTTTTAAATAGAAAAAGTGTGTGGATTTTTGACCAAAATAAAACGAGTGTCAGGATTGATCACTCGGCACTCGTTTTTGATTTAGCTCTTATCTGATCTGTCAGATAAAAGATCTAAGCTTATTTACGTTTTGGTGGGTTGTGGATCGCAACACCAAGGACATCCAAGAAGGCTTCGTACATCACTTCTGAGAATGTTGGGTGTCCGTGGATAGATGCTGCTACATCATCAACTGTTAATTCAGCTTCCATAATGGTCGCTGCTTCGTTGATCATTTCAGCTGCAACTGGACCGATAATGTGAACCCCAAGGATTTCATGGTATTTGGCATCCGCAATAACCTTAACAAAACCGTGCGCTTCATTAGATGCAATAGCACGACCGTTACCTGTAAAGCTGTTACGTCCAATCAGGATACCATCTTTTCCGTATTGCTCAATAGCTTGTTCTTCTGTTAAACCAACCATAGCAATCTCAGGATGTGTGTAGACTGCAGCTGGTGTGTAGTCCAATTTAGCCTTGTGGTGGTTACCTTGGATAGCATTTTCAGCTGCAACTTCACCCATACGGTAAGCCGCGTGAGCAAGCATTTTCGTACCGTTGACATCACCTGGCGCATAGATACCTGGGATTGATGTTTCTTGGTAGGCATTGACCTTGATACGACCGCGATCCATTTCAAGGTTCAAGTTCTCAAGACCAGCCAACTGTGGTACACGTCCGATTGACAAGAGGGCGCGCTCAGCAACGACTTCTTCACCATTGTTGAGTTTGATGGTCAACTCGTTATTTCCTTCAACAATTTCAGATACACCAACAGATGTTAAGAATTTCATGCCTTTCTTAGAAAGCACTTTTTGAAGTTCAACAGAGATTTCACGATCCATACCTGGAATGATACGGTCTGCCATCTCGATAACAGTAACGTCAACACCGTAGGAAGCCCATACAAGACCAAGTTCCACACCGACAACACCACCACCCATAACGGCGAGTGATTTCGGCATTTCACGAAGGTCAAGAATATCGTCTGATGTCAAGACAAATTTAGAATCGATACCCGGAATGTTGATACGAGATACTTTAGAACCCGTTGCAAGAACGATTGAACGTCCTTTGATGGTTTCTGAACCAATCGTAACAGTCTTATCAGGGTTTACTTGACCAAGTCCGTTAAAGATGGTTACTTTATTGGCTTTCAAGAGACCTTGAACACCACCTGTAAGGGTCTTAACAACTGAGTTCTTGAAATCAACGGTTTTATCCATATCGATGGTGTAGTTTGTTGAAGCCAGGTTGATACCACGACCAGCAGCAATCTTCAAACCATCAAGGATTTCAGCGTTTTTAAGGTAAGTTTTCGTTGGGATACAGCCGACGTTCAAGCAAGTACCACCAAATTCAGATTTTTCAACGATGGCAATCTTTCCACCAAGTTGAGCACCACGAATGGCTGCGTAGTAACCAGCAGGGCCACCACCAACGACGATCATGTCGTACTCGTCTGCTGCTAAATCAGCTTTAGGGGCTTGTGCTGCAGGTGCTGCTGGCGCAGCTGGTACTTCAAGACCAGCTGCTTTAAGGTCAGCTTCTGCTTTAGCCACGTCAGCCGCAGGTGCTGCTGCAGCCTCTTCAACCACTTCACCTTCTGCACCAATGTATCCGATAACCTCTGTTACAGGAACGGTTTCACCAGCTTCGCGAACAATTTTCAAGAGGACACCTGAATCTTCTGCTTCAAGTTCCATGTTTGTTTTATCTGACATGATTTCAAGAAGGATATCCCCTTCGTTAACCACATCACCAACTTGTTTTTTCCACTCGATGATTTCGCCTTCTTGCATGTCTACACCGAGCTTAGGCATAATTACTTCAAAAGCCATTTTTGTATTTCCTTTCAGAACTTTTATCGTTTATCAGTCTAATTAATCTAGTTATTCTAGATTCAACTTAGATAATGACGTTTCACCTTAAATCAACAACTCTAATGGATTTTCCAAGAGGTTCTTGAGGTCAACCATGAACTTCGCACCATTCATACCATCGATGATACGGTGGTCAATGGTCAAGCACATTGCCATGATTGGACGGATTTTGATTTCACCATCAACAACTGTTGGTGTTTGGATCGTCGCTGCAACACCCAAGATAGCCGAGTTTGGTTGGTTAATAATTGGGTTGAAAGTCTTGGTTCCAAACATTCCAAGGTTAGTAATGGAGAAGGTTGAACCAGACATTTCAGCAGCTTTAAGCTTACCTGATTGTGCTTTTTTGATGACATCTTTTGAAGCAACAACAAAGTCTGAAAGACTCATCTTGTCTGCTCCGTGGACAACTGGCACCACAAGACCGTCATCAAGACCAACTGCGATACCAAGGTTAACAAACTTGTGAAGTTCGATATCATTGGCATCATTGATCAAGGATGCGTTCATGTAGCGGTGCTCTTCCTTCATCAAGGTACGCGTTACCGCAAGACCAATCAAGTCTGTAAAGGTTACTTTAAGACCAGTCTTATTCATGATCGGTTCAAGTACTTGCTTACGAAGGGCCATGAGGTTAGTCATGTCAATGTCGTAGTTAAGCGTGAAGGTTGGTGCTGTCAAGTAGGAATGCGTCATTCCTTTCGAGATGGCCTTACGCATAGCACTCATCTTGATGATTTCAACGCCTTCTGGTAATTCTTTGGCTGGTTTGTCAGCTGCTTTTTCCGTTGCTGGTGCAGTCGCCTCAGCTTGAGCAGGTTTAATAGCTGCGAGGACGTCTTCTTTGACGATCTTACCACCAACACCTGTACCAACTAAGCTAGCAAGATTAAGACCATTGTCTTCTGCAATCTTACGAGCCAGTGGTGTTGCTTTCGGTTGAGCACCCTTAAAGTTTTCAACGTCGTCCTTGTGGACACGCCCAAGAGCGCCTGTCCCTGGCACCAATCCAAGGTCAATACCAAGCTCACGTGCTGCTTTACGAGCGGCTGGAGTGGCACGAACTTTGCCACCGCCTTGTGGTTTGGCAGCAGGAGCAACGGGTACTTGTACTGCTACTGGAGCAACGTCTTCAGTTGTCGTTACAGGGGCATCGCTGACGGCTGGAGAACCCGCTGCAACAACCGTTTCGGTGTCAACAGTTTCGCCTTCAGCACCGAGATAACCGATAACTTCTGTAACAGGAACGGTCTCACCGTCACCTTTTAGAATTTTAATCAGGATACCTGAATCTTCTGCTTCAAGCTCCATGTTTGTCTTATCAGACATGATTTCAAGAAGAATATCGCCTTCATTGACCATATCGCCTTCTTGTTTTTTCCACTCGATGATTTCACCTTCTTGCATGTCTACACCGAGTTTAGGCATAATAATTTCAATAGCCATGTTTGGTTTCCTTCCTAGTCTTGGTTTGCAGTCTTTGGGTCAAACAAAACCATACTGGTCACAGCAATGCCTGACCAGTAAATTTATACTTGATTAACCTTTGTTGACAGTCTTTTTAACAGCTGCTTTGATTTTCTCAACGTTTGGCAAGATTGCATTTTCAAGAATAGATGCGTAAGGAACAGGTACATCTTCGCTCGCTACACGAACGATCGGCGCATCAAGGTAGTCAAAGGCTTCACTTTCTGATACCATTGCTGCAATTTCACCGATGAAACCACCTGTCTTATAGGCATCGTTCACCAAGACCAAACGGCCTGTTTTCTTAACAGAGTCGATAATCAATTCTTTATCCAAAGGGATAAGGGTACGTGGGTCAACGACTTCAACACTGATGCCCTCTTCAGCTAACTCATCAGCTGCTTGGAGAGCACGTTCAAGCATACGACCGTATGACACGATAGTCACATCTGTCCCTTCACGTTTGATATCCCCTTTACCAAGTGGAATGTAGAAATCAGGGTCAAGAGTCACTTCTTCTTTTTTACCATACTGGGCTTTTGGTTCGATAAAGAGGACAATGTTATTATCCAAGATAGATGATTTAAGCAATCCTTTGGCTTCGTTAGCATTTCCTGGAGAAACCACTTTGATACCTGGGATATGTGTCAACCATGCTTCAAGCGCTTGTGAGTGTTGCGCCGCTGAACCGATACCGGAACCTGATGCCACACGGAAGGTTACAGGTGTCTTAATACCGCCACCAAACATGTAGTTGTTCTTCGCACCGTTATTAACGATAGCATCCATAGCGATGGTGATGAAGTCCATAAAGGTCAAGTCGACGATTGGACGAAGCCCTGTAATCGCAGCACCAACTGCAGCACCAGCGATCGCAGCTTCTGAGATTGGCGTGTCTTTGACACGTTTTTCACCAAATTCAGCGAGCATGCCTACAGAAGTACCAAAGTCACCACCGTAGACACCAACGTCTTCACCCATCAAGAAGATTTTGTCGTCTTTACGCATTTCTTCTGACATGGCCAAGTTAATCGCTTCACGAAGGGCCATTACTTTTGTTTCTGTCATTTCTATTGTTTCTCCTCAAAGATTTTTCAGTTAATAAATTTTAGTTAAAAGATTGAGATAGGATAGTGATTGCAAAGCGTTTTATATGCCTTCGTACCCTAAATGAACTCAGGCTAAAATCCTATAAAAATGCTAAAGCTCCTTGTGGCTAACGCCACAGTGTCTCTTTCTTATTTTTATACGGATTTTTTCCGCCTTGGTATCCTAGTCCACCCAAACGTCTTCAAACGCTACAGAGAGTTCTGGATCTGGGCTACTTTGTGCAAATTCAACAGCGTCTTCAACTTCTTTTTTAACTTGATCGACAAGAGCATCTAGTTCTTCATCTGTTGCAATCTTGTTTTCTGTTAAGTAAGCACGGTATTTTTTAATAGGATCTTTTTTCTTCCACTCATCAACTTCTTCTTTGGTACGATATACCCCTGCATCTGCAGTTGAGTGACCAAACCAACGGTATGATTGAACTTCAATGATAGCAGGTCCGTTGCCAGCACGAACGTAGTCAACAATTTCCTTCATTTTTTCATAAACAGCAATCACATCATTGCCATCTTCAACATAGTGCCCAGGAATGCCGTAAGCTTCCGCACGTGTGTAAAGGTATGGTGTATTGGTTGCTTTAGCAATATCCATAGAAATACCATAACGGTTGTTCGTAATAAAGAAGATGACTGGTAATTTCCATGTAGCTGCCATGTTAACAGACTCATGGAAAGACCCTTCGTTAGTCGCACCATCACCTGAAAAAGCAATAACAACATTATTTGTTCCTGTATATTGTTGGGTAAGAGCGGCACCAGTTGCCAAGGCAAAACCACCACCTACAATACCGTTAGTCCCGTAGTTTCCTTTTTCAATGTCAGCCAAGTGCATAGAACCACCGCGTCCTTTAGAGACACCAGTCGCTTTACCAGCCAACTCAGCCATCATTTTGTTAAGGTCCATGTCCTTTGCGATACAGTGACCATGTCCGCGGTGTGTTAAGAAGATGATATCATCATAAGTCAACTCAGCCATTGCACCAACTGCAGCTGCTTCTTCACCTACTGAGAAGTGTGTCATCCCTTGTACAAAGTTACGACGCACTAATTTGTTGAGGGTCATATCAACATCGCGGATACGTTGCATTTTAAGAAACATGTCTAAGTGTTTTTCTTTAGAAAGTGTTGTCATTTTTTCCTCCAAGGATAATTCTTATACCTCTTCATTCTATTGTAATTTTTCACAAAGTTCAAGTATTTGAACCGTTTTCCTAGAATACCCAGCCATTCTCTAGAAATGCCTTGTTTTCAATGTTTTTTCATTTTTTAATTGTGACAAATTTCACTTTTTTCTAAAAATTGGGGCATCTTTTTCATCCTACTATTCACAAACTTTTTTAGAAGTCTATGGCTACCCTCCTTTCTTATTTTTTTGATATAATAATCTTGTTTCTCTAAGCAAACAATCTTAGCCCTAGATTAGCCCGAGATCCTATCCAGCAAATCTAGTGGCCAGGCGCTCGACCGAGATTCTTTTAGAAAAGAGAGACAATGTTCATCAATCAACAGTCCTGTGAGGTTTTTCGTGACTTTCGAACTTTTTTTAACCCTGTGCAACTATCTGGGGACCATCGCCTTTGCTGTTTCTGGTGCTGCAAAAGGTTTTAAACACCAATTGGATTTGTTTGGCTTTACCTTATTAGCTATCATCACCGCTTGTGGTGGTGGCATGCTCCGGGATATGATGCTCTCAGAGATTCCAGTGGCCTTGGTCGACCCAAAACCGATTTACCTATCTATCGTCGTTTCGCTATTGATGTATGCCTTTGTCATTCGCCAAAAGGTGGACCAGCCTCGGACGCACAAACTTTATACCTTTTTAACCATCACCAACCTGACCTTTGATGCCATCGGGTTGGTCATCTTTGCCTTGATTGGTGCCAGCAAAGGAGTTGAGATGGGGATGAATCCGATGACTTCTGGCCTCCTAGCAACCCTAACAGGTGTTGGAGGAGGAATTATTCGAGACCTCTTGGTCAACGAAGTTCCTATTGTACTCAAGGCAGATATCTATGCTGTCTTAGCCTTTGGTGCAGGCATCTGCTACCATCTCCTAGTCGTCAATTTAAGACTTCCTGAAATTCCAGTTTACATTGCCTTATTTATCATTTGCTTGGTTATTAGACTCATTGTCATTCGCTACAAGGTCAATCTTCCTGGTTTTAATCCTAAGCCGAACCAATTGAGAGAGTAATATAAATTCGATTCCTATGGTTTGCCCAAGTCCAAATGACTCATCAATCGTCTAGCAGAGAACGTCGGTTTTCTGCTTTTTTGGTGTAAAGCAGAGCCTTTTCACGCCATCGTCCTCAAAACGTCATCCATTTTAGCTACTAACCATCTTTAAACACAAGCACTTAAGGTTTCTTTCAGAAAATTTTCAGCTTCGTTTTAGACACGGACGGTAGACTTTAAGCATATACCTTTAGAGAGGAGGATGTTATGTCATTTTTTAAAAAACATGCCTATACTATCCTATTTAGTTCTATTCTTGTAGGAGCAAATACTTATTCTCTGCTCAAAACCTTTGTGATACCATCAGCCGTTAGTCAAGTCGTTGTCGCCCAAACCAACGCCACAACTTCAAGTTCTGATACAACCACTAGCAACGATGCTTCTTCAGGTCAAGCAACGGTGACTGATAGCTCTTATCAAGATGACAACATCTCTATTACCATCACTACCGAAAGTAATGGAGATACGACCTACTATGTGGCCGATATTGAGCTATCCAGTGCTGAGTATCTTAAAACAGCACTCGCTAAAAACACCTTTGGAACTAATATAACGGAGACTACATCAGCTATTGCGAGTTCTAACAATGCCATCTTTGCTGTTAACGGTGATTACTACGGTGCCAATGAGACGGGCTATGTCATTAAAAACGGCGTGATTTACCGCGATACCTCTCGAAGTTCTGAATACGAGGATTTGGCTGTGTATGCAGATGGTAGCTTCCAAACCTTCAACGAAGAGGATACCACTGCTCAAGCCTTGCTCGATAGCGGTGTCGTCAATACCTTTGCCTTTGGTCCAACCTTGGTCTCAAATGGCGAGATAGCTGTTTCTTCAAGCGATGAAGTCGGTAGAGCTATGTCTGACAACCCTCGGACGGCCATCGGCATTATCGAGGAAGAGGACGGCAGCCTCCACTATATCATCATTGTTTCTGACGGAAGGACAGATGCATCTACTGGCTTAACCCTCTATGAGATGGCTGAGATCATGCAATCCTATGGCGTGACCACTGCCTATAATCTCGACGGCGGCGGGTCATCGACCATGTACTTTAATGGTCAGATCATTAACAATCCAACTACCAACGGAAATACCATCAAAGAAAGGGCGGTGAGTGATATTGTTTACATCGGTTACTAATCACAGCTTCCGAAAAGCCGGTTTTGCCTACCTCGGGCTGACAGTCTTTTCCATTGTCTTCACGTTTGTCTATGAACACTTCAGCTACGGCGAATCTTCCCCTTACATGCGTCTCATGTTCCTTGCGCCGTTAGCTGGCATGGTGCTTTGCTTTCTAAGCCTTTGGCAGATGACCTGGCTAACCAACCGCCTGTCCCTACTTCTTTTTAATTCCACTCTAGGGATTATTGCAAGTGGCTGTCTGATTAAGGGAATCATTGAGATTTCTGGTCGATCAACAAGCATGGAACAGCCTTACTGGTATGCCGCAATAGTCTTTTTAGCCATGAGCCTACTAGCCGGCCTCACTCAGACCAAAAAAACCTCTCACAATGTTAATCAGCCATCCAGATTAGCCCGCCACTCCAAGGCATAACATTTTCAAAAATAGACAGAAATCTAAGAATACCAGAGCAACCCAAGTTAACCTTACACCATACATGTTCCTAATGATGGCTATTCCATTTCCAACTCTCGTTTTTAAAGAATTCTTTTCCAAAATCCTAAAATCCACATAAAAACATCTCTAAGAGCGCCTTAGAGATGTTTTTTGTATCGTTACCGGTGGCTGATTTTCCGTGTCAGAAAATCCCCAATAAATTGCACACTAAAAATCAGAATTAAAATGAGGATTGTGGCGACAATCGTGACATCCTGCCGACCGAGGTTATAACCGTATGAAACAGCTACGGTTCCTAATCCTCCTGAGCCAATCGCTCCAGCCATGGCCGTTTCCCCAATGAGGGAGATCAGCGTTACGGTTGAGACGCGAATCAGGTCGGGCAAGCCCTCACGGAGATAAACTAAGATGATGTCCCAAAGGTTAGCACCACTAGCTTGCGCCGCTTCAATCACCCCACCATCCAATTCTGCTAAGACAACCTGAACCTGTCTAGCATAAAAGGGAAAAACAGCCAAAGACAGTGGTACAATAGCAGCCGTCGCTCCAAGTCTAGTCCCCACAATGGCCCGTGTCACTGGAGAAATGAGGGCAAGGAGGATAATAAATGGAATGGCCCGAAAGACGGAAACAATTTTATCTAGAATTTGATAGAAGAAATTATTAGCAATCACACCGCGAGGACCTGTCAGCACTAAGAACAGTCCCCCTAACAAACCCATTATCCCTCCGATAATAAAGGAATAAAAGGTCATGTATAAGGTCGCATAAATAGCGGTTCCCCAACCAGCCTGTCCTTCCCAGCCCATTTTGATAACATTGGGCAAGTTCTCTTGAATCCATTCTATCATTGATGGCCACCTTCTTTCAATACCACAACACTGACACCAGCCTCTTGCAAGGCTTGAGTCGCTTGGTCCACCTTATCATCTGTCGCTGATAAAATCACAATCATCTCCCCAACAGGTGTGTCGTCTAAAATCTCAATATTAGCAAAGAGAATGTTAGCTTTCACATGGAATTTAGCATAAATGTCATTCAAAATTGGTTCATCCGTCGATTGGCCAGCATACTTAAGCTGAACCAAACGACTCCCTTGAGGCAGGTATTTGACGGCATCTTGCTGAACAATTTTACCCATGGCTTCATCAATCCCAGTAGCGGTTTTAATGAAATCTTGGGTCAAGGCCTGTTTAGGACCTGAGAATATATCGAGAACCGAACCTTCTTCAATGAGGTGACCATTTTGCATGACCGCCACACGGTTAGCAATGTCTTTAACAATCTGCATTTCATGCGTGATCAGAACAATAGTCAATCCCAACTTCTCATTGAGCTCTTTTAAGAGAGCCAAAATCTGCTTGGTCGTTTTAGGATCAAGGGCAGAAGTCGCTTCATCTGAAATCAGAATCTTAGGGTCATTGGCCAGCGCACGCGCAATGGCCACCCGCTGTTTCTGCCCGCCAGACAGCTGGGCTGGGTAGTTGTCTGCACGGTCGGACAAGCCTACTAGTTCTAAAAGATTAGCGACCTTTGCTGCCTTTTCATCCTTTGATAAGCCAGAGTGTTTCAAAGCAAAGGCGACATTTTCAGCAGCAGTAGACTGCGCCATGAGGTTAAAATGTTGGAAAATCATGCCAATTTCACGACGCTTCGCCCTTAAATCCTTACTCTTTAAGAGGACTTTCTCATCATAAATAACATCGCCGTCAATAGAAATCTTTCCCGCCGAAGGAACCTGCAGCAAATTGATGACACGCACCAAAGTCGATTTTCCTGCACCAGAATAACCGACAATCCCATAGATATCGCCTTGATTGATATGAATGGTGACATCCTTGACCGCATCTATCTGGCGTTTCTTTTGCTCAAATGTTACATCAATATGATCTAACTGAATAATTGCTTTACTCATAACTGTTGATTAATCTTTCTACTAATTGGATATGGCTGTAATAATCCGCGAGACGAATGTTTTCATCCCCTCCGTGATCACGGCTCTTTTCATGTCCCAGACCAAAGCCAGCGATAGGGACACCGAGAGCGTCAAAAACTGTATGCATGGGACCTGTTCCTGGTGATGTCGGTAAAACCGCCACTTCTCTCCCTTCATGTGCTTCTGCTACCGCAATCAAATTGAGAATAGATGGTGCTGACATATCGCTACGGTAACTCATCTCACCTAACGTTTTAGTGACCACAACTTTTTCAAAGCCCTCTTTAGCCAAATGCTGTTTTATTGTATCTAAAACACCGTCCGGTGTCAATCCCGGCACCAAGCGTACTTCCATCTTAGCACTGGCTTTGGACGGTAAAATCGTTTTGACCCCCTGCCCTTGGTAACCCGTTTGGATACCCTGGATGTTAATAGAGGGCTCAAAAAAGAGATGCCTTAAAAAATCTTCTCGCTCTGCCTTTAAAAGAGGCAGTTTAAGGCCATAAACTACTTGAACCCCTTCAGGGCGACGCTGGGCAAATTGCTCAACCAAGGCGAGTTCACGCTCTGTCGGGATGTTAGCCTTGTCCACCAGTCCATGAACGAGAATGCGCCCATCACGGTCTCTTAGAGTCGTCAACGCTTGTAGGAGATACCAAGAAGCCGAGTCAATGACCCCTCCAAAAGAAGAATGAATATCGACTTCTGCTGAATCCACGGTAAGGTTAAAGGTCACAATCCCTTTATTGCCTCCAGAAATCTCCAGTTGCCCTAAGTTATTGCGAATGCCTTGCTCCCACACAAGAAGGTCTGCTCCTTTTAGCTCCTCTTGATAGTCGTCTAAGTATTTGTCCAAATCAACAGACGCCGATTCCTCAGCCCCTTCCATGATAAAGATAATATTGACCGGCAGGCTTTGATGCTCCTGTAGATATCGGACAATTGCTGAAAGACGGGCCGTGATGTGCCCCTTATCATCATCAACGCCTCGCCCATAGGCATACCCCTCACGAACAGACAAGGTAAAGGGATCAGCTGTCCAAGGTTGATCAGCATCTGCCGGAACCGTGTCATAATGATTGTAAAAAATCAAAGTCTTCGCATCTGGCTTAGGGGATGAAAATTTAGCCATCACAAAAGGCGCCGCATAACGATTATCTAAGGTAACCGTTGCACCAGCCTCTTCAAAAAGCTCCTTTAAATAAGTCGCCACATCTAATAAACCGATTTGCTGGGCAAAGATGGACTTTTTACCAATCAAGGTCTTTAAATGATCAAAATAACGCTGAGCAATCTTATCAGCTTCAAAGGCTTCCAACAATTCTTTCTCTGTTAAGGTCATGTCTTTTCTCCTCCAGAAATAAACCAAGGAGCGTATGTCTCCACACGCTCCCCGTCCTGTTCCATACAAATTACCAAACACAAATTACCAAACTGGCAAGTCAAGTCCGTCAGATTCTTTTTCAATAGAAGTCTTCACAGAGTCTGTGTAGTAAGCGTCAAGAATCGCTTGAATCGCTTCAGCATTGTCTTTGTCTTTCCAATCTTTTGGAGCTGCGATGATATTGACCCATTGTTGTGAGTTTTCATCTTTTTGTTCTACATAAAGCGCATTTTTGTAGTCCAAGTTAGCTGGAACTGCATAGGAGTTGTTAACAATGGCTGCGTCCACATCGATCAATGAATTAGCTGTTTGGCTAGCGTCCAATTCAGTGATGGTAATGTTTTTAGGATTATCAGTAATATCGGCAACAGTCGCAAATGTATCACCAGAAACACCTAGTTCAATCAATCCAGCAGATTGCAAGACATAAAGGGCACGGCTTCCGTTCGTCGGATCATTGGGAATAGCAACGGTAGCATTTTCAGGAAGCTCATCGACTGACGCATACTTATTCTTGCCATTTTCAGTTCCTGAATAGAGACGGATTGGACTCAAATATGTATCCAAGATGGCAACCAAGTCACCATTGTTTTCTTTGTTCCAGTTGTTGAGGAAGCTGTGGTGTTGGAAAGCATTGATATCCACTTCACCTTCAGCAACTGCTGGGTTAGGTTGTGAGTAATCGGTAAATTGTGTAAATTCGATATCGATGTTGTGACCCGCTGCTTCGAGCTCGTCTTCGATTTTGTCCCAACGGTCTTCATCAGCTTCAGTCATGGTCATAACACCAACTTTAACCAAAACTTCTGTAGCATCAGAATCTGATGCGTTAGACGTGCTTGATGAGTTTGAAGCTGGGGCACATGCTGCTAAAAGAGTAGCTGAGGCAAGCGCTAGGCCAGATACGCTTAACCATTTTTTTAATGTCATAGGGATTCTCCTTATATTGCGATGCTTGATAACTGTCTTTATCAAAAAGACTACTTAATTAGTTTGCCATATTTTGAAATCCTTGACAAATACTTATTAAGTAGTAATAGGTATAGTTTTAAACTATATGCTTAAGATTAGTTTGGTGCAACCAATTCATCAGCTGATGGCACGTAGTTTCCACCGAGGAATTTTTCTGAAAGCTCAGCCAATGTTCCGTCTGCTTCCAATTCTTTCAATCGTTCGTTGACTTGGTCACGCAACTCTTCTTGACCATCCGCAAAGATGATGTAGATCAAAGGACGTGTATCTGCTGGAAGATCGATAACTTTCAAGTTATCCAACCCTTGGTCATCCGCGATTGTTTGAGCAACGATTCCTTCAAAGAGTTTGTAGTCGTGCTGCTCGTCATTCAAACGGTTCAAGATAGCTTGGATCGAATCTCTTGTATAATTAATAGTTGTTGTGTTATCAGGGTTTTCTTCGTTGTATTTTTCCAACTGAGTCGCAGTTGTTGTTCCTTGAACAACTTCTGTTGACTTGCCGCCGATATCATCCAAGCCAGTGATGTCACTGTTTTTAGGAACAATCATAGAAAGCGGGTTTGACGCTGTTGGTACAGAGTAAAGATACTTTTCAGCACGTTCATCAGTATAAGAGATGTTATTTACCGCAAGTTGGTAACGGTCAGAGTCAAGACCAGCAAAGACTGAAGACCACTCTGTTACTTCATATTCCAATTCATACTGATCAAGACCTTCAAAAACAGCTTTAACCACTTCGAACTCATAACCCGTCAAGTTACCATCTTCGTCTTCATAGTTAAATGGTTTTGGAGAAGCATTTGTTCCCAAGTAAATTTTTGTTTTTTCAGCAGATGCTTCACTTGATGCTGAGCTATCAGCTGTTGAATCATTAGATGAGCTACATGCAGCCAAAAGTGTCGCTGCTAGGCCTAATCCTGTCACTGTTAAAAGTTTTTTCAATTTCATTTTTGTCTCCTTCTTTTGCTAGGAATCTTTACACCTAGCCGTTTTAAATGACTAGTCTATCTTATCACAAGTCTGGATGTTTGCCCATCGATTCAACCTTATAGAATTCTTATCACGGTGATAGGTTTTCTTTATTGGCTCTAAAAAATGTCCCAAAAAATCAAAAAAAGAGGAGGACAAAACCTGGCTAGATAAACTAGTGGCCGACCTCTCACTATAAATGCTTTATGTCCTTTTCTTAGGAGTTCTTTCACGTTTGTAGCGTCTTGTGAGTTCTGTTAAGCTAGCGATGAGATCATCTGTGATGGCATGAGGCTTCATCCTCCAGCTCCAATTCCCACCCAAGGTTCCCGGGGAATTGATACGAGCTGTTCCATCTAACTCCAGTAGATCTTGCATCGGTGTGATGGCGAGGTAAGATGGAGCCGACCAAGCTTGACGGATCATCGCTTGACTGGCTGATTCACTCGACTGCCGATGGCTATATGCATCAAAAAACGCTCGTGTTTCATCAGTGATTTCATCGTTATACCAGCCCTTGATCGTATTATGGTCATGGGTCCCAGTGTAGACGACCGACTGTTTTTGGCAGTTGTGCGGTAAATAGTCACTGTCATTTTGTGCGTCGTAGGCAAATTGCAATATTTTCATACCCGGAAAACCTGTTACAGCAAGGAGGGCTTTCGCTTCTTCAGTAACCAGCCCCAGGTCTTCAGCGATGATGGGCAGGTGACGGAAATGCTCCTTGAGGCTTTCAAAGAGGTCATAGCCAGGACCTTTAACCCATCTTCCATTCTTTGCTGTTTCGTCGCCTACTGGTATCTCCCAGAACGCATTAAAACCTATAAAATGGTCAATCCTCACGACATCATAGAGTTCAAAGAGCATTCCCATCCGCTCTTTCCACCAGGCATAATCGTCTTTAGCCATCGCCTCCCAGTTGTATATAGGATTTCCCCAGAGTTGCCCGGTTTCTGAAAATGGATCCGGCGGGTAACCGGCAACGACAGAGGGATGACCATTCTGGTCCGTTTTAAAGTATTGGGGCGACCGCCACATGTCACTGCTGTCTGAGGAAACATAGATAGGCATATCTCCGATAATCTGAATGCCTTTTTGATTAGCATAAGCCTTTAGCTGATGCCACTGTTTAAAAAAGAAATACTGAGTGACCTGATGGTAGGTCCATTTATCAGCGAGTAACTGACGGTAATACCTGATAGCAATCCCCGTCCTCTGGCGGATGGTTTCATCTGGCCAATCTAACCAAGAAACCCCACCAAAATGATCCTTGATGGCCATATAGTCGGCAAAATCTAACAACCACTCTTTTTGGTTTAAGATAAACGTCTCATAATCAGCGCTAAACCCTCTAGCACTAAAAGTGTCGACAGCCTTTCTTAACAGCTGATCATGACTAGCATAGACCATATCATAATCAACTTCCTGGTCATTAGCTCCAAAATCTAGCCCATCAAAATCCTTATCATCTATTAAACCTTCATCACGCAGAAAATCCAAGCTAATAAAATAAGGATTGCCTGCAAAAGCAGAATACGATTGATAAGGGGATTCTCCATAACTCAAGGTTCCTAAGGGAAGTATCTGCCAGTAGCTTTGTTGCGTTTCAACCAGAAAGTCGACAAAATCATAGGCAACTTGGCCAAAATCACCAATCCCATAAGGACTTGGTAGGGAAAAAATAGGCATTAAGATACCACTACTACGTTTCATAAGAGCATTCCTTTCTAGAGTTTTTAAAGGGATCATCAGGTTACAACAAGTTACGCAACCGATTGCACTGTTTCGATTTATTATAAATCACTTTTATGGAAATGGCAAGACTTTTAATCAAAAAAAGACAGAACCGCTCTCATTCCAAGCGTTCTGTCCTATTTCTTCAAATGAATCCCTAACCTTCAAGATGTGATCTGGTCCGTTTAGTTCATGTCCTTTCGTTCAAGGACACTCTCGCGCTCCTTGAGTGTAAAGGGAACGATGACCTTAGCATTTTCATCTATCTTGTCCTGAACTTTTTCAAAAATCCGTGTAAAAGCCGTGCGACCTAGGGCTGCAATATTGACATCAAAGGTCGTTAAATACGGGTGGATAATCTTAGCATAAGCAGAGTTGTTGAAAGATATGATGGAAATATCATCTGGAACTTTCAACTGGTAAAAGGACAAGAGTTGGCTAACACGTAACGACAGCATATCATCAATAACCACCAAAGCTGAAGCCTTATAATCTGCGATAGTTTGAACCAACTGGTCTACCGTTTCAGGCTGGTTGCGGTCAAAGATCAAAGCCTCGTGAGTTTCTAAGCCCAGCATTTCAATCCCCGACTGATAGCCACTGTAGCGATCCTTTTGGACTTCACCATCCAGATTATCCGTTACAAAAAGAATGCGATCATGGCCCTTTTCCTGAAGATATTGCACAGCTGTTTTAGCCATTAGCTTATTATCGTTATCAACATAGGTCGTTTCATTCTCGTACTGGACAGGTGTCCCTATCATAACAAAGGGAATGTGATTGGCTAAAAGATGAGCTTGAACAGGGTCATCTTTATAAGAATACAAGAGAATAAAACCATCTACTCTCCGTTCCCTATACATGTGGTGAATCTGGTTTTTAAGGTCCTCTGTGGTATCGCCCGTTGCAATGGAAATGGTGTAGCCATTAGCCTTGGCTGTATGGTTAATCTCCGTTAGGATTTCCATATGGAAGGGCTGACTCTTGGTATCCCGCGTTGTCATCGGAGGAAATACGACCCCGATAGAATGGGTATACCCACTAGCAAGCATTTTAGCAGCCAAGTTAGGAACATAGCCTAGCTCGTCCATAGCTTTTTTAACTTTTTCTTTTGTTTTTTTGGAAATGGCAGAGCTGTCTTTTAAGGCTCTACTGACCGTTGATGGATTGACACCAGCTCTTTCCGCGACATCTCGAATCGTTACCATATCATCACCTCATTCTCACTCTCCTGCATCATAAGGATGCAGGTCATCTATTGTGATTTTACACCATCTTTCGGAGCATTGCAAGAATTTAATGCAACCTGTTGCATTCTGTTTTTCAAAGAAGAGTGGTTCAATTGTTAAACTATTTGATTTTTATAGCTTAAAAAACCTGATTTCTAGCCTTTTTTGAAGAATTATTGAACTTTTTTTATTTTTTTACCTAAAAAGACTTGACAATTACGGAAAACGGTTGCATAATAGAGTTATAAAATTTAACTTGAATTTCGTAGGAGGAAATCAAACATGAAAAAATGGTCTAAATTTGCGATGAGCGGTTTAGCGCTTGTCTCTGTTGCAACACTTGCAGCTTGTGGTAATGGGGGATCTTCAGATTCTAGCGAAGCGAGCTCATCCAGTGCTAGTGGCGATGTCAAACTTAAGCTTTGGGTACCAACTGATGCAAAATCTTCTTATACAGAGACAGTAAAAGCCTTTGAGGAAGCTAACGAGGGCGTTTCCGTTGAGATTATTGAGTCAAATGACTCTAAAGCTCAAGAAAATGTAAAGAAAGACCCTGAAAGCGCTGCTGATGTCTTTTCTCTCCCACATGACCAACTCGGACAATTAATTGAATCAGGTGTTATTCAAGAAATTCCAGAGCAATATGCTACAGAAGTTGCTGAAAATAATGTTGAGAATGCTGTAGCTGGTGCTCAATACCAAGGAAAAACCTATGCCTTCCCATTTGGTGTTGAATCACAAGTTTTAATATACAACAAAGATCTTCTATCTGAGGAAGATGTTAAATCATACGAAACCATAACTACAAAAGCAACTTTCGGTGCTACTTTTAAAGAAATGAATGCTTACGCAACAGGACCATTGATGCTTTCTGTCGGCAACACCCTCTTTGGAGAAGACGGTGAAGACCCTGCTGGAACTAACTGGGGTAACGAAGCTGGTGTGTCTGTTCTGCAATGGATTGCAGACCAAAATAATAACTCTGGCTTTGTTAACCTTGATCCAAGTAATGTGATTTCTGAATTCGGCTCAGGAAAAGTTGCTGCCTTTGAATCTGGTCCTTGGGATTACCCTGCTGCAGTTGAAGCTCTCGGAGAAGACAAAGTTGGCGTAGCAGCATACCCTACTATTAAAATTGGTGATAAAGAGGTTCAACAAAAAGCCTTTATGGGTGTCAAACTTTATGCTGTTAACCAAGCTCCTGCAGGAGATAATGTCGACCGTATTGCAGCAGCTTACGCTTTAGCAGCTCATCTCACAAGCGCTGAAAGCCAAGCTAACCAATTTGAAACACGCAGTATCGTTCCTTCCAATAAAGACATTCAAATGTCTGATGCTGTTACATCTAATCAATTGGCACAAGCAGTAACAACCATGACCTCTTCAACTGATTACACAGTTGTTATGCCAAAACTAAGCGAAATGACTTTCTTCTGGACAGAGGCTCAAGCTCTACTTGCTGATGTTTATAACGGTAAGATTTCATCAGCAGACTATCTGGCTAGACTCCAACAATTCGACCAGGATGTTGCAGGTAAATAAGCCCTCATAAGACATCAAATCGTTGGGAGTGGATGGGCGAGGCGAATCTTCTGCCTTGACACCCACTCCCACTTTTTTAGATTTAAAAAACGCGTAAAGTTCAAGCTTAAAGACATCACTGCTGATGCCTTTAAGCCTGATCATTACATTTCATTTACGGAGGTTATTATGGATAACAATACTGTTTACTTTGAAGAAGTAACCGTACCGGAATCCTTTCAAAAAGGAGGATGGGATATTAAATTATCCTGGCTTATTATGGGAGCAGCCAACCTGCTCAATAAACAATTCATTAAAGGATTCCTCTTCTTAATTTCCGAGATCCTTTTCATCATTGCATTCATAACACAGGTAGTTCCGGGAGTTAGAGGGTTGATAACTTTGGGAACAGAAACCCAAGGAATGACTGAAAAAGTTGTTAATGGTATTAAAATTCAGGTTGCTACAAAGGGTGATAACTCCATGTTGATGCTCATTTTTGGCTTAGCATCCATCATTTTTTGTCTTGTATTTGCCTATATTTATTGGTGTAATTTGAAAAGCGCTCGAAACATGTACGTCCTCAAAAAAAATGGTATGAAAATCCCGACATTTATGGATGATTTTCGTAGTTTGACTGATGGCCGTTTCCATATGACCTTGATGTCAATTCCTATGATTGGAGTGCTTCTTTTTACAATATTACCTCTCGTTTATATGATTAGTCTAGCTTTTACCAGCTATGATCATAACCACCTCCCTCCCAAACATCTTTTTGATTGGGTTGGATTAGCAAACTTTGGTAATGTCTTTACAGGCCGCATGGCTGGCACCTTCTTCCCAGTCCTTTCTTGGACTCTCATTTGGGCTGTTGCCGCAACAGCAACCAACTTCTTCTTTGGGATACTCCTAGCTCTCCTTATTAACACCAAGGGGTTAAAGTTTAAGAAGATGTGGCGGACTATTTTTGTCATTACAATCGCAGTACCGCAATTTATCTCCCTTTTGATTATGCGAAACTTGCTAAACGACGCTGGTCCACTCAACTCTCTCTTAATGAATATTGGCCTACTTAATAACCCATTACCGTTCTTGTCGGATCCAACCTGGGCTAAATTCTCTATTATTTTTGTTAATATGTGGGTTGGTATTCCTTTCACCATGTTAGTAGCAACGTCAATTATTATGAACTTGCCAAAAGAACAATTAGAAGCAGCTGAAATTGATGGTGCTAATAAATTCCAGATTTTTAAATCCATTACTTTCCCACAGATTCTTCTGATTATGACTCCAAACCTCATCCAACAGTTTATTGGAAATATTAATAACTTTAATGTTATTTTCCTTTTGACAGGTGGTGGCCCTACAAACTCTACCTATTATCAGGCAGGGTCGACCGATCTTTTGGTCACCTGGCTTTACAAATTAACCGTTTCTGCTGCAGACTATAACCTAGCATCAGTTATTGGTATCTTGATTTTTGCTATCTCAGCAATCTTTAGTCTCTTAGCATACACACGGACAAATTCTTACAAACAAGGAGCGGCGAAATAATGAAATCAAAGAAAAAATTAACTCTCGCTATTGTTTATGCTATCCTGATTGTCTTATCAATCATTTGGCTTTTTCCCATTGCATGGGTCATTCTGACATCCTTCAGAGGTGAGGGAACAGCTTATGTGAATTATTTTATTCCTAAAACCTTCACTCTAGCCAACTATACTAAGCTGTTTACCAATAGTTCCTTCCCCTTCGCCCAATGGTTTATGAACACAACGATTGTTGCTATTGCAACGACAATTATTTCAACCTTTATTACTGTAGCAGTCGCTTATGTCCTTAGTCGTATTAATTTCAAATACCGCAATGGTTACCTCAAACTGGCCTTAGTCCTTAATATGTTTCCAGGTTTTATGTCTATGATTGCCATTTACTTTATCTTAAAGGCCTTGAACTTGACACAAACCCTGTTTGCCCTTGTTCTTGTTTATTCAGCAGGTGCTGCTTTAGGTTTTTATATTGTTAAAGGATTTTTCGATACTATCCCATACTCCTTAGATGAATCAGCAATGATAGATGGCGCTACCCGCAAGGATATTTTCTTTAAAATTACCTTACCTCTATCCAAACCAATTATTGTATATACTGCTTTAACAGCCTTCATTGGCCCATGGATTGACTTTATCTTTGCACGAGTCATCTTAGGAGACGCCACTAGCAAGTACACCGTAGCCATAGGTCTGTTCAATATGATTGAACGGGATACCATCAATGAATGGTTCAAGTCTTTCGCGGCTGGTTCTGTTCTTATCGCTATTCCTATCACCCTTCTCTTTATGTATATGCAAAAATACTATGTGGAAGGCATTACCGGTGGATCTGTTAAATAGTCCCTTTAAAAACCAGTCCCTTGGCCTGGTTTTTTGAATCTCTTAGAGATTTGAGAAGGAAAGAGAGGACCATCCTTGTGATATTAGACAATGGCTAAGAACCGCACGCCCAACGATTCATAATAATCCAGAAAACAACTTAAAGTCATTTTCCAATAAAGCACAAAACCAGCTAGGAAAGTTGCTCCTAACTGGTTTATTTTTTTTAATTAGAACCCGTCTACATTGGTGTAGATTTTTTGAACGTCCTCGTCGTCATCTAAGGCATCGTAGAGTTTTTCAAACGTCGCAAGGTCATCACCATCAAGTTCAACCTCAGATTGGGAAATCATCTCAAGCTCAGTTACTTGGAACTCTTCCACACCACTCTCACGGAGGGCCTCAACAGCTTTGTGGAGGTCAGTTGGAGCTGTGTAGACATGGATGTTACCCTCTTCTGCTTCCACATCGTCCACTTCCACATCCGCTTCAAGCAAGAGCTCAAAGATGCTGTCGGCATCATCGCCAGCAAAGACGATCACACCTTTGTTGTCAAACAAGTAAGATACCGAACCTGACGCACCCATGTTCCCACCGTTTTTCCCAAAAGCAGCACGGACATTAGCCGCTGTACGGTTGACATTGTTGGTCAAGGTATCGACGATAATCATAGAGCCATTTGGTCCAAAACCTTCGTAACGTCCCTCTGTAAAGGTTTCATCCGTATTCCCCTTGGCCTTATCGATCGCCTTATCGATGATGTGCTTAGGCACTTGCGCCTGCTTAGCCCGATCGATAACAAAGCGAAGGGCACCGTTGGTTTCTGGGTCTGGATCACCCTTTTTAGCAGCTACATAAATCTCAACACCAAACTTGGCGTAAACTTTCGAGTTAGCACCGTCTTTAGCGGTTTTCTTGGCAACAATGTTTGCCCACTTACGTCCCATGGGATTCTCCTTATTTCTTTCCTATTGGCGTCGTTCTTTTAAAACTAGCCTTTTAACCTACTCATTATACCACTTTGAGGCCCATTCGTAAATGGCGAAATGACTACTTTTGCAACAACTCCTGTCACCAATAAACAATCACACCATAACCTTTTATGACCTAAAAGACATCTCGCCTGAGAGGGTCGAGAAGGATTTCTTCACTTTACCTTACAGCCCCATAATAGGGATCTGAGGGGCTAATTTCCTAATGTCGCTAGTGATATCATCAATCGTACCAGTTAATTGGCCGATTTCAACTTCTACAGCCTGTCCATCTTTGGGTTTGACAATTAGCCACTGGCTCTGATTGTAGGTCGGCCCATTACCCTCATGAAAATTGGTCCTTCGAATGCGTTGTTCATACCTGACATAGTCAATTTCTTGCCACTGAAAATAATAGGACTTAGACCATTTCCCAAGAACTTGCATGCCATGACCGTCTCCACTGATCACCGGTTTTCTCACTACTAATTTCAAGAGTGAGGGAACAAAAATCTTTAATCCCGCAAGCATTAACATCAAAGGAACAATGAAAAACAACAGGCCAAAAGGACTTATATGTGGCGTTCTGGCCATGGGTCCCATTCTGGTAAACCCACTCAGAGAAGCCATCCTAAAAAATCCAAAGAAGACCGCTCCTATAAAGAAAAAGCCAAAAAAGAGTTGAAAGCCTAAAGCAGACTTGCGGTAATAATATTCAAAAGTCATCCTATCCTCCTCAATTGGGCTAGTCGTAAAAGTCAGTTTAGACCTATCTTTATTATACCGCTTTCCATGAGCAGACGCAATCTATGACTAGCCTAAGATTAGCCTTGGAGGCGCAAGCGGACATCTGCGCGCAACTCCTCTAAACTGCTAATCCCGTACTTGTCCATGACCTCTGGCAGGTCCTTGATGATCGTTGGGCAGGCAAAGGGATCCGTGAAGTTCGCCGTTCCGACGCCAATAGCTGATGCACCCGCAATCATCATCTCCAGAGCAGCCTGAGCCGAATCCACGCCACCCATGCCAATGATGGGCAACTTGGTGGTCTGAGCCACTTGGTGAATCAGCTTGAGAGCGACTGGAAAGACAGCAGGCCCGCTCATCCCACCTGTGCCATTAGCGATGATGGGCTTATGAGTAGCCAGGTCAAACCGCATCCCAACCAAGGTATTGATCATGGTCAACCCTGTGGCACCGGCGTCTTCGACGGCCTTGGCTACTGTGGTGATGTCAGCTACACTCGGTGTCAGCTTGACATAGACAGGAACCTCTGAGTGGCTGACACTGGCCTTCACGGCCTCATAAGCAAGCTCTGGCACCTGGCCGATCAGAAGACCTGCATTCCCGTGGTCGACATTGGGACAGGAGATGTTGAGTTCGATGGCCTTGACGTTCGGGGCCTTGGAAATGCCAGCCGAGACCTTGGCATACTCGTCGTTAGAAAAGCCAGCGACATTGGCAATGATGGGCAAGTCAGGAAAGTGCTGGGCTAGCCAAGGGAGTTTCTCAGCCAGGACGGCATCTAGTCCAGGGTTTTGAAGGCCAATGGCATTGAGCATGCCAGAAGGGGTCTCTGCCACCCTGGGGGTCGGGTTGCCAAAGCGCGGGGCCAAGGTCGTCGCCTTAATCATGATAGAACCAAGCTGGTTGAGGTCATAATACTTGGCGTACTCCTGGCCAAAGCCAAAACAGCCAGAAGCTGGGATAATCGGATTTTTCAAGTCAAGCCCTGGTAGGGAGACCCGTAAACGTTGATCAGACATAATCACCTCCTATAAGACAAGGCTACCAGTCGCAAAGACTGGCCCTTCTTCACAGACCCGCTGGCTCTTGGTCTGGTCCTCCCCTTTGGGATGGACCACGCAGGCATAGCAAGCCCCCATGCCACAGGCCATCCGTGATTCTAAGGACAAGAAGGCCTGGGGATGATTTTCAAAGGTCTGGTCCACATAGCGAATCATGCCTGGTGCACCACAGGAATAAACCGCATCCGGGTAGACCTCGAGCTGGTCCACGATGGTCGACACATACCCCTTGGTCCCGTAGGAACCATCGTCTGTCGTGACATAGACCGCTTCTGCGTAGCGAGCCATCTCATCTTCTAAGATAACCGCATCTTGGGTCGCAAAACCAAGCACAGCCGTCACTTTAACGCCTTTTTGGGCCAGCTGCTTGGCTGTCTCAATCAGCGGTGGCACCCCAATCCCGCCACCGATCAGGAGGGCGGTCTGGCCTGGCTCAAGACCTGAGATGTCAAAGCCATTGCCCTGTGGGCCCATACAGTCTAGCTGACTGCCTGGCTCAAGCTGGGAGATGATGTCTGTCCCAGCTCCCTCGATCCGGTAGACCAAGGTCACTTGACGCCTATCCTTGTCGATTTCACAAATGGAGATCGGCCGACGCAAGAGCTTGCTGGGATCAGGCACACGAATATGGAGAAACTGGCCAATCGCCATCTCCTCAACCATCTGACCCTCTAGGACCAATCTAAAAATCCGTGGTGCAATCTCCACCTGACTGACAATGGCCATGTCTTCTTTTAAAATCATGTTCGCCTCTTTCTAGCAACTGCGCAAAAAACACTCTCGCCAGTAGGGCAAGAGTGCACAAAAATCAGGTAGCTCATGCTACCACTTTCTCTCTTGTGACCTTGCAAGCCTCTCTGGACTCAGTTAAAGGGTTTAAATTTGTATTATTATAGCTCAAAAAACCTAGCTTGTCAAAAGTTTGCCAAAGGAAAACCCTGCTGCTCTTGGCAACAGGGTTAGGAGATTAGGAACAATGGTTTAGCGCTCACTAATGACCAGCTCGCCATCCACCATCTTGGCTTCGAGGTGTTTGGCATCGATATGGTCTAGGTAGTAGTCAGTTACCTTGTCACGGATTTCGCCCTCGACGACGCGTCGGAGCGGGCGCACACCCATGACTTCATCATAGCCTTGCTCAATCAAATGCGCTTTAGCGTCATCGGTCAAGGTTAGGTCGATATCTTTTTTGGCCAAGGTTTGGTTGACCTCAGCAATCATGAGATCCACGATGGCCCCAAGGTCTTCCTTAGCAAGAGCGTTGAAGGCAATCACCCCGTTGAAACGGTTGAGGAACTCTGGACGGAAGTATGGTGCGATACGGTCCATGATCGGTTGGTCATTGTCAGCTGGGCTATCGTAGCCAAAGCCGGCGTTTGATGTCGCGATAATCACCGTGTTTTTGAAGTTGACGGTATTGCCCTGACCATCGGTCAAGCGCCCATCATCCAAAACTTGCAAGAGCAAGGTGATGACTTGTGGGTCAGCCTTTTCGATCTCGTCTAAGAGCACGATGGCGTAAGGGTTGCGGCGAACACGCTCAGTCAAGGTGTTGGAGTTGTCATCGTAGCCCACATAGCCAGCGGTTGTCCCGATCAGCTTAGACACTGCAGTACGGTCGCTATACTCAGACATATCTAGGCGGATAATGGCATCCTTGGACCCGAACATGTCAAGGGCTAGTTGCTTAGCCAGCTCGGTCTTGCCGACACCGGTTGGACCGACAAAGAGGAAGGAGCCGATTGGGCGACGCCCATCGTCAAAGCCAGCTCGGTTCCGGCGAATGGCCTTAGCTACCGCTTCAACGGCTTGATCCTGGCCAATGACCTTGCTTTCCAAGCGATGGGCCATGCCCTTGAGGCGTTCAATATCAGACGAGCCCATCTGAGAGACTGGGATACCGGTCAAACGTTCCACCGATTCTGCGATGTCATTCACGCTTGCCACTACCTTTTGGCTCTCGGTGTGGTTACCAATCTTAGACTGAAGCTCATCAATGGTCATCTTTTCCTTGAGGGCTGTTTCAAAGTCTTCCTTGTCAGCTGCGGCTTGCTGACGGTCACGAGCTGCGGTCATCTCAGCTTCTAATGCCTTGACATCGGTCACAGGGTGCTGGGCTGCCAAATGAGCTGCGGTCACATCGATCAGGTCGATAGCCTTATCTGGCAAGGACCGCTGAGGAATGTACTGGATCGAGTAGTCCACAGCTGCCTTTAAGACATCATCCGGCAAGCTCACATTGTGGTGGGCTTCATAGAGGGGTTTGATACCTTTAAGGATTTCATAAGTGTCCTCAGCGGATGGGGCATTGACCTTGACTTCATTGAAGCGACGAGCCAGAGCTGCGTTTTTCAAAATGGTGTTGCGGTACTCGTCTTGAGTAGTCGCTCCAACCACAGTCAACTCGCCACGGGAGAGGGCTGGTTTTAAGATATCCGCCAAGCCCTTAGAGCCAGAATCGCCTCCTGTAGAGCCAGCGCCTAAGATTTGGTGAATCTCATCAAAGAAGAGAATAATATTGCCAGCATCCTTAACTTCCTGCACCAGGTTTTGAATGTTTTCCTCAAAGGAGCCACGGTACTGTGTGCCAGCTTCAAGTCCAGAGATATCAATAGAGATAAGCTCCTTGTTCTTGATGGCAGCAGGAACATCACCATGGATGATAGCCTGAGCCAAGCCTTCCACGACAGCTGTCTTGCCGACACCGGCATCTCCGACTAAGACCGGATTGTTCTTGATCCGACGGGCCAAAATTTCAGCCGTATCTTGGATCTCCTTGTTGCGGCCAATGACAGGGTCGAGCTTGCCTTGACGGGCTTCTTCGGTCAGGTTACGGCCAAGTTTGGCTAAGATGCCATCTTGCTTGAGGTTAGCGCCAGTCTCTTGAACAGGCGTTCTGCCGTCCTCAGTCGTTTGCACGCCTGGTAACTGACCTGTCTGACGGAAGTGTTGGAATTCCTCAGGTGTCACCTCGCGGCCATTGATGCGATAGCGACGGGTCTCGCTGTTAAAGCCACCCATATTGCCCATCAATTGATTGAACAAATCGTCCATATTGTTGTTAAAATAGTTGTTATTCATGTCTTTACCTCGTTTAAATAGTCTTTTGTTATTCGTGTGTATTGTTTGTTACGTGTGTTTTTGACCAAAACTGACCTTTATTTCAAAAAGAAAGGGCCACTTTGACCAGATAGAAGTGTGCTGTCTCAAAATATATCCTTTTGGGATTGATTTGACCAACTTTGACCTTTGTTCTAAAAATAAAAGCCGTCAGTAGCAAGCGTGTCTGTCCATTTCCTTAACCTCCTTGGAAAAGAAAGTGCCTAAGAACCGCATGGTTCTTGCAATTGTGAAGCCAACCAGACCACTGCTGCTCAACTTCATGACTCTATTATACACCATTGGTCAGTAAAGGTCAATACCTTTGTCTGACTTTTTTTGACCTTTCTGCTTAAGAAAAAAGAGGCCCTCTTGCCTCTTGATAGTTACTCAATCACTAACCTGACCATGTCATCTTCTTCGACATTGTAGACGTGCTTGCCAATAATGGACCGCAGTTTTTGGACGTCTTCTAAATCAGGACTGGCAAATTCCAGAACATTTTTCTCAGGGTCTGACTTGTTTTCTTCCTCATAAAAATCGTTGATATGGCAGTAAAATTCATCCAAAAGGTCTTCCAGAGGGTATTGGGATATCAATTCACCACTTCCCTCACCCAGCTCAGGTTCCTGAACAAAGGATAGGGACGTTACATAAATCTGGTCCCCGTCCTGATCGCTGGTCTGATAGATGCCAGCTTCTACTTCTTGGTAATGGCTGGTTTGGTATTTCTCTGCTTGGTAGTTTTCAATCTGTTTCATGGTAAACTCCTTTTTCAGATATTGGGGGCTTTGGACATGTGTTGTAGCAACTGCAACAGTTCTCAGATGCTTTTAAAACAGTTGAACGGTCAGCACACTGGCCTCATCAGTTTTATAGTTTTATTATACTCCTTTGACAGAGATAAGACAATGCGCTTCCTATTCTGACACTAGAAAAACCGCAAGAATTCTGCGGTTTTTAACAATTGTAAAAGCTATGCTGTCTCGCTCAGGGCTTATCCTAAATCTTACCTGTCAACCAAACGAAGACAAAGAAGATGGCAAAGCCAAAAAGATAAACGAGACCTGCCCAGGACAGGTACTTGAGCCAGCCTTTGACTTGGTGGTTTTCATTGTTAACCAAGCTATAGTTAAGGTAGGCAAAGAACGGTGTCGTGATAAAAGACCCGATCATGGCAAAACGCAACATGGTTGCGACGTTTCCAGCAAAGGCAAAGGCAATAAAGATTCCAAGGCCAGAGGTCAATGTCATCCAAATAGCAAGGGACCTTGGAGAAGCATACGGTCTTCCCATGAGGATACGGAGGACTTCATTGTTGGCCCGCGAATATCCATCGATAACCGTGATGACCGTTCCAAACATACAGAGAAAGGCGATAAACGTAATCAAAGGTTTCGCCCAAGCTCCCAGTGCTGTCGCATACATTTGGACAAACTGCGCGATGTAGGCAGCAGAAGCTCCCTCAACGGCTTCGCCATTTCCATACTGAATCAAGGCTCCTAGAGCTAGGAAAATAAAGGCCAGAACAGCCGTACCGATGTAGCCGACGTTAAAGTCAAAAAGGGCATCTTCTTCATTAAAATTCACTGTTTTGCGTTTCTCGACTGACCAGAGTGAGTTGATGGTTGAAATCTCAATCGGTGCTGGCATCCAGCCCATCAGGGACACCAGAAAAGGCAAGGCAGTTAACTGCCACGGCGATGTGGCTACAAAATCAGGTGCATATTCGCGGTGTTGAAAGAGGGCAAAGACAACCGCCGCCACCGTTGTGATGGTCAAGGCTGTCATGATCCACTTGGACAAGCGGTCCAAAAAGCGGTAGCCACCAATCAGCAACATACCCCAAATGATAACAATCAAAATGGCGGTCCACTGCGCAGCATTTAAGCCAAAGGCGTTTGGAAAAATATTAGATACAATGGCTGCACAGATCATGCCGACCCCAGCAGTATTGACTACAGCAGAGAAAACATTGAGGGCGAAATAGACCAACAAATAAATCTTGCCTTTTTCGGCATAGCCTTCTATCAAGTTCTTCCCATTTTCAGCCGTGTACTGAGACCCAAAACGGAAAAAAGGGTACTTGAAGACATTGATCAGCAGGATGAGAATGGCTAACTGCCAACCGTAGATAGCTCCTGCCTGAGTTGAGGAGACGATATGAGACCCACCGACTGCTGCTGAGGCCATGAGAATACCAGGGCCTAAAGCCTGAAACTTACTTTTCCAATTGGAGGTTGAGGGTTGTGATTGTGCTTCCATGAAATAATTTAAACTCCTTAAATTTTCAGATTTTTCTGAATTCGAAGAATATTATACAACTCCCTGAAGAAGAATGCAATAGATTTTACTTTATTTTTTGTATTTTCATTGTTTTTTCATGAAATTGCCGATACTTTCCATGCCTAAATAGGCCCGTTTGCAAGAAAAAACAACCGCTATCGCTAAGCGATTGCAGTTGTTGATTAATCGTTTGATGATTATGGAAGGAATTTCCCAGAAGCGAGGTAAAGCTCATACCAATCATGGTGAGACAGGGTCACCTTACTAGCGTCCGCAGCTTCCTTGATGTGTTTAGGATTCATACTACCGATGATGACTTGCATTTTAGCAGGGTGGCGTAAAATCCAGGCTAGGGCTATAGCTGCCTTGGTCACACCCTCGCGCTTGGCAAATTTGTCCAAGGCTTCATTCAGTTCAGGAAAATCAGGGTTATCCACAAAAGTCCCTTGGAAGAAGCCATGTTGCAATGGCGACCAAGCCTGAATCGTAATATCGTGCAAGCGGCAATAGTCTAGGGTAGAGCCATCACGATTAATAGAACGCTCTGTTTGTAGGTTGTTCATATAAAGCCCTTGGTCAATCAACTGAGATTGCTCGATAGACAGTTGCAATTGGTTAAAGATCAACGGTTGCTTGACATGTTTCTTCAAGAGTTCTAGCTGGTACGGCATCACATTGCTGACACCGAAATGACGAACTTTTCCAGATTGCTCCAACTCGTCAAAAGCAGCTGCTACTTCTTCTGGTTCAAAAATCAAGTCAGGACGATGAAGCAAAAGGGAATCAAGGTAATCCGTTTGGAGGCGTTCTAAGCTTTCCTCGACACTAGTCAAGATATTTTCCTTGGTCCAGTCAAACTCATTGCGTTCAAAGCGTAGACCACATTTAGACTGTAAGAAGATATCCTCACGTTTCAGACCAGTCAGCTTAAAGGCTTCTCCGAAACGACGCTCTGCCGCCCCATCTTCCCCGTAACAGGTCGCATGGTCAAAGAAGGTAATGCCAGCGTCAAAGGCCGCCTTAATCACCTCAGCCGCCGCCTCATTAGAGAGATCGGTCATCCGCATACAGCCCTGCACCAAGGCCGATACCTTTTCAGGACCGTTGACAATCGACAAGGTTTTCATGATTGTTCTCCTTTATTCTTTGATATCACACTGCCATTATAGCACATGTCCTCATAGGATGCTGATTTTTGATAGCGGATACAACTATGTTTTTTCCACAGCGCTGCGGAAAGCAATTGAACCCACTACAAAAAAGCACCACCTCTCGGCGGTACCTTACTCACTAACTCTCTAGTTGCCTCACCGGCACGCGCCCAAAGGTCTGCTCCTTGATAGCGGGGTGGCCCAGTTGGTAGACCTGATCGGCCTGCTGGGTCAGGCTGTCCCAGGGTTCCTTGCCAATCTTGGAGATGAGCTGGGCTTGCCCCTTGATACGGGCCAGGTGGGCCTGCCCTCTCTCCGTAAAGCCCAGCACATGGATTCCCTCAGGCAGACTTGTCTCTCTGGCATTGACCAGGATGTAGGTCAGGACTCTCCGCACACGGGCCTTGGTATAGCGCTTGGTCGCCACCATGTCCACCAGCTCGTCCACCGTGTTGCTCTTAGCAATAGCAGAGCGGATCCGAACAGCCAGCTCCTCATTGACCTGATAGATCGTTGTCAAGTCGAGGTTAGTCAGAATCTGGTAGCGAAGCAGGTCAAAGTAGTTGTCCCAGCTGACCGGACTCTCTGACAAAAAGAGCTCCGCATCAGGCATAGCCGACTGAAGGAAAGCCTCATCCGCAGCGTGCTTGCGAATGGCTGTCGCTGACGCAATAGCTACCTTCTCCTCAGAATGAAAGCCTGCGCCAATGCGCGGGATGGGCTGGAGTCGAATCTCTTCCCCCGCGCAAGCCTTGGCGTAGGCTAACCCCAGAATGTGGTTGGGGGTCTCTCCTGAAAAGGCAATCCCCGTAAACTCCTCCCACATGCGCTGGGTCTTCTGAGGATAGGACAGGGAATCTGGGAGCGTCAGTAGAAACTGGCTCATCTGCTCTGCTTTTTCCCCATAAACGTCCGCTAACTGCTGGTAATCCAGCATCTCCTCCGTTCCGAAGCTGAGGGTGTCGATGCCCAGCCTCTCCAAAATGGCCACCGCACCGTTCGCGAAATAGTCCGCCGCCTGCACCGAGACCAGAAAGGGAAGCTCCACCACCAGGTCAGCTCCGTGCGCCAAGGCCATCTGGGCCCGGGTCCACTTGTCGATGATGGCAGGCTCCCCCCGCTGGACAAAGTTGCCACTCATGGCCACAATCTTGAGCCCATCAGTCTGAGCCAGCAAGTGCTTGTGCCCATGGTGAAAGGGATTAAACTCCGCAATAATACCCGTGATGGTCATGTGTGGTTCCTTTCTGTGATTAATTAAGTGACTATACATTATAAAACAGCAAATTCTTTTTCTGCAATTTCTACAGCTTCAAGAATATCATACTCAGTCACTTTAGTTCGTTCAGCAATAATTCTTTCAATTTCTTTTTCGATTACTTTTTCTCTTGTATAAGTTCTATTATTTTTTGATTGATTCTTCTGGAACATATCTTTTAATTTTTCGTTAAGTTTTTTATCAAAAACACTGTCTTGAATCAATTCAAATTCTTCATCAGTGATACTCATAGACATCACAACATCTATGAATTCTTCTTTTAAAATAGCGAACATTTCAACCCTGTCATCCTCAAAAAAGTTGTCTAAAATTGATTTCGATCCAATGGTGGCTAATGTTCCGCCAGCAACTGCACCAACTATTGTTCCGACAGGACCAAATGTTGCTCCTGCAATAGCACCACCTGCTATCCCACCTGCTATGCCACCACCCGCAATTAAAGTGTTTTTTAATAACTGTTGACTTGAAATCCTTCCACGCAGTGCATCAAATAAATCAGGGCCAATTACAATTCCAAACGAGATGATTCCAGCAAATCTTTGAGCTACTAAATTTGCTGCTACTTTTTTACCAGTAATATTCGCAATATAGACAGTCGCAATTTTTCCTATTTGTTGTGATGTAGCATAAATAATTGTGCCAACTGTCATTGTCTTCAAACCTGCCCTGATTGCTAAAGTAGCAGCTTCCTTCGTTGTACTACCCGACCATTTCGCTCCTGCAAAAACTATTACAAAACTAATTCCTGCAGCGGGTAGAGATTGTATAGCTCCATCAAGCGCATCATACTTTAATGAAGTAACATTACCGCCCTTTGCAATTAATTTAGCTTCATTGTATGTAACATTACCTTTTCTAATTATTTTATATGCATCTTCTGGATTATGGTGTCCCGGAACCTTACCATCTCTAATTTTTTCCTTCATAATCTGAATGGATTCATTGTATTGTTCTTTAGGAACCTCTAATTGCATATTCGGGTATCGATATGTTCCTCCCTTTTCTTTAGGCTCAAATGCAGAATTAACTGTACTTCGAGCTTTAGAATGATATTTCGTTTGAATTTTTTGAATTCCAACTATCCTATCAGCACCATTTTTCTGATTATTTTGACCAATTTGTTGAACGTCCTTAAAAGGATATTTAATCTTATCATTGATATCATTACTATATTCTGCTGCATATCCATGCGCCATTCTTGCATTTGCAATAGGATTAAATTGAATATCCCTTAAATGTTGTCCCAAGTTCAAGTTCATTCCTACAATACTACCGAAATTAACCCCATCTTCAAAAGGCGTAATTTTAAATTGTTTATGGAAAGTTTGATTAACCTTTTTTTCAATATAATGTCCATACAAATCCGCTGTATAGCCAGTATTTATTAGATCATTTAAATTTACCATTAAATTTATTTGCTGACTATTTTTAAACTGAAACGGAATCTTTTCTATACGATGTGGATAATAAAAATTAATCTCAGATTGGCTAATATCAATTCGCCATAAACCATCAAAAGGAAAATATTTGGAAATAGATATATGTCTATTGTTTTTATCTTTATTCTGGGTATCAATTTGTTCTTTATAATAAATTCCATTTTGAGTTAAAAGTAGACCATATTCTAAAAACTCTTCTTCAATTTTACTTCTCACAGGACTATATCCAAAAAACTCTAGTTCATCATCACCATAAGTCTTAATAAAATCTTTCTCTCCCTCCACAAACCATTTAGCTCTACCATAAGGTATTTTTGAACCTGAATAATCAAATGAATTGGCTAATTGATTCAAAATATCACGTATTTTATCCTGATTATAATCATGTAATTCTTTATTATTCATATACCACTTAAAAAATCTGATTCTATGGATTATATTACCAAAATACAAAACACTTACTATAATTAAAATAGCAATTATCAATTTAAACATCTTTTTCTCCTGATATATTATTTTTAATTATACCACAAAAAGGGGCTGGGCAAAAAGTCTCAGAAATAGTAAATGGCTTAGAATAACGTCATAAAAAACGTTGATTCTAAGCCATTTTGTGTTCTTCAATTTTTACCAAAAAGAGTAAATTCTGAGTTTTTGCCCAGCCTCTTTTCCACGAGCTCCAAAAAAAACCATCGGAACGATACACCGATTATCGGAACAATACTTTGCCATTAACGGAAGGATAGGAGGCCTAGCAAAAAAACTCAGCACGTTTTATCGTACTGAGCTCTGATAACTGATTAGTTCCTGGAGAGTTTACTCACTTTAATAGTGGTCCTTAAAGGAGAGAAAAGCAATGCGATCTTCATCCACCATGTATATGATACGGTTTTCCGCATCAATGCGTCGTGACCAAGCCCCCTGAAACTGGTATTTGAGCGGTTCCGGTTTGCCAATTCCCTTAAAGGGATCACGCTGGATATCTTTAATAATGTTGTTGATCCGTTTCAAAGTCTTTTTATCCTGACTTTGCCAGTAGGTGTAATCCTGCCAAG
Source organism: Streptococcus moroccensis (assembly GCF_030812835.1). GTDB lineage: Bacteria > Bacillota > Bacilli > Lactobacillales > Streptococcaceae > Streptococcus > Streptococcus moroccensis. Next base: position 169,543 of record NZ_JAUSTM010000001.1, read on the forward strand.
CAGCATTTGTAAAGGTCAGTAGCATGGGTTAGTCCTCAATGGTGCGTACTTGCGTCAGCCCTTGTTTGACGTCTTGCATACCGCGTAAAACCTTATCAGATAGCTCCTTATTTTGTGCGATTCTAAGGGTTTCTTGCAAACTATCCCACTCACTTTTTGAAACCACCACAATATCTTCATCAGGATTTTTATTGACGACAACCAAAGGTTCAAACTCATCATTGACCTTTTTCATATAATCCTTGAGATGATTGCGAAAAGTTGAATAACCGACTGCTTCCATCACCATACCTCACTTTACCTCATTTCCTTAAGTATAGCAAAAGACAAGAAATTGTCAAGAACTTGTACAACTACTTATCCTTCAACTCCTTATTCGTAAAATGATCTCCACAATGGTTAAATCCTCGAAACGATTCTATATTTTTAAGAATTAGTATTCGCGTTTACAAAAAAGCCCACTCGCTTGAGTGGGGCTAAGGTCTGATTTATCACTTTTTTTTACTTCCTCGCCACAAAGAACCATCTGGCACTCTTGTCAGTCGGCGCTTTGTCTTCAAAGTCGGCATAGACTTTGACATCGGTGAAGCCTGCCTGCTCCAAGAGGATATCGTAGGTCAGAAGTTCGTAGGTGCGCTCTTCATGGATTTCGTCATAGCGGGTGAAGCGTCCGTCCTCATCCTGGATGAAGAAGGTCAGCTCGTGGACGATTGAGTGTGGTGCCTCATCCTCATAGGTGTCCCAGACCATAGCGAAGTCCTCCGCATTCTCGTGGTGCGAGTAGCCCGGAAAAACCTCATCGGTCTGATAGGTTGAGTGGACATCAAAGATAAAGGTCCCGCCGTCATTGAGATGCTTGTAAACCTCCGTAAAAGTATCCCCCATCTCGACCTCATCGGCCAAGTAGCACAGGCTATCCGAATAGCTGGTCACCAGGTCAAACTGCCCGATACCAGACAGGTCCATCATGTTGGCTGCCACAAAGTCGATCTTGACTCCAGCCTCCTGGGCCCGTTTTTCGGCGACCTTAAGCATCTCCTCACTCAAGTCAAGACCAGTCACCTCAAAGCCGGCTTGGGCAAAGCGCAGGGACTGGATCCCAGTCCCACAGGCCAGCTCCAAAAGTTTGGTCTTGCCTTTTGAAAAATGGCGGAGCGAAAAGTCGGTCCAAAGATCATAAAGCGAGTCGTCCATGATCGCATCATAGACACGCGCAAAGGTTTCATAGTTTTTAGTCATGAGAATCTCCAAGTCTAATGGTTAATCGTTGCAAGCGGTAAAGGCTCTGCCGTCATCCTGAAAACTGAAAACGAGACGGTTACCGCTCAATCTTGCTTCGGTGGCAGATACGCTCTGCACCGCTCTTAAAAACCTTGCCCAAGGGCAAGGTTGTCTTCATTACGCTAAAAATCCAGCAGTTTCCATGCTGTCGGCTTGGTGCCAGAGTTTTTCAAAGTTGTAGTGGGCGCGCATCTCTTCAGAGAAGATATGAACCACTACACTGCCAAGGTCAAGCAGGACCCAGCCACTGTTGGCATCGCCCTCGACACGGCTGGCGTCACCGCCAGCTGCCTTGACTTGCTCGCGAATATGGTCAATAATAGCATCTAGTTGACGGCTGTTCATGGCGCTCGCAATGACAAAATAGTCCGTCAAACTGGTTAATTCGGCGACAGACAAGACCAAGATATCCTCGGCCCGCTTGTCGTCGGCTGCCTTGACAACCAAGGCTAATAACTCTTTTTCGTTCATGTGTTTTCCTTTTATTATTCGTGTGATGTAGACCTAGGCAAATAGCCAATATAGGCATTGTAGGTCTCTAGGGTTTGGGGATAGATGGCTACCCCTTGAGTCGCCAGGTGACTGACCGTGTGGGCGGTCGCATAGGCGACAGCCTGATTGAGGTCAGAGTTGGCCAATTCCCGCGCTGTATCGACTCCTGGAAAATCCCGTCCTGGCTCGATGTAATCTGCGATGTAGACAATCTTGTCCAGAAGGCTCATCTCAGCACTCCCTACGGTGTGTACCTCGATGGCTCTGAGAATTTCAGGGTCGGTAATGCTGAGGTCTTTTTGTATCTGGTAGATCCCGACCATCCCATGCCAGACATTGTTGCCCCAGACTTTGAGGTCTGGGTTTAGCTGTTGCTCGTCTATTAAGTCCAAAAAGACTTGATCCGGCAGTTCCTTGGCATAGTCGTGAAGCAGTGCCGCTAGGCCTGCCCTCTCTGGGTCATAATCGTGTGTCAGAGCTAACGCTCTTGCTGTTTGCTCGACCCCTAGGACATGCTGGAGGCGGTTTGGGGACATGACCTGCTCTAGGCGAGCTAGTAAATCTGCTCTGCTATGGCCCACCAAGTCCTCATAAGTGTCTGTCTGCTCTGTCATTGGTAGAGCTCCTCTTTGGTGATGTAGTCTAGGACAGGTGCAGGCAGGAGGTAGTTAGGGGTCCGGCCTTGCTTGATGAAGTCGCGCACCATGCTGGAAGAGATGTCCATGAGGGGCACGTCCACCCAGATGACAGGATAGGAGGTCCCAGCCTTGTAGCGGGGGCGTTGCACGCCGACAAACTGAACCATGTGGACCAGCTCGTCGATGCGGTGCCACTTGGGCAGGTACTCGACCATGTCAGCCCCAATGATAAAGTAATAGTCGGTATCGGGGTTTTGCTCGATCAGGAGTTTCATGGTGTCATAGCTATAACTGATACCCTTACGGTCCAGCTCGATGGTCTCGATGTCAAGACCTGGCACATTTCCTAGAGCTAACTGGAGCATCTTGAGGCGATGCTTTTCATCGATCGTTTCTTTTAAGTCTACGTGAGGGGGGGTGTACTCGGGCATGAGCAAAACCTTATCCAGTTTAAGCTGCTGACGGACCTGATCGGCTACGATCAGATGGGCATTGTGAACGGGGTTAAAATTCCCACCCAAAATGCCTACCTGCTTGCGGCTGGTAGGTTGTTGTTCCGTTTCTAATTCAACCTTGGTGAAAGGTGTCAGCAGTTCAATGGCCATAGGACCTGTCTCCTTTTTCTCTTTTGGGATTTTACCCAAGTCCTTACTATTATAGCATATCTAGGCTAAAAAGTGGGAAATGAATGAGTTAAAACTCCTAGAGGACTCGCCCCATAAGCACAAATTCCCCGCCTCTTAGTGAAGCGGGGAGTAAGGGTTAGACGGCCTTAACTTTGACCGAGAGTTTGCGGTTTTCTTTCTTGGCAGAAACCTTATAGAGGATGAGGATGCGGCCGATTTTTTGCACGGTATCCACACCAATCTCGTCTTCGAGGATTTCAGCGACCTCGTGGATGTCCTCGTCCGTGTTTTGCAGGAGTGTTACCTTAATCAGTTCACGCGCATCAAGGGCGTTTCGGATAGAGGTTTTGATCTCGTCGGTCAAGCCATTTTTCCCGATTTGCACGATCGGTTTGAGGCTGTGGGCTTGGCTGTTGAGGAAAGCCCGTTGTTTAGATGTTAAAGTCATAATGTCTCTTTTCTTTTTTGGTAAATGGCAGAGCTTCTAAAGCTCGTTTTCCCTACTAAATCAAGGCCTTGCGGACCACCACGTCAACGCCGTCTGGTGCCCAGCCCGCCACGACTGCTGGCCCTGTCACACGAATCCAACCAAGACCTGAAAAAACAATGTCTGTCTTTTCCTTAATGGAAAACTCATGGCGGACAAGGGCTGGCAGGTCTGCCAACTCTTCCTGAGACGGTGGGGTCAAAAGGGTCCCTGCATGCTTGTCGTAAAAGGCTGTCGCCCCCTCTAGCTTGGTGCGATGCAGGTCTAACTCATTGTCAAAATAAGCGGTGAAGCCTTGCTTATCGCCCGTCACAAAGTCGAACCGTCCAAGACCCCCAAGAAAAAGGGTCTGACCAGGGTTGAGCTGGTAGGTTTTAGGCTTGATTTCCTTACGCGGGGAGACATACTTGAGGTTTTTGGCGCTCAAGTAGTGGGCCATCTGGTGACGGTGGATAATCCCTGGCGTGTCAAAGATATAGCTACCATCATCGAGCGGAATCTCAATCTTATCAAGCGTCGTGCCTGGAAAGCGTGAGGTCGTGATGATGTCCTTGTCGCCTGTGATTTCTTGGATGATGGCGTTAATTAAGGTCGACTTGCCAACATTGGTCACGCCAACCACGTAGACATCGCGGCCTTTGCGGAGTTCCTCAATCTTATCGATCAACTCTTTAATGGCCTGCTTGTTTTGGGCAGAGGTCAAGACCACATCAATAGGCCTCAATCCCACTTCATGGGCACGCTCAGTTAGCCACTGAGTGACCTTGCCGGTCTTGACCGATTTCGGCAGGATGTCTTGCTTGTTTCCGACTAGGAGGACGTCATTTCCCGCCACAAAACGGGCCAAACCTGGGATGACCGAACCGTTGAAGTCAAAAATGTCGATGACATTGACCACCAAGGCATCGCTCTCACCGACCTCATGGAGGAGGCGGATAAAGTCATCGTCCGTCATGTTGACGTCTACGATGTCATTGTAGTGACGCAGCCGGAAACAGCGCTGGCAATACAGCTGCCCAGTTTCTAAGCCTTTATCAAGAGCTGCCTTTGGCGTATAGCCAGCTTGAGCTTTATCGGTTGTCTGGATCTGAGCCCCACAGCCAATACAAAATAATGTTTCTTCCATTTTTTACCTATAAGTTTTTCTTGTACTCAATCGGACCATACTTGGCCACGATGCGTTTGATCATTTCGCGCTCGCGCATGCGATTAAACTTGGTTTTATTGGAATCCGTCTGCACCAGAGGACGCACCAAAATAGAGCGAATTCCCGCTCGGTGAGCTGCCCGAATATCTGTCATAAGCTGGTCACCAACCATAACCACTTCTTCTGGTAGGATATTATGGCGGGACAAGGCCTTACGAATGCCAAAGTTAAAAGGCTTCATAGACCAAGAGATATAGTCGATATCAAACTTTTCCACGGCCCGGCGCACACGATCCGTCGTGTTATTAGACACCACGACTACCTTGATGCCAGCATCTCGCATGTCATGAAGCCATTTTTTCATCTCAGGGGTCCCATCAGGATTATTCCACGCGATGAGCGTGTTATCCAAATCAACTAAAACCGCTCGAATCCCATGTCTTTCCAAATCTTCAACTCTCAGGTCATAGACCGCATCAATCGCAAAGGTCGGAATATATTTTTCTACTGACACATCTCTCTCCATAACTGTTGGTTAGTCTTCATTTTATCATAAAATAGCTTGAAATAATAGCCAGATCACCCCCTATTAATCATTCTAAACGGTTTACTCTTGTTATTTTTTTAAAAATAAACAGAAAATACTTTACCGGTTAACAACTTTGTGATAGAATAGGTCTATCAGTTTCGACTGGTAATTTTGAAAAGGAGGACCAGATGGCAGAAAAAACCGATTTGGCATCAGCCTATCGCAGGCTAAAAAGTCCAAATATCAAAACGCGCAAACGCGCTCTCAAAATTATCCATGAGCACAAACGCCATGGAAAACGCTAGAAACTAGCGACTTGATTTCTTACCCATTCATTCTTATCCCTATCCCTAACTCCAATGAATGGTCAGACAAAAAAGCCGATACTCTCTCTGTTATCGGCTTTTTTAGCATTAAAATGTAAAGACCAGTTCTATGTGAGGGAACTTGGCATTTAGAGTCTCCTGAAGCGCTGGCTTGGCATCTAGGCAGGTTTTCAATACTTCGGGCTCTGGGTCTTGAATAACGACATTGGCCACCAATTTCATGCCCTGCTTGTAAACGAGAATATCCAAAACATCATCTTCCTTAATGGCTAGGCCTTCTTTAACAATCATTCGGACTGCTTGAATGGTCTCACCATCATCTAGGGTTGCGCCGAACAGTTCTTTGGAGGATTCTTTTAGCACATCGATCGGTTCTTTAATGGAAACGATGACCAAGAAAATAATAATAAAGAAATCCCCGGTGTAGTGCAAAAAACCAAAGGTCCCATCGATCGCTACCAGACGGATAACCAGAACCGCAAGACCGACACCTGCGGAAATCAAGCCGTCAATCAAGCTACTCTTGCTCTCAGCGGCTAACATGGTGCTGGCATGGTGAATGGACTGGTTCATCCGTCTGAGGTAAAAACTAAGAAGGATACAAAGGACAGCCATCAAAAAGGCATAGGGCAAGGCTGGTCCGGGCACAATAGGCGCTCCAATGCCTTCGACAAAGTAAGCATAGGCATCCGAGGCCGACTCAACCACGGTCATTCCCAGTAAAAAGAGGGTAAAGGCAGCCTTAAAGACACCATAGAGAGGTTCCATGAAATGCAACCCTTGAGGGAAAGACTTGGTCTGCTTATGACTGTTTTGCGAAATGAGGATGGCGACAACTGCCGATAAAAAGGCGATAAAGGTGAAGACCCCATCCAGCAAAATGGCATTAAGCCCCGTTAGAATATAGACGATAATACCAGCTGTCCCAGAAAAAAAGTTAAAAACAGCTGTAATCAGTAATGCTTTTTTCTCAATTTGTTTTTGATGCATGGTACCCTCCGTTCTCCCCATGGACTGTAGCTCGATGCAATTGGCTCAGTGATTGACAGGTCCCTAAGGCCAGGACAGGTAGCTAACACTGACAAGCTCCTCTCGCTCGTCTACCGTTTACCCCTTATCGCTAAGCCTTTGATTAGTCAAGTTAAGGACGAAGGTCACCTGGTAATTTCCTACGTTTTCGAATATTGAGGTCTTTGAGGGAAATCAAGAGAACCGCCCCTAGGATAAGGGCCACGCCCATTAGGTCAAGGGCAAAGAAGTGAGCCTTCATGATGACAATCGAGAAAAAGACTGCCGCAACCGGCTCAATAGACGCCAATAAACTAGCATTGACTGGCCCGACCAGGGTTACCCCCTTTAAGAAGAGGCTGTAGGCAAAGATTGTCCCGACTCCGACAATCCCAAAGAGGGCCAACAAACTCTTACCATCAAAGGCGTACTGGTACTGCCAAGGTTGTGTCAGGATTGAAAACAAGGCGCCACCCATCAGCATGCCTAATCCAATCACCACCAAACTACCATAACGCCTAATCGAGCGAGCTGGCAAGAGAATGTAAAAGGCATAGGTGACTGCTGAAAAAAGCCCCCAAAACAGGCCGAATGGAGAAATCGACAGTTGTGTCAAATCTCCGTGGGTTGCTAAAAAAACAGTTCCGACAATGGCTAGGACAATCGCAACCACATCTAAGACTGTCGGCCAAGTCTTCTGACGCAGGCAAATGTATATTAAAACCAAGACAGGGCTCATGTACTGCAAGACGGTAGCTGTCCCAGCATTGGTGTAAGCTACCGCTGAGAGGTAGGCGTATTGATTGAGGGCTAAACCTAGAATGGCAAACAGGCCTATCCCTAGGAGTGACTTCCAATCCTTGATCGCTTGCATCAAGCTTTCTTTATTGGTCACATAAGCTATGGCTGTTAAAAAAAGACCTGAAATAATCAGACGAAGGGCTGATAAATGATTTACAGCCATTCCATGCGTCATCAGGTATTCTCCAGAAATTCCAGAAATCCCCCAAGCTATTGCGGCAACAACCGTCAGTAGCGCTCCCTTTTGCTTTTCTGTCATTTTCCTCTCCCCTAACTGCTAAGAGACGACAGATCACGAAGTGATTTCCACCGCTCTTATGATTAAGTTCTATTGTAACATACCATTAGCTATTAGAAATGAATTTTTTTACAAAAAATGTGTTTGATCCTTAAACGAAGCGATAAAGGGATTTTGTAGATAAAAAGAGATTAGGCATGTATCTCCCAACCTCTTCATTAATCGACGATCTCAGCCTTGTTTAGTCATTCGCTTCTCTCGCTTACAGTCATAAAGGCTTGGCATTGCTTCATCTCCTATTTTCAACTATGCCGTGGCATCTTGTTTTCAAGCATCGCATTTTTTTACAAGCAAGACGACTAAGCCTTTGTGATGACCAGGACCACATCATCTTGGAAATGGTGCATGTTGACCTGGGTATTTTCCTTGGTGTCATTGTAATAAAGAACGGCTTTTTCTGTCACTTTGGACACGAGATCTGTAAAGACAGCTGAGCAAGCTTCGTAGTTCCCCCTTAGTTGTAACACGGTATTGTAGGGCGCATAGATGATGAGATAATCTTCGTTTTCTGCTGCAACCAGCTCGACAGATTCTGTATTGGCTATTTTGTCGCGACAAGGACGGAGACGCTCAAAGCCGTGGCTTTCCATAAAGGTTTTGAGGTAAACATAGTCATTTGCCCCTTCAAAACGCAGGGCATCCTGCCAAGGGTAAGGACGGTCAAAGACCATGTAAGACTGCGTATCGTGCGGAATGTCCGGCACGTACCAACTCCAAATCCCATGAGCCCCATAGGTGATTCCGGCATTGGCTCCACCCAGGACACTTTGCCAGGCTGCCTTACGGACATCAAAACGACGAAAGCGTCCGTATTGCCCGGGACCAAAGCCCATCATCTCATAACAAGGCTCGGCATTGAGGACGGGACGTTTCTTTTTACGGCGAAACCGTTCGGTCAATTTGGCTATAACTTGGGGAGAAGTCACATCGTGCCCTGATTGGAAGGTATAAAAGTCCAGGTTTGGATTTTGCTCCAAACTAGCAGGCAAGTCTGAATCAGGGCCGCACAGATGAAGGGTGGTTAGAGCGTCAGGCGAGCATTTTTTGACCTGATTGAGGGCTCGCTCATAATAGGCTGTCGTCTCCTCATCTGGAAAATCGGTATCCCCACTGATCACATAGATTGGTTTGTACTGATCAAACCGTTCAACCACATCCGTGACATAAGCTTCGATCTGATCGATCGGAAATGGGTGACGGTTAAAGTTAAAGGCCTGCGCCCAAGTGTTTGGGATATAATTGCACCAAAGGAGAATCAAGGCCACCTGAATGTCCTTGTCCTGCGCTGTTTTTAGCATGCGAGCCACTCGGTCAAAATAGGCAGGATTGGGTTTGGTAAAATCAAAATGCTTCGACGGCCCTAGTTCAAAGGGCATGATGTCAAAGGTCGGTGTGCTAGCATCCCACTGCCAAAGCAAATTCACCTGAATCGTATTGAAGCCTTGACGTTTACGGTAATCGACATAGTAAGCCCAATCCTGCTCCGTTGCATTGGTAAAGGCACTCCAGCAGGTATCTGCCAGGTAAAAGTAAGGTTTACCTTCTTTGACAAAAGACCGTTTGTCCTTAGAAATGTGCATGTTTGCCTCCTTGGGTGTTCTGTAACATAGTGTATTTGTTCTGCGTGTCCTCTTTTATCTCAGTTTACGCTATTTTCGCTTAAAATACAAGCTCGAATCAAGCAAAATTTCCCCTAATCGACCACGGCTATTGTCATTGGGCTTTTGATAGTTTGCTGCCCGCTAGAACACCGCTAAAAAAGGCGTCTCTCTCTAATCTCCGTTGCACTTTTTCCATAAAAGAAACCGGCATCCCTTTGGGCTGCCGATCTATTTCTGATGTCATTTTAACCTTAAGCGAGGGCTCCCATCGGATCCCATGGTACCAACACGATTGGCTCGGCTTGGTAGGCTGCTAATTCGTCTGCTGTTAAGAATTCTTTACGGACCACAATCTGGTAGGTGTATTCGTCCATCCAGGCATCACTGGCCACAAAGTAGCCTTTCTCCCCAACCTTGTCGCCCCAGGAATTTTCCACCTTCCACTTGAGCGATTGGCCATTAGCATCTAAATCAACCCCCGTCAAGACCATGGCATGGGTCATGAGACTTTCACTGTAATCAAGACGCCCAGCCTTGTTCTGCGTCAGAGAAATGCCCATGCTGGAGGTGAAATCATACATGCCATCTGCCATGATACCTGTTTTACGGTTGCTGGATTGGCCGACATCGCAACCAAACCAAACGGTCTCACCAGCCTGCATCTGTGCGATCGCCAGCTCTTTGAGGCGATCCATCTCAACGTTGAGGTAGCGGACATCGCGACTACCGGCCACGTTTCCAAGCAACTCAACGGTATAGGATTTGCCGTAAGGCTTGTCAGCAGTTGGGGCATTGATAATGGACACATAGTCGTCAAGTTTGATGCCGACATACTTCTCATAAAAGGTATGAGGCGTTAACCCCGTTTCCACATGGTAGTTATCGTCTTTATCGCGGTAGCTAAAGTCAAACTGACGCGGTGGTAAGCCAAGGTTCATGGCTAGGAAATTAAAGACGTCTTGCAAAAAGGCTTCTTTTTGAGCTTGAATCTCTTGGTCAGACTGACCAGTTGCCACCATCTCACGCAGAATCTGAGCGTCCTGGCGAAGGAGTTTGTTCAGGTAGCCATTTAGCTCGCGACTAGCGCTCGATGACACAGACTCCGGATAGGCAGCTTTTGGGACTACCCCGTATTTTTCAAAGAGAGAGACGACCATGTCCCACTGGCCACCATCTTGTTGTGGCGTGTCCAAGAGGAACTTGACCTTGCGACTGGTCAAATCTTGGTCTGCTGTCGCTAAGATTTGTTCCAAGAACCAGTTGGCCTTTTCATACTTGTCCCAAAAGAAGGTATGTGCCTGAGATAGCTCAAAATGCTCCATCTTGTGAGTCCCAATCATCTTGTGGCGGAAGGTATTGAGGGCCGCAAACATCCAACAACGGCCTGAGGCTTCTTGGTTAGAAACCGGATCTTTGGTCAAATCAATGGAAAAGACTGGTGTCGTCTCAATCGTCGCCTGACGACGCTCCAAAGATTTCAACAGACCATTATGGCTGATGGCATTTTCAACCGCCGCAAAAGTCGTATTGGCTTCATAGGCTGCATAAAGTTTATCGGTTAGATCATGATTAATCGCTTGCATGTCTTGCTCCTTTTCTAAGGGATTCACCCTGAAAGTTATACAGACCATTATAACGCTTTAAAGAGAGAATTCAAGTTAAAAGTGGAGATTTTAGCCGGAAACAAACGCTTATTCAGGAGCCTTTTCATGGTATTCATAATCAATGACTTCCATAGCGGGCATTGGGAAATAATCAGCATATGGCATGTCAGAAGTCGTACGTCCTCTACTGATTCCGTAAACAGTTACCCAATCATCTTCTAAAAGAATATTTTTTTGAAATACTCTGCTTGGTAAACTACCATATAATTTTTGCTCATAGATATCATCTACACACATAATAAATACGGTTTCTTCTGAATCCTCATAAACTTCACGAATCCGACCGGTCACCTGCAATCTAGACCCAACTTCTATACGATTACGTCTCCACAGATTCATATCTGCTTCTTGATAGTCTTCTTTAGCAAGGTTCTTTTGTTCATTTTGATTTATATAATTTTGCAGAATATCATTTAATTCTGATATCTTTTTCTGCTTAGGATTAGGATCTATTTTTGAATCATTAAAAAATGCTTCTTTGTCATTAGCGATAACCTCTATATTTTGATCATCTTCTGGCATTTCCTGCCCTTCATTCTCCATTTTTTCATACTCTTCACGTATAGTTAGAATCATTAATCCAATAATAGCGAGTGCTAAAATAAACCAATTTTTTGTAATAAAATCCAGAACCATCCCTAAGATGCCCAAAATCAAAGCACCCAGCAACAAACAACCACAGCCCCCATCGCTCACTAGCCTTTCATCAAAAACGGTTCTTCCCAACCAATCTCTACGCTTAACATAGCGTCTTCTCATTATTTCTCCTCAGTTTCAAATATTGTTAATATGTCATTATATTTTTAAACTAGACGACCATACTTTATAAAAAGTCCAACCTTTATATTCTAATATTTCTTGGCGTAATCCCTATCTCGAGTAGCTCTCGAAGAGTGATAAGCAGTACCATCACAGTCAATTGTAAGTCCTGCCTTTAATGACACTCGAAGTGCTTTTTGTATAATCAACTGTAGCGCTAAGTTAGTCTATCTCGGTTTTAATCCTAACCTCTACCCTAAAACATATTAATGCAACAATTACATATCATCCCTTTCTCTTTCTTTTTTATCCTCTTCGTAAAGCTCCTGAATAATTTTCCAACGCATCCTAGTCAGCATTGTAAAGAACGGGTGTTTTGAGAAATCCCACACTTTTTTTAATATCCAAAAAACTATCAATGCTTGTAAAAATGGATGTAACATACCATCAATAAACATATAGCCTCCTATATCTCCTCAATCTTGTTGTGACTATAGCATCAATCCATAGCACACTACATATACAATCATTGTTAGGGCTTACTATGCCTTCACAATGTCAATCAAAGACTTGTAACTATCAACGACATCGTAGATATGATCCTGATGAATAATTCCAGCCCTTTTCAAAGCCTCAAAATGCGCTTTAGCACAAGTGATTTTAGCAATCTCTGCCCCTTTTAATTGAAGGCTAGAGAGACTCCCTTTTGTTTCTGCCACAAAGTAGATTCGCTTAACGGTTCCTTCTTTAAACGCAATCGCCCAATCAGGATTATAATCTCCTAATGGTGTCGGAATTTTAAACTCACTTGGAAGTTTAGCATACACACGAACATCTTCGTACTGTTCTAGTGCATCCTTAAATTCTTTTTCAACGTTTGAATCCACTTTGACATAATGATAGACCCCTTTCTGGCTATCTAATAAGAACCTATCTGAACGTTGACCGGTTGCTGGGTTGTCATAAAATATACCCGTATCGTAACTTTCATCTAATAAGTTATACTCGATATGTTGAATGACTTGCGTAGCCTTTTCCTCCTCAATCAAACGACTGACCTTTAACAGAAAATCTTCCGGATTTTGGCGGAAAAGCTGAAACTTCTCTTTGTCGATCTTGCTTAGAATCTCTGCTACGGTCTGTCTGGTCAATCCTGTTCGGTCGCTAATTTGACCTAAAAGATCATATTTAACCGTGATTTGAGTGGATTGGATATAGTCGTGCTGTCTTGCATTCTCAGAAACGCTCAATTCTAACCCCTGAATTTGGCTAATCTTCTCAGCACTGGCTTCAGTGATTTGATAGGCAATCTTCTTAACCGAAAGTTTATCATTAAGGGCTGTGACCGCTTTATCAATTAATTCGTCATCACTAAATTGTATACGATATCGTGTTTTATGCTGAATCATCCCCCAGAGTTTTTGGAACTCCTGACGAGCTATATTCTCTTCGTTGATTTCATCTTTAAATACAATCTCACGCTCACTGGCATTCTCTGTCGGATAGGCTTGCGGATTATAGACAGACGAGAGAAGTTTTAGCAATTCTTCTTCAAAACCAATCGTTACGTCAGGTATTTGAACCTTCTTCTGATCTTTGTCATTATAGAATTTATCAGTTAACTGATCATCCTCATCCAGATAGCCATTGACAATTAGCTGATGATGAAGCGTTTTAGCGAGCTCAGCTGTTAGAACAAGTTTTTCACCATCTTCTCTCTCTAAAACCTTGTCCATAAGAAACGTCACATCTACTTTACCTGGTCTACCGGCTAGTACTTTCTTAATTTCTTCTTGCAATTGACGGGAAAACTCATCATAGCTCTCATTCGCAATAATCGTTAATTTGTTAACAGCATGAACTTCCTCACCGAGCAATTCCTCATCCTGCCTTACTCCCAACTGATCGACTGCTAAACGCATGCCACGCCCAATTTCTTGCCGTTTTTTCATTTCTGCATTTGATTGCTTCAGGGTACATATTTGAAAGACATTGGGATTATCCCAACCTTCTTTAAGGGCCGAGTGTGAAAAGACAAAGCGAACCGGTTCGTCAAAGGAGAGCAATCGCTCCTTATCACGCATAATCAAATCATAAGCATCTTGGTCACTCGATTCCGTCTCCCCTCGTTTTATTTTAGATTCTACGAAAATGGATTGCCCCGTCTTTTTATGCTTATCGATGGAGAAATACCCTGCATGGACGGTCCTTGCTTCTTGATGCTCCCTTAGGTAATCACTATAGGCTGAACGAGGAGTCTGAGCTAAATATTGCTCTACCTGCTCCTGATATTCTTCTTCAAAAAAACGAGCATAAGAGCCATTTGAAGCTTTTTTTTGATCATCATAAACCCTATACTTAGCCACTTCATCAATAAAGAAGAGGGATAACACTTTGATTCCCCGCTGGTAGAGAAGCGCTTCACGTTGCAGGTGACTCTTGATCGTCTCTCGTATCTGAATCCGTCTCAGGTCATCTTCGTTCCGGTCTCCCATCACCTCACCAACAAGGAGTCTTTGGTTAGGACCTACTTGGATACTATTGACTCCAGGTCGCGCATCAAAATCTGTCAGATTCATACCACGGTAGGCTTCGAGCTGATTTGATTCTGCATAAAGGTCAAAATCAGAAGCTACGACTTGCGTCTTTCGACGAATCCCTGTAGCCCCCTTGACCTCATATTCAATACGGGCTTTTGGCGTTCCTGACTTTTGCGGAATTATTTCCTGCAGGTACAAATAGCCTGCTGTCCCTGTCGTACCGATAGCCTCAACAGCCTTAACAGCTATTTTTTTAACCAATCGCTTGTTATAAGCGTCCATCGCATCTAAACGATAAACCATATCGTACTTGTCCTTGTGAGTGGCTGAATACCGAAGAGTCATGAGTGGTTTAAAGGCAGCCAATCCTTCTTTAGTCTTTGGACCACTTACCGACTGGGGCTCATCAATAATCAGAATCGGATTGGTTTGCGCGATTACATCAATCGGTTTTCGCCACTTGAAGCTCTCTTGTTTCATATGTATTCTATTGGCATCCTTGCCCGTGGCATTGAAAGCCTGACTATTGATAATCATCACTTGGATATCCGAAGAATTAGCAAAATGATCTAAATCTCCGAGTCGACTGGAATTATAGACAAAATAGCGAGGTTTCTTGCCGTACTCCATTTGGAAATGGTCCTGCATGGTCTCAAAAGATTTGAGTACTCCTTCACGAATCGCCACACTGGGTACCACGATGATAAACTTAATCCAACCATATCGCTGATGCAGCTCCATGATGGTCCTAATATAAGTGTAGGTCTTACCTGTCCCTGTTTCCATCTCAATGGTGAGATTATAAGACGGTCTGCCCGCAATCCGACTCAAGCTCAGTTTTTCAGATGGTTCTAACCCATTCTGAATCTGTTTAGCTTTTACTGCCTGATGCACCTTTTCCTCTGTCAGGGCAATGGGGGCATTACGGTATGCATCATGAATCAAATCAAGCCCCGTCGACTGGCTGTCTCGCCCAGGGTCTGCCATATAATGGAGCCCCTCCCGTCTTCCCTGGCCTTGAAAAATATCTGCAATCGCAGCTACCGCGTCCAATTGAAATTGTTGGTGTTTAAATTGTAACTTCATATTATTACTACAAACTCCGATAACTCAAAATTTGTTTATTTCCTTTCCGTATAACTTGTAACAAGTTGTTCCAAGCATCTATCCGTAATAATAAAACACAAGGAATAAAATAACAACTATTGGTTGAACAATAATAAATATGCTATCCAACCCTAAATCTCTTACTAAAGAGTTATCTGCACCTTTAGCTCTAACATAATCCAATTCCGTATGGTTTTCTTGAGATTGTAATAACGACTGGTATTGCTCCATTATCTGATTATATTTTATAGCCTTATTACTCACTTTTTTATATAACAGGCTGTCTAGCTGTAAAATCAGATTATGCATTTCAATTTGATGGTAATGAAACTTCAATCCCCTTTCTCTATAATTCAACGTTGATACAAAATATTGTAAAGTTAAAGTATATATTGAAAAACATGCTGATAATATTTTGCGAGTATCTTGCTCTACCTTTACTAAGGAAATAATCAAAAACATTGCAGATGTGATACTCATGACAAAAATAATAATATTCCAACGGTTAGCGTATTTATACATACGTTCACTGGCTAATATTCTTGATTTTCGTATTTTCTTTAAGCGTTTAATCGCTTCTTCTATTCTATATTTTAAATTTGATTTCACTAGTTACACCACTTTCACTTTTGTTAACGGGGAGAGTTCTTTAAAGGTTTGTGTGAGATTGATTTTAGCGCTAGAATCTACAAAGGCTTGGTCCTTGAAAACCGCACGCAAAGGTTCTTTTCGGGCGATTTCTTGAATCAGGCTATCACTGATATGGTTATCAAAGCAAGCGATAAGTGAGCCATTGTCCACGTCAAAAACCTCATATCCCTGATAATTCTCCTTGCTGACTTTAAGCGACAACGCCATCCCCCAACTTAACATGATTTGATAAACCAAATCAAGGCCAGTGCGGTCTTCCTTGATATTGTCTACACTGTCAAACAGGTTCCCCTGCTCAAACTGATCTGGTGTTTGGCTAACGGATTTAAAATTAGAGCTATCTAGTCGATAAGCCTTGAAGCCAAGGTCTTGCCCAGCTACCTGATCCGGCTTTTCAGCCTGGAGCTTAGCTGCTGCACGACGGATACGCTCACGCGAAATCTGGTCAATAGTCTCATAGCCCGCCTCTTTTGCAGCCGACTTTTCTGCGACTGCCTCATCTAATGTTGCAAGAATATACTTACGGTTTCCCCCGTCCTCGGCATTTAACTGCATGACTGCATCAGCTGTGGTTGCTGAACCAGCGAAGAAATCGAGAATGAGAGAGTCTTTTAAGCTTCCCAATTCTATGACTTTTGTAATAAATGAGGTAGGTTTCGGTGTATCAAAAACTTTGGCTCCAAATAATTTCAGAATTTCTTGTGTTCCATTTGTTGCAGTGCCTACATCATCCCAAATTGACTTTGGTGTAAGTCCTTTATCTTCAACTTCCGAAAAGAATCTTTTCAGTTGAGGCCTGGAGGTACCATTTTTCCCAAAAACAATTCTATTATCTGATAATAATTCTGCAAATCCATCAGGCCCAGTTCTCCAACACCTACCTTTTGGAGGCATATAACTTTCTCCTGTGTTTGGATTTTTAATTTCATAAGTCAAATTTGGTCTTATTCCAGGCGAATCGAATGGATCTGCTTTCCAAACCCCTCTTTTGTCGTTGTCTGGATTCTCGAAACCATCATTTGTCATTTTAAGTACAAAATTTGATTTGTTACTATAGAAACAATCAGAATTTTTTGAGTAAATAAGCGTACTATTATGATTAATTGAAACAATAGCATCATTGGATACTGATTTTCTAGAGTTCCAAATAATATTGCTTACAAAATTCTCCTCCCCAAACACTTCATCACAAAGTGATTTGAGATTGGCTTGTTCATTATCATCAATGGAGATAAATATCACACCTGAATCTTTCAGTAAGTTTCTCGCCAGTACTAGGCGCGGGTACATCATATTAAGCCAGTCAGAATGGTAGCGGGCATTTGATTTTTCATTTTTGACCAACCTTTTACCGGTCTCGTCGATACTACCTGTAGCTTCGTCCATTTCTTCCTGAGTCATTTGGAACTTATCTGAATAAACAAAGTCTTTCCCTGTGTTGTAGGGCGGGTCAATATAGATCATATCAATCTTGTTAAGATAGGATTCTTGGAGAATTTTAAGGACTTCTAAATTATCTCCTGTGATAAAGACATTTTCAGTCTCATCAAAGTTGACACTTTCCGCTATATCTGGACGGAGAGTCTTGGTTGTCGGACGGCCTGCCTCTGCCATGGCATCGCGTTTACCAACCCAGGTAAATTCATAGGTCTCCTGCCCCTCAACAATCTCATGGGATAACAATTGCTTTAACTTGTCAAAATCGATCGCTGGGCGGAGTCGCCCTGACTCATCCATCGTCTCTGTCATCACCTGAGGAAATAATTGAGCTAATTGTTGAATATTTTCATTTGTCATGTCTTTGGACTGAAGGTCTATTTTTTCAAGACCTGAATGCTCACCATATTGTGTCATTGTTTTTCTCTTTCTATCTTATTAATTTTCCTTTTGTTGTAGGATGTTCTTAGGGGTTAGCGATCACGGCTGGTTCCTCGTATGAAGCAAACTCATTAGTACTTACTCTAATGGTTTCTTCAAGGCTTTGATCTCGTCTCGTTTTTGTTGGTAAAGCCGTTTATAATCCAGTTGCTTACGCATGGACTTCTCACGATACATTTTCTTTTTGAGTAGCTCAGCTTCTTTTTCTAAAGCATGTAAGGCATCCGAAAAAGCTAAAGCTTCTTTGATATCTGTTTTTGGAGGCAGTAAGGGCTCTGAAGCCACTTCTTTCACTAAATCGCTGTAAAATTGATCAAGGTTCTGTCCTTTTAGTGATATCTTTAAGGGCTCTTTGCTTAAAAAACGGCGGATAATCTTAAATTTTTGATTGCCTTTCACCTTAGCTAAAGGTTCTTTATAATGAATCAGGTGTTGTGAATCGTACCCAGGGCAACGGAGGCAAAACATGGCATAGCCAGCAAAGTGTTCGTCAAAGCGTTCAAAAAGTTTGTGGTCAAAAGCCCCTTCTTTAAGGAGACACTCAATAACAAACAACTGCTGGACACGTTCCCCAGCTGGAATATTAGTGGTCTGGGGATCTAATTGATGGGTAATCACAATCTGCTCTACTGTTCGTCTCAACTCCTGCTTATCTTTTGAAGAGAGAGCCAACTCATCAAAAAAATCACTATTGCCTTTTCGATGCGCCTTATAAAGAACATAGGGTTTGGGGAGCTGACTACTTTGTGGAAGATGGATCATACTGCAACCTCCTCCTCATTTAGAACAACAAAGAAACAAATCAGCTCAAAATCTTCTACTGTCTCTCCTCTTTTCTCAAACAGGTTGACATTTCCGGAACCAAAGAGAGCGCCCAAAGTTGTCTGTTCTTCCCCCTCGATGAGATGGGTAATAGCTGATTCTAGTAAGCTAGAGTATTGGCTCATATCTACCCCATCTTGGGTCTGCTTTTGAAAGGTTTTGACCAAGCTATCTATCGGAGAAACTCGACCTTTCGTCATACTCCGGATTCGCTCTAGCAACTGTTTTGCCTCTGAGATAGGGTATACCAGTTCGCCATCGTTATCAACATAGACAACGACGTAAGGATGGAGGCGATTATTCAGGTTCTTCTTGTTTCTAACTGTTAACTGTTTGAGCACAAAGATAGCCCCTTCTGGTCTAGTAGTAGAAGCTGGTAGAATGGCTTGTAGCCCACGTGGTACCTTTTCTAATAAAGGATGATCCTTTAGGTATTTCATGAGATCTCGACGGTAATCCTCAAGGCCTAGGTCCATGATTGAAACCCCTTCAGCCATTTCTTCGAGATCTAGAACCTCTTCTTTAAGTCGCTCTAACTGTTTTTTACGGTAATTATTGTCCTCGACTAGGTCTTCTGAAAGAACATTATCGTCTGCTGTTGCGGTCAACACCGAAATTTTCATTCTGGCCTCAACCCTACTTTTCAGGTTAATGTAATCATCCAAGGCGATATTAGGCCAAAAATTGACTAGCTGAATAACCTTATTTGTGGATCCAATACGATCGACGCGTCCAAATCGCTGTATAATCCGCACAGGATTCCAGTGGATATCAAAATTAACCATCATGTCACAATCCTGCAGGTTCTGACCTTCTGATATGACATCTGTCGCGATCAGTAAATCGATCTCTCTTGGATCATCGGGGTATACTAACGCCTTGGACTTCGATTGGGGCGAAAAATAGGTCAGCAAGGTATTGAGATCCTTATGCTTGATGGGTAAGGTAGTTTCTAACACTGATGATCCTGATATTTTTGCTGTATAACGACCATAAGTATCATAAACATATTGTGATAATTCCCGATAGAGGTAGTCAGTTGTCGTAGCAAAAGCTGAGAAGATAAGCATTTTATAATTACCTTGATTGATTGGAGAAGCCATTTTTTGGTCAATCAGATGCTTTAAGTCTTGTAATTTTTGATCTTCTTCTGGGGTCACCAGTCTTATCAGTTCTTCTAGCTGATTTAAAACGGATAAATCAGCCTCCAGATGGCCTTTCCAGGTCAGATAGTCCATATCTTCTAAAGCTATGACCATCTTTTTACCAACTAGAAAGTCCGAATTGCTATCTTCAATGTCAAAATCCTTTTCCGATAGGGTTACCCCGTCAAGGGTTAGTGAGCCTCCTGTTTGCTCGAAGGACTGAATCGTTTCAAGGGTCTTAACCACATAAGCTTTGACAACATCAACCAAGGTATAACGAAAAGAATAAATAGAACTTTCCAGACGTTTCAGTAGGTTGATCATCATTAATTTTTTAACACCCACTTCCCGACCTGCCTGCGTCAACCCTCCTGAAGACTCCTCATATTTCGTAATCTTTGAAGGATGTAAAAAGGATGTTGGTTGATAAATGGTGAGATTGAGTTGCTCAAGTAGGTTATAAATGCGCTCATAACTTATATCATTCAGAGACACGGTTAAATCAGGACTAATATTTAGGGGTTTCATTCTCTCTGGAAACTCTCCAATAGCTGCCTTATCATAAAATTCTTGGATATGTTTACGGCTGCGTGCAATCGTCACTTCATCTAATATCTTGAAGAAATCAAAATCTAACATATCCAGTAATTTCTGTGTCGTTCGTTCTTCAAGAGCTAAGTCTGACCAACGATTATAGGCTGCCTGAGCGAGGCGGAAAATATCATCAATAGAGGATGACAACCCGAGTTGCTGCCTAAAATTGTCACTTTCACCTTCATAAGCCAAGGCTAGTTGGTTTTTTAGATCGTTAAATCGGTTATTAACTGGAGTTGCCGATAACATTAAGACCTTAGTTTTAACTCCTTGTTTAATCACTTGGTTCATGAGTTTGGTGTAACGGTTCTCACGGCCATTTTGTTCTAGCGTCATGCCGCCATTTCGAAAATTGTGTGATTCATCAATGACCACTAAATCATAGGTATCAAAACGATTCAGAGCCAAATCAATGCCATTTGAAACCCCTTTGTCCCGACTCAAATCTGTGTGGAAGAGAACATCATATTGCAGATGACGATCATAAATCGGGTTATTCTTGTAATCGTGACGATACATATTCCAGTTATTTTCAAGCTTTTTAGGGCATAGAACCAAAATACGCTTTCCACGGTAGGCGTAATAAGTCATAACAGCAAGAGCTGTAAATGTTTTCCCTAACCCAACCGAGTCAGCTAGAATACAGCCGTTGTATTTTTCAAGTTTAGTAACGATCGATTCAACAGCATCCTTCTGAAAATCATAAAGCAGGTTCCAAATGCTACTTTCCTTATAATTTACTCCTTGATTAGGCTCATAATCTTGACTGGTTTCTTGTAAAAAGTCACCAAAAATATTGTAGATCATAACATAGTAAAGAAATTCTGGTGCATTTTCTTGGTAGGCTAAATTAAGGCTCTCTAAGATTTCATCAGTCACATCACGGAAATACTCATCATTGGACCAATAGTCTTCGAATTCCTTCAAATAAGAAAGGCTATGTGGTTCTTCATATAAATTTCGTGTCGTTTTAAACAGATTGGGCTCATAGCCTAACTCTTTCCGGTCAAAATGACGTAAACGATCTACTGCAACGGTTTTATCCCCACTTTCAATCCTTATACCTGTATCAATTTCTTCGTTAACCATAATTGACTTAAAGGTCACTTTACGACGAACCCAATTAGCACACTCTCTAGCAAGGGTTTTCTGGGTTAGTTCGTTCATCAATTTTAGCTCATAGGTTCTGCCAAACAGTGAATCTTCTCGGTCACGCTTAGGAATAGTGTATTCTCGGTACTGTTTTTCAATTTCAGAATTTATAAAAGTCGGGCTCGTAAATAAAAACTTGAGCTCATCAATCTTTTCTAATTCCTCTTTCAGTTGCTGATAAGCAAACATTGAAAAAGTAGCCGCTGCCATTTTGACGTGACTTCCCTCTGTTAAATAATTTCTCAGCTCATCACCTAGACGCTTGGTCCTATTATCAA
The DNA here is from genome assembly GCF_030812835.1 of Streptococcus moroccensis. Taxonomy (GTDB): domain Bacteria; phylum Bacillota; class Bacilli; order Lactobacillales; family Streptococcaceae; genus Streptococcus; species Streptococcus moroccensis. The sequence goes on from NZ_JAUSTM010000001.1 coordinate 191,367, forward strand.
TTTCCATAATCTATACTCTTTCATAAGGTGAATTTCTTCACAAGCAAAAAAGCCCCCTACTCACAGAAGGCTCAGGTTTTTCCTTAGAAATTTGAGGTATATGGCCTAATCTGTGTAGACCCTTGCTGATTAGTTTATAAGGAGTATAGGGGGAGCTGTCAAGCTACTCCTATACTTTGGTATACGTAGTATATCAAAGTATAGGGGGAGCTGTCAAGCTACTCCTATACTTTGGTATACGTAGTATATCAAAGTGCATGTTTTTATATGCCTATAAAGTGCAAAAACCCAACCATTTCTGGTTGGGCGGTATCTATGCTAACAATTTTCTTTTACTTCCAAAAGTCGTCAAAGACAGTGACCGGTAGATGGCGTTTGTGTTTGGTTTTGTTCCACCAGCTTTCAATCGTTGCCTGAGCTTCTGGTGAGACCGTTTTGCCTTCCAAATAGTCGTCAATGTCATTGTAGCTAACACCAAGCGCTGCCTCATCTGACAAGCCTGGTCGGTCTTCTTCAAGGTCTGCAATCGGCACTTTTTCATATAGCGCTCGGTCTGCTTTGAGAGCTTTTAGGAGCTCACGACCCTGTCGTTTATTGAGGCGATAAAGGGGCAGAAGGTCTGATGCCCCATCTCCAAACTTGGTAAAGAAACCTGTAATATTTTCTGCGGCATGGTCTGTCCCGATGACTGCACCTGACCGTTGACCTGCAACAGCATACTGGGCTATCATCCGTTGACGGGCCTTGATATTTCCCTTATTAAAGTCCGAAATTTCTTGACCAGCGTCCTCAAGGCCAGCCATCATGCCGTCTGTTGCTGGTTTGATGTTGATGGTCAAAATTTCATCTGGCCGAATGAAGGCCAAGGCTTTTTGGGCATCATCTTCATCCGCTTGGACACCGTAGGGCAAACGAATAGCGATAAACTGATAGGCGTCATCTCCTGTTTCAGCCCGCATTTCCTCAACAGCTAGCTGAGCCAGACGTCCTGCCAAGGTTGAATCTTGGCCTCCTGAAATCCCTAGGACATAGGTTTTGAGGAAGGGGTGCTTATAAAGGTAGGTCTTTAGGAAATCAACCGAGCGGCGAATCTCCTCCTGAGGATCAATCGTTGGCTTAACACCTAAGGCCTTAATGATGTCTGTTTGTAAACTCATTGACCAACCTCCTCGCCTTGCTCCTTAGCGCGTTTGCGAACCTGTTCGATAAAGGCCATCTTGTTGTCCCAAACATCCTGTGCCAAATCAACTGGATAGATTTGTGGGTTGAGCACGCGCTTGTACTCATCCCAAAGCTCATTAAAGGCTGTTCGTGCATAGGCTTGAATTTCCTTTAAGGTCGGTAATTCGTAGACCAATGTCCCTTGTTCAAAAATAGGAATCATCAGTGGCACAGCTCCAAAGTTTTTAACAGTCTTATTGATGTAGGTATAGGTCGGATGGAACATGTAAATCTCGTCCATCTGTGTGACATCAGTATCCGCAAAGGTGATGTAATCTCCTTCTGACTTGCCTTTTTCCAAGCTGGTAATTCGCCAAACTTGCTTCTTACCAGGTGTTGAGACCTTCTCCGCATTATTGGACAGCTTAATGGAGTCCACCATGACACCTTCGTCATTTTCGATCGAGACAACCTTGTAGACCGCACCGAGAGCTGGCTGGTCATAGGCTGTGATTAACTTGGTCCCCACACCCCAAATGTCAATCTTAGCTTTTTGCATCTTGAGGTTAAGGATGGTATTTTCATCCAGGTCATTGGACGCATAGATTTTCGCGTCTGGATAACCAGCCTCGTCTAGCTGTTCACGAACTTTCTTGGAAATATAGGCCATGTCCCCAGAATCAATCCGCACACCTTTGAAGTTGATTTTGTCTCCCATTTCCTTGGCCACACGAATGGCTGCAGGCATACCAACCCGCAAGGTATCATAAGTATCAACCAAGAAGACACAATCTTTATGGGTCTCTGCGTAGGCCTTAAAGGCCTTATAGTCATCGCCATAGGCTTGAACAAGGGCATGGGCATGGGTTCCTGCTACAGGAATGCCAAAGAGTTTCCCTGCTCTGACGTTTGAAGTCGCTTCTGCACCACCAATGAAGGCTGCGCGTGTCCCCCAAAGGGCTGCGTCCATCTCCTGAGCACGACGGCTGCCAAATTCTAGCAACGGTTCGTCTCCAATCACCGACTTGATGCGGGCCGCCTTGGTCGCAATCAAGGTCTGGTAGTTGACAATGTTAAGAACGGCAGTTTCGACCAACTGGCACTGGGCTAACGGGCCTTCAATTTGGACAATCGGTTCATTGGCAAACACTAAATCCCCTTCACGGGCAGATCTAACGGTGAGTTCAAACTTAAAATCAGCCAGATAGGCTAAGAAGTCCTCAGGATAGCCTTCTTCACGAAGGTAGGCTAAGTCACTCTCTGAAAAGGTCAATTGTTCAAAGTAACGGACCAAACGCTCCAAACCAGCGAAAACAGCATAGCCGTTGTTAAAAGGCTGCTTACGGAAGTAAACCTCAAAGACCGCATGGCGGTTATGAATATTTTGTTCAAAATAAACCTGCATCATATTGATCTGGTAGAGATCCGTATGGAGGGTTAAGGAATCATCAGGGTACATGTCTTTTCTCCTTTGAAACACAAGCGAAGCGCATGGCTTTCGCCCATAAATATTGTTCTTATTATACCACAAAATAGGGTAGGCTCTATCAAAAAGGTAACGGTTTCCTGCCCCTTCTCCGCTTTATACCAGACAAAGTCCACGTTTTTGACATTTCTGACGAGACCTCCCCCTCCAAAAATCGACACTAACCTTAATTATCCTGAGGTGACAACCTTCAGATTAAGGTATAACCGCATCCCCTCATTTCCTTTTGAGAATCATCAAGTATCTGGGGAACTCCCTTAACATTCAGCTGTCTAACTGCTCCTTAATTTTTCAGTAAAAAAATAAAAAGGGCACATTGTCAAGTCAAGTGCAACACGTTCGATACTGAATTAGAATTCCTTTGTTTAGGCTGTTTGGGCTTGCACAAACAGAAAATTTGCGGTTTTATAGTGGTGAAGTCGCCTAGGTCTATTATTGATAGCAGAGACATAACAACAGAGCTCTTCTGTCGTTAGTGAG
>NZ_JAUSTM010000002.1 GCF_030812835.1 Streptococcus moroccensis
GAGCCTTTCTAATGTGTTTGTGGTGAACTACATTATATCTCTCTGAGGTGTTTTTGTATACTTTTTTCTCAACTAGAAAGTGGCTAACTTCATTTTAGAACTTTCGATGCGAAATAATAGGAATATTTCCTATTAAATGGCAAGTTTACTCCTTGCCATTTTTTGCTAATTGTGGTATTATATATTTTGTGTGTAATGGACGCACAAAATACAGTTTATCCGCTGGGTTTAAAAGCACCTATGATTGACAAAGATAGGAGAAAAAAATGAATCCATTAATCCAAAGCTTGACTGAAGGTCAACTTCGTACTGATATCCCATCATTCCGTCCTGGTGACACTGTTCGCGTACACGCGAAAGTTGTCGAAGGTACACGTGAACGTATCCAGATCTTTGAAGGCGTGGTTATTGCACGTAAAGGTCAAGGTATCTCAGAAATGTACACTGTTCGTAAAATTTCTGGCGGTATCGGTGTAGAACGTACATTCCCAATCCACACACCACGTGTAGACAAGATTGAGGTTGTTCGTTACGGTAAAGTACGTCGTGCGAAATTGTACTACTTGCGTGCGCTTCAAGGTAAAGCAGCTCGTATCAAAGAAATCCGTCGTTAATATCAAGATGTGAGAGCGTTTAAAAAGTTGAGCAAAAATAGGAGTTCAACGCAGTGTGTACGACACACAAGGCGAACTATCTTTTTTGCCAAACTTTTAGCTCGAACTCAATTAGGATAGGAAACAGACCTACTTGATATTTGTTTCGAGTGGGTTTTGTTTTACACAGCTCGTAGCCTGTGTTCAATTCGGATTGAAAGGTTCTCAGTAGGGAGCCTTTTTTGTTGGGGTTTAATCAAATTCTGATGTTTCGTTTGAAAAGTTTTGTTCAACGTAGTGTGTGCGACACACAAGGCGAACTATCTTTTTTGCCAAACGTTTAGCTTGAACTCAATTACGATAGAATACAGACCCGCTTGATTCGTTTCGAGTGGGTTTTGTTTTAACCAGCTCGTAGGCTGTGCTCAATTAAGATACAATAGGCGTTAAAAATCCGTATGAAATAGGAAATTAGCTGAAAATCAAAGATTTTCAAGCAAATTTATCTTTTTTACTAGGATTTTAGCCTGTGTTCAATTCAGATTGCAAGGTTCTCGGTAGAGAGCCTTTTTGTTGGGAGTTAGGCCTGTTTTCGCGTCGGATTATCAACTTCTGGCAAGAGATTTTTAGGTTTTACAATTTAAAGAGCCTTTATTCTTGATAGTAACTTTTTTGTGAAATACTTGGCAACTTTCACAGCTCAATCATATAAAAACAGTCTGAAGCCTTTCAAACTGTTTTTAACTTTTTAATAGCGTTTTTTCATTTGTTTGCTGTAGTGTTTCATAAAGTAAATAACGACAATAGCAATGAGTAGCTCTGTAATTGGCATAGCCCACCAAAGGGCGTTCCCTCCAAAAAAGAAGGGAAGGCTATAAATCATTAATGCACTAATAATCATGCCTCTTGCTACAGAAACAACAAAGGCGATGCGTTGCTTCAAGATCGCTTGGAAAAAATAAGTGGCATAAATATTAAGAGGGAGAAGGAGAAATGAAATGGCATAAACTCTTAAAATAGCTGGTGCAATAGCTAATATTTCTGGTGTAGGTGTCATGAAAATCTTTACGATGAGGGTAGGGAATAACCAGACAACAGCAGTCCAAAAGAGCGCAAAGCTGATAGCTGTTTGGTTGGTGTAGCGTAACAGTTCATTTACCCTCTTAAAGGCTTTCCCCCCAAAGTTTTGAGACATGATCGGTTGACTAGCTTGACCTATACTATAAGCACAAGCCTGTACCAAGGTGGAGACATTGACGATAATACCATAGACTGCTAGGGCGTTGGTACCCAGGTAGCTACTGATTTGGCGGTTAAACATGACTGTTAGTATCCCCATAGCCAAATCAACGAAAAAAGTCGGAAAACCTATCGTAGTGATTTGACGAGCTGTCTGTAAGAATTGTTGAGGTCTGGTCCACTTCAGTGAATTGTTTTTTCTGGCAAAGTGAGTCAGCATGATGATAAAGGTAATAATGGCTCCGATGGAAGTAGCAAGCGCTGCACCCGTCATCCCCATATCAAAAATAAAGATAAAAACGTAGTCTCCAATGACATTAAACAATCCGCCACCAAGGACTGCAAAGGTTGCAAGAGTAGGAGCATTGTCATTCCTTAAAAAGGCTGCCAAGACTTGGTTAAAGAGAAAAAAGGGGATGAAGGGAAGAAAGGCTTTAACATACTGAGTGGCTAGTGGCAATGTCACTTGGTCAGCACCAAAAGAACGTAGGAGCCCTTGGTCAAACACACCAATCAGAAAGTAGGCAAATAAGGCCATTAAACCAGCTTCAATAAGGGCAGTACTAAAGGCTTCTTTTTCTCCCTGTTGATTTTGTTTTCCTTTGGCAACGCCTAAGAGAACACCTCCTCCGACACCAGCCCAAATCCCTAAGCCAAAAATAATATTCCACATAGGAGCAATGATGGACATGGCAGCTACCCCCTCTGCACCGACCGATTGCCCAACCATGACGGCATCCACAATCCCATAAATAGGGACAATCATAGTAGAGCCAAAGGCGGCTAATAAGTAATTGCGATAGATTTTCTTTATATTGCCTGTTAAAAAATTCATGGGTTTCCTTTTCTAAAATAAAGAGCAAAAAAGAAAGAGAAGGCCGTTTGACCTTCTCTTATCCGGCATTTCTGCCCTCCGAGATATTACAAGATAATAGTTTATCAGGAAATGATTAACATGTCAACTTTAGCTAACGATATCTTAGTCCAGTATCATTCGAAAGTGATAATGTCTTAGTTCAGCCAACGATATCTTAGTCCAGATTTAAGCGATGCTTTAGCAAATAGCCAGTAGCAAAATAGCTTGCTACAAGAAATATCAGATGAAAGACTAGATTAAAACCAGCATACCAATATCGTCCGATGTTATCAAAAGCATAGTAATCGCTATAGGCAGGCATGAGGAGTTCATAAAGCATAAAGTAAAGAACACTGACGCCAAAGAAACTAACAAAAGAAAGTAAGGTGCGATGATTTTCAAAACTGTGTCCAAGTGTCATAGCAAGGTAGACCATCATGATGAAAGTGGAGAGTTGGACAATGGACACTACAAAGTCTAAAGCGAGGTAGCCAAAGTCTCTGAACCACAAGCTCAGACTGTTCCATAAGGCGATGAAAGGGTCTGTGATATTGCTGAAAAAGTGAATCCCACCTAAAAGAGCAAAACTAACAACGATTATAACCAATGACAACAGTGATAACATGAGGCTAGACAGTAGCTTGCTTCCCAAAATGTGGTGTATACTAGCTGGCAAGGTCATGGTCAAATATCCTTGTTTGCCAAAAATGTTATCCTTAAAACGTTTGATAATCAGAAAAATGGTTGATAAGACAATGGTCATCATGACAACGCCATAGGACATCATCAAGAGCATTAAAAGAATGGCCATGAACCCTTGGTGCCCGCCAGATGATAGTATCTGTCCAAAAAGATAGGCGGAATCGTAAGACGAAACGGTATTTTCAACCATATTATGATACCAAAGGCCTACAACTACCGATAGCATCAAACTAATCACATAAAGTCCAAGGTACCATTTGCTGACAGATTTTAATTCATATTTTAAAAGTTTTCCAAACATAAAACCTCCAGCACACTTATTGGATATTGAGCTTGTATTTGATCATATAGTGAGTGGCAAAGTAGGTTATCAGACAAAAGACAATATTAAAGGCAGAAGTAAACCAATAGTAATGCTCTGTGATACCTGTCCTATTAAGAACTAACATTGCCATTGTTGAAAGAATGGCGTAGATGACAAAGAAGGCAACGAATGATAAAAGAACGCGGTGACTTTCTGCCAGATGTCCAAGGGCAATCGCGCAGTAGAGCATCAATACATTCCCAACGGTTCCAATTAGAAAGCTAATGATGTATGGGGTCAGGTTTCCAACAAAAACTTCTTTAAAAATCATCTGAAAATCTGCATTTACCCAGATTTCTTTAAGGCCAGTGAGCAAGTCAGTCCATCCAATATTGATCAAAACGATGATAAAGATAGACAGTCCGACAGTTAAAATGGATAGAAAATACCAAATGATGGCTGCTGTTAGTTTACTGAGTAGAATCTGGTGAGTAGTAGCCGGCAAGGTCATGGTTAGATACCCTTGACGACCATAGATATTGTCCTTGAAGCGTCTGATAATGAGCACCAGGGTTGATAATCCAAGAGCCGCAATGATTGCTCCAAAACTCGTAAAGGTCAGGATGGTTAGCATGATAGCAATAAAAGAATCACTATCGGTAGCCTGAGACATGTGAGATACCCAGAATCCTAGGATAATAGCAAAGACGATGCTGAGACCATAAAGTCCGAGATACCATTTTCCGACAGATTTAAATTCCTGTTTTAACAGTTTTCCAAACATATCTAACTCCTTTCTAAGCTCTGAAGTCGTCTCGGAAAAGTTCATCGATGGATTCACCATGCTCAACACGGAGATCATCGACGTTTCCTTGACGAACGATATGGCCATTATGAATGAAGACGACATGATCAAGAATACTTTCAATATCTGAAATCAAGTGAGTTGAAATCAGAACAGAAGCGTCAGGAGAATAGTTGTTAATGATGGTCCGCAAAATATAGTCACGGGCTGCAGGGTCAACACCTCCGATGGGTTCATCAAGAATGTAAAGTTTGGCCTTGCGACTCATGACCAAGATTAACTGTACTTTCTCCTTATTTCCTTTAGATAATTTCTTAAGTTGAATATCAAGGTTGATATTCAAATCTTTCAATAGTAGTAGGGCTGTCTCCATGTCAAAATCATCATAGAAGGTTTTAAAGAAATCTAGAGCATCGACCACTTTCATGTGATCGCTCAGATAGGTTGTATCTGGCAGGTAAGATACGTTTTTTTTTGTTTCTGGAGAAGGCTTCATACCATTGATGAGAATTTCACCTTCATTAGGCTGTAAGAGACCATTGAGCAGTTTAATCAGGGTTGTTTTGCCTGACCCGTTAGGACCTAAAAGCCCAATAATGCTCCCTGGCATGAGGGTAAGGTTAATGTTATCTAGAGCAAGGCTATTGCTGTAACGTTTGGATAAGTTTTTAATCTCAACAAGTGGTTGGGACATTTTAGTTTCCTCCTAAAAACGATTCTAATTCAGGGATAATCTCATTGTCTTTGAAACCAAGGTTGCCCATATTGGTGACAAAGTTTGAAAGTTCTTCTTGGGCAAGTGTGTGGCGCGTGACTGTGATTAACTCTTGATTATCGGTCACAAAGCGACCAGATGTTCGTCTGGAATAGACAAATCCTTGATTTTCAAGGTCGGATAACGCCCGTTGGATGGTATTGGGGTTGACACCAGCAATTTCTGCAAGGTCACGAACCGAAGGGAGACGATCTCCGCTTTGGAGTTGTCCTGTTACGATTTGCAATTTGATGATGTTGCAGATTTGGATGTAGATCGGTTGATTATTATCAAATTTCCAGGCCATAGCAGTTCCTTTCTGTTATGTTGTTCTATTTATATAATACAATAGAAATTCTATTCTTGCAAGTATTTATGCCCATTCTGAGAAAATATTTAGAAAGCCGTCCTATTTTCTGGTATAATGGGTTAGATGACAGAAAAAGGAACTAGTATGCAAATCGAAGAATTAAAAAAACGTCAAGAGAAAATACGTAATTTCTCTATTATTGCTCATATTGACCATGGGAAATCAACTTTAGCCGATCGTATTTTAGAAGCTACTGAGACAGTTTCAACCCGTGAGATGCAAGCTCAGCTATTGGACTCTATGGATTTGGAGCGAGAGCGCGGGATTACCATTAAGCTTAATGCTGTACAGCTTAACTACAAGGCCAAAGATGGTGAAACCTATATTTTCCACCTGATCGACACACCTGGACACGTGGACTTTACCTATGAGGTATCACGGTCACTAGCTGCCTGTGAAGGGGCTATCCTTGTCGTAGATGCAGCTCAAGGAATTGAAGCTCAGACACTGGCTAATGTTTATTTGGCTTTAGACAATGACCTTGAAATCATGCCTGTCATCAATAAGATTGACTTGCCAGCAGCGGATCCTGAGCGGGTACGCGGTGAAATCGAGGATGTCATAGGTTTGGATGCTTCTGAAGCTGTTTTAGCATCTGCCAAAGCAGGCATTGGGATTTCGGAGATTCTAGAACAAATCGTTGAGAAGGTACCGGCACCAACAGGTGATGTTGCTGGGCCGCTCAAAGCCCTTATTTTTGACTCTGTTTATGATCCTTACCGTGGGGTTATTTTGCAGGTTCGGGTGATGGATGGTGTGGTGCGACCAGGCGATCGTATTCAGATGATGTCCAACGGTAAGACCTTTGATGTTACAGAGGTTGGTATTTTCACACCAAAAGCCATCGGGCGTGATTTCTTAGCAGCTGGTGATGTTGGCTATATTGCAGCAGCGATTAAAACCGTCGCTGATACGCGTGTCGGAGATACGGTTACCCTCGCTGGTAATCCTGCTGATGCCCCCCTTTCAGGCTATAAACAGATGAACCCGATGGTGTTCGCTGGGATTTACCCGATTGACTCTAATAAGTACAATGACCTGCGTGAAGCATTAGAAAAACTACAACTCAATGATGCCAGTCTTCAGTTTGAGCCTGAGACGTCTCAAGCCCTAGGATTTGGGTTTCGTTGTGGGTTCTTAGGGCTTCTTCACATGGATGTTATCCAAGAACGGATTGAGCGCGAGTTTAATATTGACCTGATTATGACTGCACCATCGGTAGTTTACCATGTCAATACGACAGATGGTGAGATGATTGAAGTTTCCAACCCATCGGAATTTCCAGACCCGACCCGTGTGGATAATATTGAGGAACCTTATGTCAAAGCCCAAATCATGGTTCCACAGGAATTTGTCGGTGCAGTGATGGAACTAGCCCAACGGAAGCGTGGGGATTTTGTAACCATGGATTATATTGACGAGAATCGGGTTAATGTGATTTACCAGATTCCGCTAGCAGAAATAGTGTTTGATTTCTTTGATAAACTCAAGTCGTCAACGCGTGGTTATGCAAGTTTTGACTATGAGCTATCTGAATACCGTCCAAGCCGTCTAGTTAAGATGGATATTTTGCTCAATGGCGAAAAAGTAGATGCTCTCAGCTTTATTGTTCACAAAGAATTTGCCTATGAACGTGGTAAATTAATTGTGGATAAGCTTAAGAAAATCATTCCGCGTCAACAGTTTGAAGTGCCGATTCAGGCTGCGATTGGTCAAAAGATTGTGGCTAGAAGCGACATCAAGGCCCTCCGTAAAAATGTCCTAGCCAAGTGTTATGGCGGTGACGTTTCTCGGAAACGCAAACTCCTTGAAAAGCAAAAAGCTGGTAAAAAACGGATGAAGGCTATCGGGTCTGTTGAAGTGCCACAAGAAGCTTTCCTCAGCGTCCTTTCAATGGATGAAGATTAAAATGGGAAAAACAGGTTAACCTTACAGCCTGTTTTTCCTTTTGAACACGGACAAGAATTTTAAAAAGGAGTAACCATGTCTTTTGACACTCAAAAAATACCCGGTATTCTTTTATGCCTTTTTATTGCCATACCTGCTTGGGTTTTAGGACAGGCTTTGCCCCTAATCGGTGCCCCCGTGTTTGCTATTTTATTAGGTATGGTTGTTGGTCATTTCCACACCAAGAGAGAGAAGACGCAGCAAGGCATTGCCTATACGTCTAAGATGATACTGCAACTAGCTGTAGTTCTTCTAGGGTTTGGTCTTAATTTAGGGCAGGTTGTGTCTGTTGGGTTGACCTCTTTGCCGATTATCCTTGCGACCATCTCCGTGGCTCTCATTGTTGCCTTTGTCTTGCAGAAGGCTTTTAAGCTAGAGGTCAACACTGCTACTTTAGTTGGTGTCGGTTCCTCGATTTGCGGAGGATCAGCCATTGCTGCAACAGCTCCTGTCATAGGAGCCAAGGATGAAGAGGTGGCCCAGAGCATCTCTGTCATCTTTCTCTTTAACATCCTTGCGGCTCTGCTATTTCCTACCCTGGGACAGATGCTTGGTCTGTCTCATGAGGGGTTTGCCCTTTTTGCCGGGACAGCTGTCAACGATACGTCATCAGTAACCGCGACCGCAACGGCCTGGGATGCTATACACCAGAGCCATACCCTGGATGGCGCGACCATCGTCAAACTGACGCGGACCTTAGCTATTATTCCTATCACGCTTGCCTTGTCCTGGTATAAGTCGTCAAAAGGTCTTGAGAATGGCGGAGCTTCCCAGTCAGGCTTCCGGCTTAAGAAAGTCTTTCCGACCTTTATTCTCTATTTCCTAGCGGCTTCTCTGATTACGACAGTAGTAGCGGCTTTCGGTGGTCAGACTGCTCTCTTTGGTCATCTCAAGACCCTTTCCAAACTTTTCATCGTCATGGCCATGTCAGGGATTGGTCTAAACACCAATCCCATTCGGTTGGTTAAGACAGGTGGCGCCATCTGTTGGTTAGCCATTACCCTGACTAGCTTAGCCATGCAAGCAGTGATAGGCGTCTGGTAAATCGAATCCCTACAAATGAAATAACTGATCAAAGTAGGTAACTTCCCTGCTTACAAATGCAAACTGTGGAAACACGGCTTGCATTTTTTTGGTATAATAAAAAGTGAAGGAGATGAGAAGCTATGCCTACTGACCAAATTGATATTGAACGCTACCATCAACTCGCCCTGCAAAAGCAAAAAGAACACCGGCTTTTTCTGGCTACTTTAAAACGTAAAGCACCTAAAAATTTGGATAAGATTGTCCAGGAGGTGCACACAGAAGTCTTTAGCGAGATTGATTGCACCAAGTGCGCCAATTGTTGTCGAACGCTTGGTCCACTCTTTACAGAAGCAGATATTACACGGATTGCCAAGCATTTTCGCATGAAGCTACCAGTATTTGAAGAAGCTTTTTTAAAGACAGACGAAGATGGGGACAAGATTTTTCAAAGCATGCCCTGCCCGTTTCTAGGAGAGGATAATCTTTGTAGCATCTACGATGTGCGGCCCAAAGCCTGTCGGGAGTTTCCCCACACAGATCGTAAGAAAATTTATCAAATCAATAACCTGACCCTTAAAAATACCCTGTTCTGCCCAGCAGCCTATCTCTTTGTTGAGAAGTTGCGGGAGAGGGTTTGAGGGTTAGTTCTTGGGAGTTATTGGATTTGTAATAGGTAAACACCAAGCTAAGCATTTAGCTAAATTAAGTCTGGGTCATTCTGTTAGGATTGCGTTTCTAAACTTTCAAAAGCTTCAAAGTGTTTCAGGCAAAATCTACCTGATATTACGAAGATTCTAAATCCTATTTTAAAGTGATACGGTTAACATAAATGATGTTGTAAAGATGTTTACTAGTTCTCAATAATGTTAAATCCAATTTGAAAATGGTTTCAAAATATGTTACAATAGATGAAATAGGAATTGGGAATGATTGTCTCCCTTGAAAGCAATTTCTAAACCGCATCATGCTAATGACATCTGCATGCTTTTTGGTGTGCAGATGTTTTTTATAACTTGAAAGGAGAAATGTATGGAAAAAGTTTACCAGAAATCGAGTAAAGATGTTCTCAAGCATTACGAGACATCCGAAGAAGGCCTGAAACAGGAGGCGATAGCAGATCGCCAAAAAAAGTATGGGCTTAATGAGTTAGAACAATCTGAAAAGCGCTCGGCTCTTGAAATTTTATGGCATAATATCAATAATATCATCGTCTACCTATTAGGTGCAGCGGTGATTCTGTCCCTCTTTATGGGAGAATGGGTAGAAGCTGCTGCTGTATTTGCTGCTCTCTTAATTGCTGTGTTAACAGGATTTTTCGTAGAGTTAAAGGCCCAGGGATCGGTTGAATCTCTCCAAAAAATGATTTTTACAACGACGAAAGTGATTCGAGATGGGGAGACGCAAGAAATTGATTCCAAGGACTTAGTTCCCGGTGATATTATCGTGCTAGAAGAAGGAGATGCTATTTCTGCAGATGGTAGACTCATAACTTCAAGTAATTTCGCTGTAATTGAATCTGCTTTGACAGGAGAATCTGAACCTGTTGACAAGGATGCCCAGGAAATTTTTGAAGAGGAGCAGTCTATCGGTGATCGACTTAACATGGTCTTTTCTGGAACAGCTGTTGCCAGAGGGAATGCCAAGGCAGTTGTCACTGGAACAGGGATGAAAACCGAGGTTGGTCAGATTTCCTCTCTCATCGACAAAAAAACGGCCAAGGATTCGCCTCTTGAAAAAGAACTTCACAAACTTGGTAAGGTCCTTATTGTCCTTGCCTTGGTTGCAGCTATCCTGGTTATTGTAGTTGGTCTAATCAATGGTCAAGATATGGCTCATATCCTGCATATTGCCATTATTTTGGCGATTGCAGCCATTCCTGAGGCCCTACCTGCTGTATCAACCATTACCTTATCACGCGGAATGCGGATCATGTCTGAGCACAAGGCTTTAGTCAAGTCTTTATCAGCCGTAGAAACCCTGGGGTCAACAACTGTTATTGCGAGTGACAAAACGGGAACTTTAACTGAAAACCAAATGACAGTTGAGCGGATACGCTTGGCAGAAAATCGAAAGCTTGAAGTAAGCGGTCGAGGCTATGATCCAATAGGTGACCTTACCGAGAACGGTGACAAAGTTTCGGTGACGCTCACAGAAATCTTAAACGGGGGTCAAGACGATGACGCTTTAGGCCAGTTTATTATCCATGGTCTTCTGGCTTCGAACGCCCAGTTACGGCTTGCTGATGACCAATCGGATGATTCTGATCGAAAAGAGTATCAGATTATTGGGGATCCGACAGAAGGATCTTTGGTGGTTTTAGCGGCCAAAAATGACTTGGATTATACAACTTTATCAGAAAATGGTTGGAAACGACTTGCTGAAATCCCTTTCAGTTCGGAACACAAATACATGGCTGTATTGGCGGAAACCCCATACGGTAAACGTATCGTTGTTAAGGGAGCACCAGATGTTCTCATCACTAATTTCATTCCAAAACATAAGCAAGATTATTGGTTGGACCAAAATGAGTCCCTAGCTTCTGAAGGAATGCGAGTCTTAGCAGTTGCTTCACTTAAAGTAGATGAAAAGACGGATCTAGCAGAAACCTTTGAAAATAACTTTGACCAGTTTATGGGTGATTTTGTCATCGATGGTTTAGCTGGGATTATGGATCCGCCACGTGATGATGTTAAGGATTCTGTCGCAGAGACCCAGAATGCTGGTATTGCTGTTAAAATGATTACTGGTGACCATCCTAAAACGGCATCCGTTATTGCAGAACAAATTGGCATCAAAAATCATGAGAATACCATGACTGGACAAGAAATTGATAAACTGGTTGATCAAGCAGGTTTTGCCCAAAAGGTCAGAGAGACAGCTGTGTTTGCCCGTGTATCTCCAGAAAATAAACTTCAAATTGTGAAATCCTTGCAAGCAGAAGGGAATGTGGTGGCTATGACAGGAGACGGTGTCAATGACGCACCTGCCCTAAACGGAGCTGATATTGGCGTGGCCATGGGAATTCGTGGGACAGAAGTCGCAAAGGAGACTGCCGCCATGATTTTGACGGATGATAAATTTTCGACCATTGTGTCAGCTGTTGAAATTGGACGTAATATCTTTGCTAATATTAAAAAGTATGTTATGTTCCTCTTCTCATGTAATATGATTGAGATTTTAGCTGTTCTCTTAACGATTATTTTCAGCCTACCAATGCCACTGCAAGCCTTACATATCCTCTACCTCAATTTGGTGATTGACATTGCGCCAGCTATGTCCTTGGCCTTTGAAGAAGCTGACGAGGACATCATGAGTCAGCCTCCGCGTCGTGCTTCTGGAGGGTTAGTGAATAAGGCTTTCTTGGCTAGGATTATCATAAGTGGTGCTATTATAGCCCTAGCTAGTTTCATTATTTTTAGGCATGCTTATGCAAGAGAGGCGAGCCTTGAGTATGCACAAACTGCGACCTTTACCTTTATGGCCCTTGCTCAATTATTACAAATCTTTAATGTGAGAAATCCTAAAGGTTTTGGACTAAATGCCTCTTTCTTTAAAAATAAAGTTTTAGTTCTCTCGTTGATCTTGTCATTAGGATTACAGATGGCTGCAATCTATCTACCGTTTATGAATGCTATTCTTGGAACACATCCTTTGACAGGTGCAACATGGGGTTATATGGCAATTGGTTTACTCGTAACCACAGTTTTCGTTTACCTAGCAAATACGTTACTCAGGCGTTACCTTAAGGAAGACTAACGTTCACTGAAACTTAAATTTTGCCATGGCGATGTGTAGATTGGACTGCAATTTGTCAAATGACGTCAGCATGGTCTAAATTTGCTTTTTCAAAGATTTCATTTCAACCTAACTGGAGTTCCCTATGGATAAACAACTACAACTTATCTTAAAAGTCTGCTTTTTGGCCATAACCTGTTATGTGGTCTATCTTCTCTCACCGTTATTGTCCCCGGTTATTAGTGTGGTCTTATGGATTGTAACGCCTCTGCTTATCGGTCTTTATGCTTTTTACATGTTTCGGCCCATTAAAATATTTTTGGAACAGAAAACGAATAATTCGACATTCGCCTTTATAGTGACCTTTCTCAGTCTTATTGTTTTGATTGGTGTGTTAGGTTGGGTAATCACGGATATTGTTGTGGTTCAGTTGGCTTCTTTAGCCAATTCAATGGATCCTGAGACCTTAAAAATTCCTTTTGAAGAAGAGCTCTCAGCTTTTGTGGATATTCAGGGGATTTTAGATAATATAAAAACTGAGATTCCGCAAAGTTTGTCCTCAATTTCATCCAGTTTGAATTCACTGCTCAAAAGCGGGGCGACCTTTCTGACTCAAATTTTATTATTCCTCTTGACGGTGTTTTACCTGTTGAGAGATGAAGCATTGCTGAAAAAATTTTTTTACCAGATGACACAGGGAAAGAATGAAGTTATATACCGTAAGATGGTCAGAGATATGCATCAGACCCTCAAGGATTATATTTCAGGGAGAATGGTGACCTCTATTATTCTTGGAGCCTTAATGCTTCTCTTTTATGTGGTTTTCAAGGTTCCTAATCCGTTTTTACTTGCCGTCATCTCGCTTGTCACTAATTTGATTTTATATATTGGACCATTTCTAGGAGCTATTCCAGCCTTGTTTATCGGTGCTACAGTGAGCAGCAAAATGGTGATTCAAATAGCGATTGCGACCATTGTGATTCAACAGATTGAGTCAAGCATTATCTCTCCTAAAATTATGGGAGATAAGCTTGATATTCATCCCTTTGTGGTCATGTTAACAGTCTTAATCGGTTTGAACCTGTTTGGTATTGTCGGTGCCTTGTTTGCAACACCTATTTTCTTAATGATAAAAATTGTTTTTAACGGCTATAAAGAATTAAGACGCCAACATCGTCTAAATGATAACTCACAGATTGAGACAAAATTGTAAGCTTATTCATTTAAAAAACCTTAACACTTGAAAAAAGCGTTAAGGTTTTTTCTTTTATGCTTTAAAATCGACCATCAAGTCATCGATCACTTCTTGAACTGTACGGATGGCTTTAATTGGGGTGATACCTGTTCCGACAGATATGAAGCCTTCTTGGGAATTACCTTCGACCATGCCTTTCAACATGCCCATACCGCCGTTTTGGAGTTTGGCTAATTCTTCACGAGAAGCCCCGGCTTGATCGCGCTCCACGATTTGATGCGCCAAGTCTGTTGGAAGAGAACGGTAGTAGGCTGGAAGGGTACGGAAGAGCAGAAGGTCTTCTGCTGTGGCGTTAACAATCTTTTCTTTAACAGATGGGTGTGCTGGACTTTCAACCGTTGGTAGGAAAACCGAGCCAGCAAAGGCCCCCTCAGCGCCCAAGGCAAAGACGGCACGCACACCGCGAACGTCGCCGATACCACCAGCTGCCATCACGGGGATAGATACCGCATCAACAATCATTGGTACGATGGAGAAAGTTCCGATCACTTTCTCTGGTACGGAACCGCCTTCATCAAAGCCAGTAGCAACATAGATATCCACGCCAAAGGCTTCAGCAGCTTTGGCATCGGCTATCGATGGATTGCCAGGACGGTAGACGATTTTAATGTCATTTTCTTTCAAGGGATTGAAAATACGTTCGTCCAAAATCCCATTAATCAAGACAACTGGAACTTTTTCTTCAAGGACGACTTGAAGGATTGGCCAAGTATAGGTTAAGTCATAATCAACAACGAGAGTCGAGGCAAACGGTTTGTCAGTCAAAGCTTTGACCTTTTGGATTTCACGGCGCATGCGCTCAGCGGTTTCTTGAGGGTCACGCGTGATGGTTGTTTGACCAGCATTTGGTCCGAGGATACCAAGCCCTCCAGCGTTGCTGACAGCAGCGACAAATTCTGCATTGGTTAACCAGGCCATTGGCCCCTGGATAATGGGGTATTGAATGCCGAGGATTTCGGTCACACGGGTTTTCATCATGGGTTTATCTCCTTTTCAAATGAATACCTTCATTATAACAGGGAGACACTTTCTTGAGAAGACGGCAATTTTAAAAGACCTAGTACACTTTTGTGTACCTTAGGCCTTGATGTGGTTTTTGTAGTTGCCATCTTTGGTGTGTTTTTCCCCGTATTCCACCATTAGTTCCAGAATGGGAAGTAAATCGCGCCCTTTTTCGGTCAATTGGTAATCGACTCTAGGAGGAACTTCTGGATGGATGGTCTTCAGGATGAGGCCATCGGTATCCATTTCCTTGAGCTGCTTGGTGAGGGAACCTTGGGATAAGTTATTGAGGTGTTTTTGAATTTCGTTAAAGCGTTTGATGCCATCAGCCAAATAATCCAAAATCATTAATTTCCAGCGGCCGTCCATGACAGTCTGGGCATAGAGAAGGTGGAAGATGGGGGTTGGATTTTCTAAATCTTCTGGGCGAAACCCTTTCGGGCAGATTTTAGCCATAAAATTTTCCTTTCCTTTCTTGTCAATAGAACCCTAAACAATCAAAAGCAACAGAAAAATGTACCTTGTCTCTTATTTTTGCCTTCTTTTAAGGGCGACAAAAGTCTGGTATACTCATTCTATCATAAAAATGAAAAAGGATAAACGAATGACTACAAACCAAAATCAAATGAAAATTGTCCTCCAAATGGTCTCAGGCTATGGGGGTGAGTTCAAAACCTGGCGCCTGCCAGAAGCAAAAGCAGATGCTTACACAGATATGGATTTATACGTTGAAATGGCCCAATTAGCTGAAAAAGGGAAACTTCATGCCCTCTTTATGGCGGATACACCTGCGCTGGTCAACAACATCGGAGTCGATACGCCTATGCACTCTATGGATCCGCTCATTGCCATGACCTCTGTGGCGCGTGCGACCAAGCATATTGGGTTAGTTGGGACTTTTTCAACCACCTTTAATGAGCCTTATAACCTAGCTCGTCATTTAAAAACCCTTGATGTTATCAGTCACGGACGAGTTGGCTGGAACACAGTGACGACTTCGACAGGAGCGACAGCCGATAACTTTGGTACCCATATCGCAACTCGTCAAGAGCGCTATGGTCGAGCGCATGAAGTGATCGAAGCGGTGCAATCTCTCTGGGGGTCTTGGGGAGAAAACGCCTATATCCATAATAAGGAGACTGGGCAGTTTGCTGACTTGGGTCAGATTAAGCCCGTTAACTATCGCGGCGAGTATGTCAAAACATCAGGTCCCCTTCCAATTCCGCCATCCGAACAAGGCCAACCCGTTCTTTTTCAAGCTGGACCTAGTGGCGAAGGTGTTGAGTTAGCTGGGCGCTTTGCGTCAGGAGTTTATGCTAATCCCTTTACTATCGAAGAATCTCGGGAATACCGTGACATCCTGAGAGATGCTGCTGTTCGCCATGGTCGTGAAGCAGATGAGATTAATGTCTTTACAGGTTTTATGTTTACCATTGCAGATACGAAGGAAGAAGCTCTTGCCCGTCGGCGCCAGGTCATGGCCTTCGACCCAGAAGAGACTAGTCAACGCTTACGCTACCTCTCAGCCATGGTCGGGCTTAATTTGACCAGTCTTGATATTGACAAGCCATTGCCAGAAGGAGTGCGCCGTATGCTGCAAGCCAATTGGCAAGATCCCCGTTCGCCACGAGCTGTAGAATTGCTCCAAGAAGGCTATTCTCCGCTGGACACTTTAGCCATGGGTGTCATCAATTACCATCCTGTGGTGGTTGGAACTGCTACGGATGTTGCTGACTTCTTGCAAGAATGGTTTGAATCAGGGGCCACAGATGGTTTTTCAATCGTCCCTGATTTGGCCCATGATGGGGTTAAACGCTTTGTTGAAGAAGTAGTCCCAATCCTACAAGAACGTGGCATTTTCCATAAAGACTATGAAGGCACAACGCTTCGAGAGAATCTCGGCCTGCCCTATCAATACGGTCTTAGAAAATAATGGAGTCTCCACCGCCTGCTGTATGGCAAGTGGTTTTCTATCTTTACTGTGTTATAATGGACTAAGACGATACCAAGGAGGTCAGCTATGCTCATTAAGGAACGCTTGCTAGATCACAGTGAAATGACTGAAATTGAGGCAGAGATTGCCGATTACTTTTTAGGTGCAGGTCATGACCTGAAAACCAAGAGTTCTCGTGCTATTGCTAAGGAGCTCTTTGTTGCACCATCGACCATCACACGCTTTTGCCAATGGCTAGGGTTCGATGGATTCAACGCTTTTAAGGAGGCATATCTGTCAGAAGTCACTTACTTAGACACAAATTTTAAAGACATTGATCCCAATCGACCTTTTAGCAAGCGGGATCAAAATTTGGCTGTGGCGTCCAAAATGGCTAGCCTATATCAAGAGACGGTCCAAGATAGCCTGTCTCTCCTTAACCATGATGTCCTCCAACAGGCGACCCGTCTGCTAGAAAAAATCTACTAGTATTCAGTTTGGCGTTGTGGGAGATGCTTTTGAGATGGCGGAGACCTTTAAAAACCGTATGGTCAAACTTGGAAAGCCAGTCACTATCGAGCGGCGCTTGGATAATCTCTTTTTCACGGCCCTGCAGGCAACAGATACGACTTGCTTTATCTTGATTTCCTACTCAGGAGAGACGGAATCAATTTTAAAAGTGGCAGAGGTTTTGAAAAAAAGGCAGTTGCCGACCATTGTACTGACTTCATTTGGGGACAATACCCTGTCTCAGCTTTTTGAAGTGGTCATTCGTCTATCGACCAGGGAGCGATTGATTGAAAACCTTGGAAATTTCAGCTCATTGATTTCTATCTCCTTTATTCTAGACAGCCTCTACGCCAGTTATTTCCAAAGAGATTATGACAAGCACTATAATCAAAAAGTCATGATGTCCCGTGCTTTTGAGCAAAAACGGAAATCTAGCAATCCCTTGTTAAAAGAAGGGTTAGAAGACTATTAATCATCCAGTCCGCAACAGTGTTGCGGATTTTTGCTGTTTTTATGGGACAATTTAGCAACGCTAGTGAAAGCAGCTGAAAGACTATTGTTTTAAGAGATGAAAGGGAATACAATCATATCATCAAACAATAAGGAGTTGACGTCATGGCTAAAGATTACACAGCATTGGCACAAACGATTATCGATAAAGTAGGGGGCGAGGATAATGTGAATTCCCTGATTCACTGTGCGACCCGCCTGCGCTTTAACCTCAAGGATGAGGGCAAGGCTGACACGGAAGGTCTCAACAATATCCCAGGCGTGATTAACGTGGTTCAGAGCGGGGGACAGTATCAGATTGTCATTGGACCAGAAGTGGCTTCGGTCTTTAAGGCGATCACTGCCCAGGCTAATTTTAGCGTTGGAGAAGAAGCGCCTCAAGAAGAGGATGATAAGGGGAAAGTCGCTAAGGTCTTAGATACCATTGCAGGTATGTTTGTACCAATCGTGCCTGTCATGGCCGGTGCTGGGATGATCAAAGTCATCAACTCCTTGAGCCTCATGTTTGGCTGGTTAACGCCTGAAGACAATACGTTTAAGTTTCTAAGTATTTTTGGGGATACCATCTTTTATTTCCTTCCTGTCATTCTAGCCGCATCTGCCGCTAAGAAATTCAAAACCAATCAATACCTCGCAATGGCCATTGGGGCAAGCCTGATTAGCCCAACCTTTGTGGCCATGGTTGGAGCGGCGCGTGAGGCAGGGACAGGGCTTGATTTTTTAAGTTTACCTGTTACGCTGGCTAATTATAGTTCCTCAGTTATTCCGATTATCCTTGCGGTATGGTTCTTGTCTTACGTGGAGCCAGTGGTGACAAAGTATACGCCAGCTATCTTGCGAATTTTCCTGGCACCGATGGTGACTTTGCTCATCGTCATGTCAGCAACCTTCCTCTTCATTGGTCCTTTGGGAACATGGATGGGGGATGGCTTGAACGCCCTTGTATCGATGCTAAATGGTGTCGCACCATGGTTGGTGCCAATGCTTATCGGGGCAACGTCTCCACTCTTGGTTATGACTGGCATGCACTACGGCATTATCCCAATCGGGATCAATATGTTGGCGACAAAAGGAATCGATACAGTAGCAGGGCCAGGGATGATGGTTTCAAACATTGCCCAAGGTGGTGCAGCACTTGCGGTTGCCTTTAAAACCAAAGATAAGCCCCTCAAAGCCTTGTCCATCTCAACAGGTATTTCAGCTGTATTAGGGATTACAGAGCCTGTGCTTTATGGGGTCAACCTTAAATACAAGCGTCCCCTTTACGCAGCCATGATTGGTGGTGGCGTAGCTGGACTTTATCTTGGTGTTATGGGTGTCGCCCTTGTACCCAGCTCAGGAGAGATTGTTGCCCCAGTCAATGGTGTGCTCTCAACGGTCTTTCCGACTGGCCATGCCTACAGGATTGTTCGTCCTGATGGTGTTGAAGTGCTGGTCCATATCGGCATTAACACGGTTGATTTAGCTGGTCAAGGCTTTAAAGCTCTAGTGCAGCAAGGTCAGTCCGTCAAAGCTGGTCAGGCGATGGCCTCCGTTGATTTTGAGCTTGTGAAAGCAAAAGGCTACGACACTAGCATCATGACCATTATCACAGATGCCAAGGGCAAAGACATGATGTTAAAGACTACAGGAGAGGTTTTTGCCGGAGATTTAATCTAAGAAACGGGAGCAGGAGGGGAATCCCTCCTTTCGTTTCCATCATTTGAAAAGGAGTTTGCAATGGGATTTAAAACAGATTTTCTCTGGGGTGGTGCAACAGCTGCTAACCAGATTGAAGGTGCCTTTGACCGAGATGGTCGTGGCTTGACGACTATGGATACCTTGACGGTTGGGGATAAGGATAGACCGCGTCAGATTACCTTTAAAACCTTGGAAGGGGAGGTGAAGCATGCAGAGCGTTTGGCCGCCGTTCCAGAGGGTGCTGTTGGCCATATTGCCCCGGATGTTTTCTACCCTTCTCACACAGGAATTAACTTTTATGACCATTACAAGGAAGACATCAAACTCTTCGCGGAAATGGGCTTTAAGGCCTATCGCATGTCCATTGCTTGGACACGTATCTTCCCAAACGGCAATGAGACAGAGCCTAATGAAGCTGGTCTTGCCTTCTATGATGCGGTTTTTGATGAATGCCTGAAATACGGGATTGAGCCAGTCGTTACCTTGTGTCACTTTGATACTCCCCTTTACTTGGCAGACCACTATGATGGCTGGTCCAGTCGTGATGTCATTGGCTTTTTTACCCATTATTGTGAAACGGTATTTAAGCGCTATAAAGATAAGGTCAAGTATTGGATGACCTTTAATGAGATCAATGTTTTAAGGTCTTGGTTGCAGATTGGTATCCATCAAAACGATGATCAGACCAAGTTTCAGGCCCTGCATCATGTCTTTCTTGCCTCAGCTAAAGCGGTGCAGCTCTGCCATCAGATCATACCGGATGCTATGATTGGCAATATGGTCATGTATGCCCCCAGCTATGCCATGACTGCTAAACCAGAAGATGTCTTAGAAAATATCGCCTATAAACGCCAAGTGGAATTTTACCTAGACATTCAGGTTAAGGGCTATTACCCTGCTTACAAATTAAAAGAATTTGAACGCAAGGGTGTGCAAATTGCCATGGAAGAGAGGGACTTGGACTGTCTGGCTAGCGGCACGGTTGATTTCATCGGCTTTAGCTACTACATGTCGACCATGTCTACAACGGACACTAGCGTGCCAAAAACACCTGGCAACAATGTTCTCAGCTACAAGAACCCTAATCTAGAGGTTTCTGAGTGGGGCTGGACCTTGGACCCGCTAGGCTTGCGCATCGCCCTTTCGGAGATGTATGATCGTTACCACGTGCCCCTTTTTATCGTGGAAAATGGCCTTGGTGCCATAGATACTTTAGAGGCTGACGGCACAGTCACAGATGATTACCGGATCGATTACCTGCATACCCATATCAAGGCGATGAAAGATGCCGTTGATTTGGATGGGGTTGACCTGATGGGCTACACGCCATGGGGCTGTATTGATCTGGTCGCTTGGTCCACAGGCGAGATGAAAAAACGCTACGGCTTTATCTATGTGGATGTGGATGACCGTGGGCAAAGGAGCTTCAAACGCTACAAGAAAAAATCCTTTGATTGGTATCAAGCAGTTATTGCCAGCAATGGTGAAACCATCACCTAATAGAGAGAGACCATATCTAGAAAGAAGGCTAACTTGGACATCTTACTTTACACACTTATCGTTTTGTTTGCGATTGCCATTGGGGCAACATCAGGAGCAGGAGGAAGAGCGATTATCAAACCTCTCTTTGATCTTATTGGCATCGATAATGCTACAGTGATAGGCATGTATGCGACGATCGCTGTCTTTGCCATGTGCCTGTCTTCTATCATCAAACATGCCAAAAACGGGGTAACGTTTGACAAGAAGATTCTTTTTGGTTTGTCCATCGGCTCTGTTGTAGGTGGGATACTGGGAGAGATGGTTTTCAAGCGCTTGACTCAGGCGGTGCCCAATCACACGGTTACCTTGGTGCAGTCTATCTTGCTCTTCATCGTCCTCTTATCTGTTTTACTCTTTACCCAATTTCGATACAGATTTCCCAAATACCATCTCAAACACCTACCAACCATTATTGTAGTCGGAATGCTTGTCGGGGCCCTATCTGTTTTCTTGGGAATTGGTGGCGGACCTCTGAATATCATTGTTCTAGTAGGAATGATGTCTTATACTACTAAAGAATCAGCCCCTTATTCCATCGCTATGATTTTCTTTGCCCAGATCCCCAAAGTTCTAAAACTACTGACCGTTGCCCCTCCAGAGAACTTCAGATGGGCTCTTGTCCCTCTGATAGTCATTGCTGCCATCTTAGGTGGCCATATCGGGACGGTAATCAATCACAAAAGCACGGACAAACAGGTCAATCGGATCTATGCGATCCTGATGACAGGACTTTTGACGGTATGCCTCTATAATATTGTTAGTAATTTTTAGAAAAAGTGAACTCAGCTATTTCTGATGGTTGAGTTTTGAGATTTTAACGTTTAGAAAGATTTGAGTTAACTTTTTTGAAATCCAAGATCTACAAAAATGTGAGCTCTTTCATGAAGATTACGAAGGGTCAACCCTCAGAGACCACCTTGACATCCCAGTTCAGTACGGTGTGAGGGAATAGGAAATCTACAACATAAAATCTTACTCCAATCAAATACATGCTATAATGTCAGTATAGTATTTGAAAGAGCGGTGTCAAAAAATGCATATCGAAAAACTACGTTATTTTGTGGATTTATATGAATGTCGAAATTTTACTGAAACAGCCAAAAAGAATTATATTTCACAAGCTTCGATGAGTCAGTACATCACGTCACTCGAAAAAGAATTTGAGACACGATTTTTTGATCGTACTGTAACCCCTATTCAACCAACTGCAGCAGGAAAAGTTTTTTACAACAATGCCAAGCTTTTATTAAAACAATTCGATGAAACTAAAGAGCAAATCCGGCATTCGTCAGAAACACAAATCCCATGTTTGCACTTAGCCTATACTTCCTTAAGCGATTTAAAATTAGTAATGCCTTTTGTATCCTTTTTAAGAGAGGAGAAGTATCCGATCACCATTGAATTAGAAAAAGTTGCCTGTAAGGACATTGAATCCTTTGTTCAAAAAGGCTTAGTTGATATTGGTTTATCATTTAGTGATGAGTTTACAAGTGAAAAACTGTCACAGGTTTTAGTAAAGTCTGGCCATTACCAAGCTTTGGTTGCTAAGGGGCACCCCTTGTTTGAGTCATCGCTGATTAAAGTCGAAGATTTGTATCGTCATCCCTTATTGATGCTAAGTGAAGATAGTATGGGCGAAAGTTTTCTAACGATGAAAGAACGTTCACTAAAAGATGGATACTTTCCAAATATAGCGCGAACAGTAGATGATTTTGAAGAAGGTTTTTTCTATATATTGTCTGAGCAACTGATTGGTTTTGGAACAGAAGACTATCATTTGTCGAAACTTAATGGTCTGATACGAAATGTTCCCATTGAAGGAAGCCAGCATGCTTATGACATTGTGCTTGCTTTTGATAAAACTACTGAAAATAAGGCTGTAGAAGAGTTTATACAGGCTTTTCTAGATTATCAATCATAAAAACAAATAGGCGATAAAAAAATCAAATTGGATTTCTGACAGCGTTTCCATTATAATAGAATTATCAAAAAAGAAAGCGAGATAATTCACATGTCAAAAGTTTTGTTAACAGGAGTAGATGGAAACCTCGGAGGTTTAGCTGCAGACTATTTATTAGAATTGACAGCAACTGAGAATCTTATTTTTGGAGGATACAGTGAAGAGGCCCTTGCTCCCTATGCTGCCAAAGGAGTTGATACCCGTCAAATGAATTTCAACCATTCGGAAGGTTTAGCTGAAAAATTTGCGGGTGCGGAAGTTCTTGCCTTAATTTCAATGCCATTTGTTGGCAAAAAACGCCAAGCAGCCCATAAAAATGTTGTAGATGCCGCAAAGGAAGCGGGTGTGAAAAAAATTGTCTATACGTCCTTAGTGAATGCTGCTGACCCGACAAACCCAAGTGTTGAAAAAATTGACCATGCCTTTACTGAAAAATACATTGAAGAATCTGGCTTAGACTATATCTTTTTGCGCAATTCACAATACGCGGAAGCCATGATTACCAATTATTTTACCTTTGTGCATATGAATGCACCTTTAGCGAATAGCCAAGGCGATGGTAAAATGGCTTACATTTCAAGAAAAGATTGTGCCAAAGCAGTTGCACATGCTTTGCTAGCAGATGACCTGCATCACTCGATTCAAAATATCAATGGTCCAGAGTTAATGACGATGGCGGAATTTGTAGAAATTGGAAATGAAGTGACTGGGAATTCTATTTCTTACAATGCGATTACTGATGAAGAAAATTATGCTATTTTCGATGCGATGGGTGTTCCACGAACAACGGATGGTGAATTCAAAAAAGATTCAGAAGCACCATATTCTTCTGAAGGGATGGTGACCTTTGCACAAGCTATTCGTGAGGGTAAAATGGATCTATGTACCGAAGATTTTGAAACCTTAACTGGTGATAAAGCTTTGACGGTTCGTTACATGTTCGAAAACCAAGCGGAATTCCAAGTTGGAGAACGCCATTCACAAGACAATTAAGGAGGTTGGTTTCTATGTCCAAAATTGTTGTAAATGGGGTAGATGGGAACTTTGGTCAGCAAGTAGCCCAATATATTCAAGAATTACTTCCAAAAGAATCACTGTTGTTTACAGCCCCAAGAGAAGAAGCCTTAACAGTCTACAAAGAAAATGGCATTGCTACAGCAGTGGCAGATTTCAATTCGCAAGAAAATTTGGTTACAATATTTGAAAATGCAGACAAGGTTCTTTTGATTTCGATGCCATTTGTTGGAGAAAATCGAAGAAAAGCCCATCAAAATGTAGTGGAGGCTTGTGTTAAAGCAAATGTAAAACAAATTGTTTATACTTCGGTACTTTCAGCCAGTCATCCCTTAAACCCAAGTATCGAAAATATTGATCACAGTTTTACCGAAGCCATTATTCAAAATTCTCCGCTTGACTATATTTTCTTACGCAATTCCTTATTTGCAGAAGCATTTATTAGTGATTATTTGAGGGCTGTTGACGCCAAAGAAACCAGTATTGCCAAAAACATGGGAGATGGACGGGTTTGGTTTATCTCTCGTAAAGATGCAGCCTTTGCTGCGACTTGTGCACTTTCAAATGATTTGCTACACCGAGAAGTGTTAAATATCAACGGTGTTGAACCAGTATCCTATCAAAATTTTCTGGATATTGCCAATAAGGCTACGGGGAATACGATCTCTTATACCAAATTAACAGATGATGAACTTTATGCCTATTTTGATTCTATAGGTGTTCCACGTGATACAGATGGAGACTTCAGCAAGAGTCCTATTCAAGCGACTTCTGAAGGTATGGTTAGTTTTGGAACAACTGTCACACAAGGCTTTTTAGATGTTCCTGTTAGTGATTTTGTCAAATTAACCGCCCGTCAACCGCTTAGTATCGCACAAATGTTTGAAAACAGTGACGACTTCTTACTGGGCGAGCGCCATAGTTTGGAGTAAATGAAACCATCATTTTAATTTATGATTTGTTTGTTTTTATTTGTTCAAAATTTAAAAACCTGATAAAACTTTTAGACTGAAGATGAAGCCCTTAGAAAATATGTATCTAAGGGTTTTACATTTTGAAAATTTACATTGGGAACAAATCTTGTCCCTTGAGTATTTTAAAATTATAATATAATTAACATAATCCAAGGCCTAGGAGAAAAAAATGGAAAATATAATGCTAATTTTCTTAAGAAAATATTTTTAATTAATAATGAAGAATATGATAATGATTTTTTAATTAATCAGACTGTTGTGTTATAATAAAATGATTAATTGATTGGATAAAAATGATGCCCTACAAATACCTTCTCTTCGACCTTGACCACACCCTGCTTGATTTTGATGCGGCTGAAGATGCTGCACTGGATGCTCTTTTTGCAGAGCAAGAGGTTGAAGATATTCAAGCCTTGAAAGCCTACTATATTCCCATGAACCAAGGCATGTGGCGGGCCTTGGAGCGAGGAGAAATCACGAAGCAAGAATTGGTTTCTACCCGCTTTGCCAAAGCCTTTGCCCATATCGGTCGTGAGCTTGACGGCGTCTATCTAGCTGACCGTTACCAATATTTTCTGTCCCAGCAAGGTCAGACCTATCCTGGCGTTCATGAGCTCCTAGATACCCTAAAAGACCGTGGCTATAAGCTCTACGCCGCGACCAACGGCATCAGTGGCATCCAGCGTGGGCGCCTAGCCCAGTCGGGGTTACTCGAACGCTTTGACGCCCTCTTTATCTCGGAAGAGATGGGGACGGCTAAACCCTTGGCGGCTTATTTTGAAAAAATAGCAGAGCAGATAGATGAGTTTCAGCCAGATCAGACAGTCATGATTGGAGACAGTTTGACAGCTGATATTCCTGGCGGCATTGACGCAGGGTTGACAACCATTTGGGTCAATTTTAATCAGCTAGAAAACACCAGTCAGTGGCAACCTGATTACACGGTCACGGATCTGGAGCAATTGCTGACTATACTGGATTAAAAGAGCTAACGGGATTAGCTCTTTTTTCCTTTGTCTGCTCTGCTATGGTATAATAAACCCATGAACAAAACGATTCAAGCTAAGTTGGAGCTCTTGCCGACCAGCCCTGGTTGCTACCTCCACAAAGACAAAAATGGTCAGATTATTTATGTGGGCAAGGCCAAAAATCTCCGCAATCGCGTGAGGTCTTATTTCAGAGGCAGTCACGATACCAAGACCGAGCTTTTAGTGTCTGAGATTGAGGATTTTGAGTTTATCGTCACGACTTCTAATATTGAGGCCTTGCTGCTTGAGATTAACCTCATCCAGGAAAACAAGCCCAAGTACAATATTCTCCTTAAGGATGACAAGTCCTATCCCTTTATCAAGATAACCAATGAGCGCCACCCTCGTATCATCATCAGTCGCCAGGTCAAAAAGGGGACAGGGACCTACTTTGGCCCTTATCCTGACGCTTATGTGGCCAATCAGATTCAAAAACTTCTCAACCGCCTTTACCCTTTTCGCAAGTGCAAACTTCCTGAGAATAAATACTGCCTCTATTACCATCTCGGACAGTGTTTAGCGCATGGCGACAATATGCCAACGCGTGAAGATTATGCACAGATGACCAAGGAAGTTGGACAGTTTTTGAACGGTCAGGACGATAAGATTGTCCATGAGATTAAAGCCAAGATGGCTAAGGCTTCGGAAAATTGGGAGTTCGAGAGAGCAGCCGAGTATCGAGACGTGCTCGAAGGGATTTCAACCCTACGGACCAAGCAACGGGTCATTGCCCATGACATGCAGGACCGCGATGTCTTCGGCTATGCCGTCGACAAGGGCTGGATGTCTGTTCAGGTTTTCTTTGTCCGCCAAGGTAAGCTCATTGAGCGCAACAGCCAACTGTTTCCTTATTATGGGGAGCCTGACGATGATTTCCTGACCTTTTTAGGGCAATTTTACCAGGATAGTCAGCACCTCATGCCAAAGGAAGTCCTGCTGCCCCATACGATTGAGGCAGAGTCGGCCCAAGCCTTGGTTTCAGCCAAGGTGATTCAGCCCCAAAAAGGGGAGAAGAAGCAACTGGTCCAGTTGGCCATCAAGAATGCCAAGGTCAGTTTGCAGCAAAAATTTGACCTCTTGGAAAAAGATGTGGTCAAAAATCAAGGCGCTATTGAAGGTCTCGGCCAAGCTTTGGGACTGGATAAACTCCGCCGCATTGAAGCCTTTGATAACTCTAACATCATGGGAACCAGCCCTGTCTCCGCCATGGTTGTCTTCATCGATGGCAAGGCCAGCAAGAATGATTACCGTAAATACAAGATCAAGACCGTCCAGGGGCCTGATGACTACGCCAGTATGCGAGAAGTGATTCAGCGTCGTTACAGTAGGGTAAAACGTGAAGGCCTGGCAGAGCCTGACCTGATTATTATCGATGGGGGCTTAGGCCAGGTCAATGCAGCCAAAGAAAGTCTAAATACCATCGGTATGGCCCACATTCCTGTCGCCGGTCTGCAAAAAAATGATCGCCACCAGACCCATGAATTACTCTTTGGGGAGCCTTTAGAGGTCATCGAACTCAAGCGGAATTCTCAGGAATTCTTCTTGCTCCAGCGCATTCAGGATGAAGTCCACCGCTTTGCCATTACCTTCCACAGACAAGTGCGCAGCAAAAACGCCTTCTCGTCAAAACTGGATGACATCGAGGGCCTTGGGCCCAAGCGGAAACAAAACCTCCTCAAGCATTTCAAATCCATTACCAAAATCGGCCAAGCTAGCGTGCAAGAAATTGCAGAAGCAGGCGTTCCCTACCAAGTGGCTGAACGGGTCAAAGAGAAGTTGGGGAAGGATGGAACAGAAAAAACTGATGCTAATAATTTGCAATCAAAATAATTGGTTTTGTCGCCTAATTTCATTACAATAAAAGAAAAGGGTTTCATATCAGACTTACCCCAAAAAGCCTGTAAAGGAGACAACTTATGCCTACATTTATTGGAAAACCAGTTACAGTCGACACAGCTAAGCAATTACAAGTGGGAGACATAGCACCTGAGTTTAGCTTGATGGCGCCTGATTTATCGACGAAATCTTTATCGGATTTTGATGGTAAGAAAAAAGTTCTCAGCATCGTGCCATCTGTGGACACGGGTATCTGCTCTACCCAGACCCGTAAATTTAACGAAGCTCTATCAGAACTTGACGACACGGTTGTCATTACGATTTCGGCTGACTTGCCGTTTGCTCAAGACAAATGGTGTGCGGCAGAAGGGCTAGACAATGCTATTTTGCTGTCTGACTACTATGATAATCGTTTCGGAAAGGCCTATGGTGTGCTGATGGAAGAATGGCATCTTTTGGCGCGTGCGGTCCTTGTCCTTGATAAAGACAACAAAGTAACCTATGTCGAGTACCTTGACAATGTCAATTCCGAGCCTGATTACGAGCCAGCTATCGAGGCAGTAAAGGCTATCAATTAGGCAACTGAACTTTAAAATTCAGAATTAGTGATTTTTGAGCACCCTTGAGCAATTTGAGGAGCTCTTATAAGATTTCAGTCATTATGACATATGAACCAGAGTTATGTGTGACTCTGGTTTTTTGCATGATTAAGATAGTCTTTCTATATTATAACCATTCGGAAATTAGTTTATGTTGTCTTTATTGTCTCAAAAAGTGTTACAACATTTTGAAAAACTTGTGCTAACCCTGTAACAAGTCCCTCATTTAAAGGAAAAAAAACCTTAAGATTGCATATCAGTTAAGATAGGGTATTGAAAAAGCTATCCGATGACATATTGACTTGAGATTGTTTTTATCTTGTAAAAGCATTGTCCTCTTTCCCATGTTACAATGTCTCCATCATCCCAATAGTGAAGGAGAAAAAATGCTAAAAAGAAAAAATGACAAACGAAGAGTAAGTTGTCAGAAACGAAAAAAACTGCCAACACTTGTCAGTAAGGTTGCCCTTATGACCAGTGTTGGAATAGCGAGTGGAGTCAGTGGGACAGTGCCCGTTCTAGCAGACAGCTCAGTAACTGAAGTGACTTATCGCTATGATACAGAAACAGGTTTCACGGCGACAGAATACACTCAAGTGGTTACGAGTCTTCCTGAAACTGTTCAAATTTTCTCAAATGAAAACACCACACAATATCGTTCGATTAATAGCAAATTAACTGATTATCGGACTGCTATAAATGGATTTCGATTCAAAGGATACATCATTGGAAAGCCTAAGCAAACCCAAAGGACTGCCATATCAAAAGCTACTCTTCACCTACCATTTATTGATTTTTTAAACGAAAAGTCTTTTGAACAGTATGGAGAAGCTGAGGATGTCAGGTTTGAGATAGGTGATCAAACGGTTAGTGAGACAGAAACAAAAGCTGAGTATCAGGCAAAAGAAGAAAATTACTTAGACAACGTTCTTCAAGAAGAAAAACCACTTCAATTACCACAAGATGTCTCTGAAATGACAGAGCCTGAGGTAACTCAAGCAGTCGTTGGTGCCCCAGAGGATAGCAGTACTTATTCTGATGACCAAAATGTTCCAAGTAACGTAGAGCAACCCAGTGTTACTGAAGCTTTTGTGGTTCCTGAATTAGAGACGAATGAAAGTGATGCCACCATCTTAGTGGAATCAGATAGCGACGAGGCTCTTATTTCTGAAACATCCGATTCAACCAATGAAAACAACACTGATCTAGTAACAAATGCTTCAGGGGATGCGATTGAGACCGCACAGTTACAGGTCTCCTTAGGAGACACTGTTCGTCAGACAGCCAGCATACAGGTCGCCCTCAATCAATCGTCGGTGAAAACCAAAGCGATGACGGAGCTTGCAAATCTGAGACGAGATATGTATCAAAATGTTAATCCGAAATTTAACGGAACAGACCTGAGAAGCTATCTCGCAACACAAGGGATTACCTCAGCTGAGCAGTATGCCACACTCTTTACATGGAATAATTCTCTGGAACGCCTTGCTATTCAAAGGGCTGTAGAAACAGGAGTACATCGCCAAATTGCTCATTTGCGAGCTAATGGAGAAAGTATCTTCACAGCCAGAGACCTGCTAAGTGGCCAGAGTTTCAACAGTGAAATTATCCAGTGGGGGCTTGATATTCAGGCTGCTCTGACCAATGCAAATGGTTTTGCATATGGTGAAGTGGATGCGTTAAATAGTGCTAATGGATATGCTAACAGTGCAAATGGCCATCTGCATACTTTGCTAGATCCAGCTTACAGGTCCTATGGTTTTGCCAGCATCAGTCACCCAGATTTTCGATATGGACAAGTGACGCTTGGTCTTGCACGGCGAACCCAGTCGATAGATGAAACAGGAACAAGCCTCGATGGAACTTATGAAATTACTTATGCGACTGGTTCTTAAAGACAGTTAACCTTCAAAAAGAAACCCTGCTGCCAATAAACTGGAGCAGGGTAATTTTGCTTTATTTTATAAGGAGGAACCGCTGAAGCCATTCCCCACCATTAATCAATAGATAGCTATAAACAACAATGGAGACAGGACGGCACAGCAGGATAATCATGAAGAATCTACGATAGGACATACTGGTCAAGCCCGTAATCATGACCACAATATCGGCAGGAGCCATCGGCGAAATCATACAAAGGATAAAGAAGATTTCAAATCCTCGCTTATTGTCAATTTTTTGCTCGTACTTATAAAAGGTTTCCTCAGACATGAAGAGTAAGCAAAATTTTTTGCCATAGGTTCTTGCCATGTGAAAAAGAATTAAAGAACCAACAATGATACCGCCTGAATTAATAAAGAAAGCAAGAATTGGTTTAAAAATTAAGAATCCTACCACAGTCGTAACGCCACCTGGAATAATGGGAAATACCACCTGAACGACTTGAATTAAGAAAAAAGCAAATGGGGCAATCAGTGGATACCGCATTGCCCAGTCTTTCATGGCATTTTGATCGTTGAGGATGCCATTTTTATAAAGAACAATCACGACGATAAAGGAAGCGATTAGGGCTAGAATGCCTAAAACTTTAAATGTTTTTTGCCAGAATCTATACATACTATGATTATACCATGCAAAGTAATTTTTTGTGATTTCAAACCTTATTTGGTATAATGAAGTATCTCATTTTGGGGTCGTTACGGATTCGACAGGCATTATGAGGCATGTTCTGCAACTCGTGTGGCGACGTTAACGCTCAGTTAAATATAACTGCAAAAAATACAAACACTTACGCTTTAGCAGCTTAATAACCTGCGGGCGTGACCAAAGGCCGTTTGCTTACGGCAGCCTGAGGTCTTAAAACAGTAAGCTGGTAGCTTGAGCTTGTCTCGCCTTAAGCTACGAGATCCAGAGACTCGCCAAAGTTGGGCTTGAGCCTTGTGTCGAGCCTTGGTTAAAGTAATACAGGGCCTATGGTTGTAGACGAATATGTTGGCAGGTGTTTGGACGTGGGTTCGACTCCCACCGGCTCCATTTTAAAGTTTCATAACTTTTCATAAACTCGCAAATATTGATTAAATCAATGTTTAGCGGGTTTTTTCTTTTTCTGTTTTTATCTAATTTTGCATAATAGTGATTACCAAATTGATTACCAGTTTTAAAAATCGAGATAGTTGGATAGTTTATCGGCAATATCATCCACCGCTTTCTGTGTGATGTGAGTGTAGACATTCATGGTGGTCTTCAAATCGGAATGTCCAAGACGATACTGAGCTTGTTTCAAAGTCATACCAGCATCAAAAATCAAAGAAGCGTGAGTGTGTCTAAATCCATGAATCGTGATTAGTTCAAGGTCGCTATTTTTTATTATCGAAAGTAGCCATTTTCTCGGAAGTGGCGGTGGCATAATTCCGCCTTGGCTATTTCCAAATATCAATTTTGATTTAGGGCATTGCTTTTTCAAGTCGTTTAAAATAGCCTCTGTTTTTCCGTCTAAACTGATTAAACGTTCGCTAGACTTATTCTTCGTCGTGCTTATTTCAAGTCCTGTATGGCCACGAGAGACGGCTTTATTGATGTTTAACGTGCCGTCGTAGAAATCATCCCAAGTTAAGGCTTGTAATTCTCCTATGCGGACACCCGTAAATGCCAGGACACGAAAAAGTGCAATTTTCTTAATATCTTCGGTTTCCTCTACGAGTTCCATAAATTTCTGCAATTCGTCTTTATTCCAAAATTTCTTCTTGCTGTTTATCTCTCTTTTTATTTTGGGGGCAGATAGGCTCTCGGCGGGACTAGATTCAACATATTCGAAGCGTATGGCATATCGGTAAATATTTCTTACGAGGCCAAGGAGTTTGCCTCCGTATTTAATTTTCCTAACCCATTCGTTGACATGGTTTTGTAATTCAAGTGGTGTGATCGCAGCAATCTGTCTATCCCCGATAGATGGCAATATGTGATTCTTTAAATTCCTCTCTGTCTTGATATAGGTGCTTTCAACGACATCTCTCTCATAGTCTTTCAACCATTTATCAGTCAGCTCTCTAAATGTCATTTCACTTTTTGGTTTTTCGATTTCTTCTTGCAGTAACATAAAGGCGGTTCGAGCTTTTTTTTAGTCTTAAAATTAGCTCGCTTGATATATTTACGCTTACCGTCTACCATACCAATGTAAAATGTAAACTTGTAAAAAGTCTGACCTTTCTTTTGATAAGACTTTATTTCCATTGATTCCACCTCCTTTATATGTTAAAATAGGTATAGTAAAAGAGACCTTTTACGGTCTTACTTTTATGAATAGCGCCCCCTCACGTTTTAGTTTGCCGACTGGACGTGGGGGTTTTTGTTTTAAATAAAAATTAAATTAATTCATAAAAAACATTTGGACGTTATTAGCTTCAGCTTGTGTCAATTTAGTAGCTATTGTTTTAATCTCTCCTGTGTTAAGGTCACGTAGCAGAATCGATGCTTTACCAGGTTTCTCCTCAGAGGTTGTTGTTGACACGGAATCCATTTTACCTTTTTTCTTACGATTAGCGCCAGCCATAGCTCCGACCATAGTTCCAACACCAGGAGCAAGAATTGTACCCAATGCAGCGCCACCCAACACACTCCCGGTTCTCCCTTGCTGGCTAGTTCTCCCTTTTGTCATTGTTTTTTCAATCACCTTAGAACCATCATAGTTAAAACCGGCAAAGCTGAATAAAGTAGGATTCTCTGAAAATGGTCCAATATAAAAATTTCCATCTATTGTTTTTCGGATAGAAGTAGCACTTGAGAAACTGTTAGAGGCTGGAAGACTGATTTTAGTCTCTTGATTAGCTTTATTTCTCATATCGTTTGCTTTTACAATTCCATCTTTAGTTTTGTCAGCAGCGGTCTTGGCTAGTGATTTTAACTTATCAAAATCCATCTTTATCTCCTATCTATATTCCAACTATATTCTTAAATTCTTCCTGGATCATTTGTTCGACCTGGATTAATTCTCCATCGGCATAAAATGCCCAACGACTAACCCAACGATGCGTGGATCTTCATCATACGGTGCGAATTTGTCACCGTATTTTTTATTTAGCGAGACGAGACGTAGGCCGTCTTCTTCACGATAGACTCTCTTAATATAGGTTTGTCCGTCCCATACAACCGCATAGACTGCACCGTCATAGTCAAAACCTGTTTCCTTGATTAAGGCGACTTCGCCGTTTAGATAGGTTGGTTCCATTGAATCACCCCATACCCAACTAGCAATGTCGTGATTGATTTCTTCTTCAAAATAAACAGTGTCGTAGTTGTAGTCCTCGTAGACAGCTTCACCAGTACCAGCCGAGAGACGTTCATAGACGTGGTACTCGACTAATGGTTCAGAAACGGTGGTCTCGTGTTTTTGTTCCTCTAATTGCTCCGTAGCGTACCCTAGGACGTTCTGTTTGCGTGGTGGGGTTAATTGTACCACCTTGTCATTAATCGCCTGTACAAGATCGTCTGGGGCTTGTAGGGACTCTTTAAAAGTTGTGTCTATATCTGACTTCTTAACTCGAAATACGTCAGCTAATTTCTGAATGACTCCAAAAGACGGAGCGCTCCGTAAATTGATGTAGTCAGAAAGTGTACTAGGTTTAATATCCAGCCTCTCAGCTAATTCTTTTTGAGTTATTCCTAACTCTTTTCTAAACTTAGTGATATTAGCTGAAATAATTTTAATTCTTTCTATATTATCGACTTGTTTCATAGTTTATTTTCTCCGTTTTCTAATTTTATTATATATCAAAATTGTAGGATAATCAATAAAAAATACGAAAAAATCTTATTTTTTTGATACAAACTGTTGGCAATACGAAAAAAACGTATTATAATATAATCAAGCTCAAGGAAAGGAGGCAAGGCAGATGATGGAACACATCATAAAAAGCCTAGCAGATAAGGAACTGACACTTCCGATAATCATGCTAGGCTTGGCAAGAGAAGCCCGCTTATGGCACAAACAAGTGCTTGAGCACAAGGCGGAACTTACTAAAAATAAGAAATAAGAGAACGGGGAGCAATCCCCAACCTCTTATCTTTAGTGTATCATCATCTGCCGAAGAAAGCAATATGAAATGGTTGTTTGGATTGTTGGTGACATCATTTGTCGCTCGTCAGGTTGTTAAGTATAAATCAAAGAAAAAAGCCCAGAAGGGCTAGGAAGGGGAATTTATGGAAAAGATAATTGCAATATCTGTTGAAGAACTTTTTAAAAAAGTGATAGAACAAGAGGAGAGAGTCTGTAAGATCGAAGAAGTTCTAGAAATTAAGAAGGAAGATGTTTCAACATAAATTTGGATTTAAATATCTGAATGATGATTTCTACATAGCTTTTTAAAACACTTAGGGGGATATCTGTTTCTTTGCTCCAGTGCGTGTAATGGTTACCAATCTCTCGTATAAAGTGAAGAGCGCCTTTTAATAAATCATCGTCTTTGACATAACGATCGATGGCGTTATTAAAAGTCAATCTAGGATTGGACAGATATTCTGCATCGTCTAACTCAAAATGAAGAGCGTAGTCTTTTATAAGACATTCGATAGCTGAACGATAGCCTGTGCCTGCGATATTCACGAGACCTAGTTTTTCAGCTTCGACTGCTTCGGAATAGAATTCTACAAACCTTGGCGCATGCTCAATAAAAACAGGGTCGATGTCGACGATTGTTTTGTTAGGGTAAACAAGGAGCAAGGTTCTTGTGCTGTCAGTTAGATTATCTTGGACAGAGTAATGGTATTTTTTACATGGATTACAGAAGTGGCTGTAAACAGTACAATTGTTAATACTGGCGATGTATTCATTTTTGGGATTGTTTCCTATGCCACAATTTGGGCAATATTTAGGGATTTCGATTACTATATCTCTACTGCCAGTGTAATATTTACAAGTGATAATTTCCATATCATTCTCCAATCATTTTATTTTAATTATACCACATAGAAAGGGGGGAACTATGAAAACCATAAAAGTCTGTGGCTTAAATTACACCGTTGTAATTAAGGAGCATTTCAAAGCTTATGATGATGAACGTAACCTGTGGGGATATTGTGACTACGAACAGCAGATAATTTATATTCGTGAATCACTGTCTGAAGAAAGAAAAAAGCAAGTGCTAATTCATGAATTAACACATGCTATTCTACAAGAAGCTGGTTACAAGGAGCAAGACGAAGAGTTGGTAACACGATTTTCAATCATACTGCACCAAGTTTTGAGCGAAAATCCAAGTCTTCTTAGTGTTTAGCTTCTTTGTGGTTCGCCAATGTTTTACCAGCTTTTGATTTAGCAGACGGAGATTTGCTTGTCGCTAATGTTTTACCAGCTTTGCTAACTGGCTTTGATGGTTTACAAGTTGATTTCGATTTTGCCATAAAACTCCTCCTTTCTAATATATTTGACACACAGGAGGAAATCACTTGATTTGGTAGTTAAAGTTGGATTTATTTACCTGTATGTCATAGGTATATTGTATCTTAATTATATTCACTTGTCAATATATAGTTGTGGATAACTTTTAGGACACAACATATTGTGTTTTTGGAAAGATGGTGGAAAAATGTGGGAAAAAATTAATAAATTAATAACAGAAAACAATACAACCATGTATGCTGTCAGTAAGAAAGCTGGTATTGGTCAAAACGTCTTGATTTCTTTAAAAGCGGGCCGGACCAAGAGGTTATATTTTGATACCGTCTGCAAACTAGCCGATGCCCTCGGTGTCAGTACGGAAGATTTTAGATAGAAAGGGGGTGGGGGTGTTGCAATGGACACTTGAAGCTATGCGAGTCAACAAAGGAATGACTCAAGCAGAACTTGCTGAGAAGTTCGGTGTGTCGAGTCAAACAATCGCAAGATTAGAAAAAGATAGCTCTGATATTGGCTATCAGACCTTAAAAAAATATATCTTGTTCTTTAACGTTCAATTTGATGATATTTTTTTAGGAAAAAAATACGAAAAAAACGTACATCAACCAACCTAGAAAGGAGACAGGGTGGAAAACAAGGTTTTCGAATATGACAAAGATTTGTACATCAACGACTATCGGCTCCATTTTAATATAAAACAGAAGTACTCACTTGCAGTATTTCTGTTTTTGTTTTAAGGGTAAATTCGGCTATCATCTGCACTGGTAAGAACATCGTAAGAAAGATTTCCCGCCTCCCAATCACTAGCCAACTTATGGTATAATAAAACCACTATGAAACACGAAATCAAGACCAAGAAATATGCCGTCGTGGATTTGGAAGCGACCTCAGCAAGTGCAGATGCACAGATTATTCAGGTCGGAATTGTTATCGTCCAAAACGGTCACATTCTTGAGACATACGAAACGGATGTTAATCCTCATGAGCCCTTGACACCACATATTAAACAATTAACAGGGATTACCGATGCTCAGCTGGCAATGGCTCCTGATTTTGGACAGGTGGCGCGTGACATTTATGACCTGATTGAGGATGCGGTTTTTGTCGCACATAATGTTAAGTTTGATGCTAATTTATTGGCAGAAGCTCTTTTTTTTGAAGGGTTTGAACTTCGGACGCCACGGGTGGACACGGTAGAGCTGAGTCAAGTGTTCTTTCCGACTTTGGACCGCTACAATTTAAGTTATATTACGGAAGAATTAGAAATAGAGTTGACTGACGCTCACACAGCTATTGCGGATGCCATGGCGACAGCTCATCTTTTCCTTAAGATTCAGCAAAAGATTATGTGTCTTCCTCAAGTAACGCTTACCAAAATCATGCAGTATGCTGACCATTTCATTTACGAGTCCAGCTTGGTAATTACAGAATTGCTTCCCTATGCCCAGCAAAACATCTCTAAAGAATACAATCAGGTTCTGGATTTAATCTTAAAAAAACAGTTGGTTTATGGTGAAGCTTACCATCTGGCTCCAGATTTTGAGCATAATGTGGCCTTGCTTGACTTGGATGCGCGTCCCCAGCAAGCGGATTTTGCCCGTCTGGTTACTCAGCATTTGGATGATCAAAAGATTAATTTTATTCAGGGGCAAGCCGGTATTGGTAAAACCTATGGTTATCTCTTACCGATTCTGGCCAAATACCCCAAAAGAAAACTGGTCATCTCAACCCCTACCAAACTCTTGCAGGACCAGATTATGGAGACCGAAGGGAGACGATTGGGAGAAGTGTTTCACATCAATTGCCATAGTCTTAAAGGGTTTGACAACTACATTAAGTTAGATAATTTTTGGACCACCTTGGAGCGTGAGGATGACAACCGGTTAGTTAATCGCTACAAGATGTTGGTACTCGTGTGGTTGACAGAGACCAAGACTGGTGATTTAGCCGAAATCAAGCAAAAGCAAGGGTTCATGCCCTATTTCGACGAGTTACGGCATGATGGTAAGATTAGCGAGCTAAGCCTGTTTCGAGATGATGATTTTTGGCAACAAAGCTATGAGAGGTCTAAGGTCAGCCAAGTTATTGTTACCAATCACTCCTACCTGTTAACGCGAGTTGTGGATGACAAAGCTTTTGTAGAGGATGCTATCTTAGTCATCGACGAGGCCCAGAAAATGCCGTCTCAATTAGAGAATTTCTCACGGCGACAGGTTCGCTTAGCTAGCCTGATTAGCGAGGTTGAGGTCCTTTATCGCCAAAGCCCCGATCTCTTGACTAGAAGATTATTGGAAAGCATTTCCTATCATATGGAGCAATTAGCCGATAGTGCCGGTAAACCAGGCAAAGAGGCTGTTGTGGAGAGTTGTGTGTCTCAAATGCGGCAAGATTTAGGAGAATTAGGCCCAACTGTTTTACCACGTTTAGCAGAGGTTCTCGCCCCCCAGTTTGATGATTTTTGGGTGACCCAAGAAGTTGGTGATGACAAACGCATCCGTGTTTTGCATGCGGCCAGTTTAGATTACCTCTATTTTAAGGATCTATTGCCAGACTCAACCAAACTTTTCTGTATCAGTGCGACTCTTGAAATTAGCAAAAGGGTTAATCTAGCGCAACTTTTAGGGTTTTCAACAGAGCAAGTCACAATGGGCCATATGCCACAAGACCGGCAGGCTAATCAAAAGGTCTGGCTTTTAAAAGATGTTCCGCAAATTCAAGATCTGTCCCTTGAGGCCTATGCTGACTTAATTGCTCACCAGATTAAACGATTAGAGCGCCTACGCCAGCCAATGTTGGTGCTCTTTAATGCCAATCAATCACTGTTAGCCGTTTCTCGACTACTGAGTGATTTCGGTATCAATCATCTCGCCCAGCATGGTCATGGGACAGCCGCCAATATCAAAAAAAGATTTGAACGAGGTGAGGCTCAGATTATACTTGGATCGGGTGCTTTCTGGGAAGGGGTTGACTTTGTCAATCACGATCAGATGCTGGTTTTGATAACTCGGCTTCCTTTTGAAAATCCACAGGACCGCTTTGTCCAAAAAATTAACCGCTATCTCAGATTAACTGGTCGAAAACCCTTCGAAGATTACCATTTGCCTCAGACTATTCTTAAATTGAAACAAGCCATTGGTCGCAGCAGTAGGCGCCCACTACAAAGCTCTGCCATTATCATCTTAGACAATCGTGTCCTCAATCGAAAATATGGCAAAAGCTTTAGGGACATGCTAGAAAGTGTTTGTGAGGTGGAGGATATTTCTAGTCAAAAGCTTGTACAGGCTATTCGAAAACACTTAAAATGAAAGGAAAATGCAATTTACTTTTCCTTTTTTGAAGTGTATAATGATTGTGAGAACGATTACAAAAAGGAGGCTACTTATGTTTCAATTAAAAGAGCAAATAGCTGTTGTGACTGGGGGAGCAAAAGGTATCGGTAAAGGTATTGTGAATGCCTTGCTGGCTCAAGAGGCTAAAGTTATCGTGTTGGATAAGGATGTGGAGGCTGGAGAAGCTTTGGCAAGAGAATTACCAATAGATTTTTTGAACCTCGATGTGACCAAGGCTGAGCAAGTGTCTCAAGTGTTTTCTAGGATTATAGAGGCATATGGAAGAATTGATATTTTAGCTTCAAATGTAGGGATTTTCCCACAAAAAACTTTGGAAAATATGTCAGAAGATGATTGGGATGCCATCTTTTCCGTCAATCTTAAAGGAACCTTCCTGGTTGTTCAAGAGGCTTTAAAACACATGAAAAAGCAAACTTATGGCCGAGTTGTTCTGACCTCATCAATCACAGGACCAGTTACAGGCTTTCCAGGTTGGTCCCATTATGGCGCCACTAAGGCAGGTCAATTAGGTTTTATGCGAAGTATAGCGCTTGAGTATGCTAAGTTTGGGATTACGGTCAATGCTGTACAACCGGGGAATATTCTCACAGAAGGTCTCATTGAGCAGGGGGAGGATTACCTTAAGCAAATGAAGGCAACTATACCTACGCATACTCTGGGCGAACCGATTGACATTGGTGCTGCTGTGGCTTTTTTAGCCAGTCCTGAAGCGCGATTTATCACTGGACAAACTCTAATTATTGATGGTGGACAAATTCTTCCTGAGTCCTTTGATGCTATATTATAAAAAATACCTGAATTTGGGTCGGACAGCTTTGCTTACAGAGCATTTATTAGCGTCTGACCTTTCTTTTATTTCTAATTATAGCTGGAATGGTGTTCTTATGGTATAATTTTAAAATATGGCATTTGCCAAACGAAGAAGGAAACGTAATGATTTATTTAGACAATAGCGCTACAACAAAACCTTACCCAGAAGTGCTTCACACCTATAAAGAAGTGTCTGAAAAAATTTGGGGCAATCCCAGTTCCCTGCACAATTTAGGAACGCAGGCAACACGGATTTTAGAAGCGTGCCGAAAGCAAATAGCAGAGCTTCTTGGTAAGCTTCCAGAGGAGATTTTCTTCACCTCAGGGGGAACGGAAGGGGATAACTGGGTCATTAAGGGTGTTGCTTTTGAAAAGCAGGCTTTCGGGAAACATCTAATCGTCTCAGCGATTGAACACCCAGCCGTGAAAGAATCCGCCCTCTGGTTACGTGAGTTGGGTTTCGAAGTGGACTTAGCCCCAGTGACCAAGGAAGGTTTTGTGGATGTGGAGGCACTCAAGAGCTTAATTAGATCAGATACCATCCTTGTCTCGGTCATGGCGGTTAATAATGAAATTGGAGCCATCCAGCCAATACAAGCTATTTCTGAGCTTCTTGCTGACAAACCGACTATTTCCTTTCATGTGGATGCTGTTCAGGCTGTCGGGAAAGTAGCTAATGAGGCCTATTTGACAGATCGTGTAGATTTTGCAACCTTCTCTAGCCATAAGTTCCATGGTGTCAGGGGTGTGGGCTTTATCTACAAAAAAACTGGAAAAAAAATTAGCCCCCTATTAACGGGAGGCGGTCAAGAAAATGAACTTCGTTCAACGACTGAAAATGTAGCTGGTATTGCGGCCACAGCAAAGGCCTTGCGGATGACTCTAGAACAAGCAGAACTCGTCCAAGCACGTCAAGCCAAGCTTAAAAATGTCCTGGTCGACGCATTAAAATCCTATCCTGATATCACCCTGTTTTCGGGCCACGAAAACTTTACAAACAATATCATCACCTTTGGCTTAAAAAATGTTCGTGGTGAGGTTGTGGTGCATGCTTTTGAAAGCCATGACATCTACCTCTCAACGACCAGTGCTTGCTCCTCAAAAGCCGGACATGCGGCGGGGACTCTCTTGGCCATGAAAGTACCCAGTAAAATCGCAACCACAGCCGTTCGTGTCAGTCTTGGAGATGACACTGACATGAGCCAGATGGAACAGTTTTTAACCATTCTTAAACAAATTTATCAACAAACTGAAAAAATTAGGAAGTAATAAACTCATGCAATACTCAGAAATTTTAATCCGCTATGGGGAGCTCTCCACCAAAGGGAAAAATCGGATGCGCTTTATCGGAAAACTTAGACGCAATATTGGTGACGTCTTGAGCATCTTCCCCGAAGTGAAGGTTACAGCTGACCGTGATCGAGGGCATGTTTACCTCAATGGTGCTGACTATAAAGCAGTATCAGAAGCGCTTTCCCATGTCTTTGGGATCCAGACTTATTCTCCGTCTTATAAGGTTGAGAAATCTGTTCCTGCACTGAAAGAAGCGGTGCAGACCATTATGAAAGGTG
This sequence comes from Streptococcus moroccensis, assembly GCF_030812835.1. Taxonomy (GTDB): domain Bacteria; phylum Bacillota; class Bacilli; order Lactobacillales; family Streptococcaceae; genus Streptococcus; species Streptococcus moroccensis. The sequence continues at coordinate 41,236 of NZ_JAUSTM010000002.1, forward strand.
TTTATCAGCCTGGGATGACCTTTAAAGTGGTTACCAAACGGAGTGATCACACTTTTGAACTGGATTCCATTGAACTTAACCATACTCTAGGTGATGCTGTTTTTGAAGCGATTCCTGAGATTGAGGTCAAGATGAAGGGAGCAGATGTTGTTCTTCGTGTTGAAATTCGCACAGATGCCGCTTATATCTCTCATGAAACGCTCAAAGGTGCTGGAGGACTTCCGGTTGGGACCTCTGGTAAAGGAATGCTGATGCTTTCTGGGGGGATTGATTCTCCAGTTGCTGGATATCTGGCCTTAAAGCGTGGGGTTGATATAGAGGCTGTTCACTTTGCCAGCCCTCCTTATACCAGTCCAGGTGCCCTTAAAAAAGCGCATGATTTGACTCGTAAATTGACCAAGTTTGGCGGTAACATTCAGTTTATCGAAGTGCCATTTACGGAAATTCAGGAAGAAATCAAAGAAAAAGCCCCAGAAGCTTATCTGATGACACTAACCCGTCGTTTTATGATGCGCATTACTGATGCTATTCGCGAAAAACGGCAAGGCATGGTCATTATCAATGGGGAAAGTTTGGGGCAAGTGGCCAGTCAGACCTTAGAATCAATGCAGGCGATTAACGCGGTCATAAGTACTCCAATCATTCGCCCAGTTGTTACCATGGATAAGCTTGAAATCATTGAAATGGCGGAAAAGATTGATACATTTGAAATTTCCATTCAACCTTTTGAAGATTGCTGTACCATCTTCGCGCCTGACCGTCCTAAAACCAATCCAAAACTTAAAAATGTTGAACAGTATGAAGAACGGTTGGATGTGGAAGGCTTGGTAGCAAGAGCAGTTGAAGGCATCATGATTACTGAAATCACCCCTGAGGGAGAAATTGATCAAGTTGCTGAATGGATAGATGACTTACTTTAAATACTGAAAAAGCTTCTAGAAACGGACGTTTCTAGAAGCTTTTCTACTTGATTTTTAGAATGAAAGATTTGAGTAAAGCGTGTCTAGCTCTAATATAGCGAGCTTTAGCATCTATTATTTTTTGAGAGGTTTCTGTTTGGTCAAGTTCAATCCCCAAGGAATGAGATTTTCCTTTTTTCGCTTGATCCTCTGAATATTGTCACGGTGGCGAATGATGACAATGCTGGCAACAATTAAAACAACCAGTAGCAAAATCCAGTCCTTGGGAAGTAAAATCCCAAGCTGAGGTAGGATAATAACTGTTACAATTGCTGTTGCAGCAGCCACAACACTTGAGAAAGAAATCATAGATGTCAAGTAAAGACAGCCTGCAAAAATACTAAGCAAAATGATACAGTAGATGGGATTATACCCAAAAAGCATGCCTGCGCTAGTTGCAACAGCTTTTCCACCCTTAAACTGAGCAAACACGGGGAAGGTATGACCAATGACTGCCATCATCCCAAAGATGAGAGGTGAGACATCAGTGACCCCAAACCAGATCGGGAGTAAAACTGCTAATGTTCCTTTAAAGAAATCTAGCAAGAAAACAATAATCCCAGCTTTTTTACCCAAGATTCGGAAGGTATTGGTTGTACCAGTGTTACCAGAGCCATAGGCACGTAAATTCTTCTTATAAAAAACCTGTCCAATCCAAAGTCCAGATGGGATTGAGCCTAAAAGGTAGGCAATTAATAAAAATAAAATAGTCATAAATCGATTATAGCACAGATGATAAGGGTTTAACTAGTGAAAACTTTTGCATTTTGAGGAAAAAATCGGTAATATAGTACAGATGATAATTCTGGAGGTTAGCTTTGGCTAAAAATAAGAACGAAATTACAATTAATAATTATAATGATGATGCCATTCAGGTATTAGAAGGCTTGGATGCTGTCCGTAAAAGACCGGGAATGTATATTGGATCAACGGATGGGACTGGACTGCATCACCTGGTCTGGGAAATTGTCGACAACGCAGTCGACGAGGCCCTCTCAGGGTTTGGAGACAAGATTGAAGTCACCATTAATAAAGACGGGTCTTTAACCGTTTCTGACCATGGACGGGGGATGCCAACGGGTCTCCATGCTATGGGGATTCCAACGGTAGAGGTCATCTTTACAGTTCTTCATGCGGGTGGTAAGTTTGGCCAAGGGGGCTATAAGACATCTGGTGGTCTTCACGGTGTTGGGTCGTCGGTTGTGAATGCCTTGTCGAGCTGGCTTGAAGTAGAAATAACGCGTGACGGTCATGTTTATCGTCAACGCTTCGAAGCTGGTGGTAAACCTGCAACAACGCTTAAAAAAGTTGGCACTTCTGCTAAGTCGAAAACGGGTACTAAAGTGACCTTTATGCCAGATGCCACCATCTTTTCAACGACAGAGTTCAAGTACAACACCATTGCAGAACGCCTTAACGAATCAGCCTTCCTCTTAAAGAATGTGACCTTGACCCTGACGGATGAACGCACTGGGGAGTCTAGTGAATTTCATTATGAAAATGGAGTGCAAGATTTTGTCGAGTACCTAAACGAAGACAAAGAGACTCTGACACCAGTCCTCTATTTTTCAGGAGAGGAATCAGGATTTCAAGTAGAAGTAGCCATGCAGTATAACGATGGCTTCTCTGATAATATCCTCTCTTTTGTTAATAATGTCCGCACCAAAGATGGTGGTAGCCATGAAACAGGACTTAAGGCGGCCATTACTAAGGTCATGAACGACTATGCCCGTAAAACGGGACTTTTAAAAGACAAAGACAAGAACCTAGACGGCTCGGACTACCGGGAAGGCTTATCAGCCATCCTGTCTATCTTGGTGCCTGAAGAACACCTCCAATTTGAAGGTCAGACCAAGGACAAGCTCGGCTCTCCTTTGGCACGACCAGTTGTTGATGGGATCGTTTCTGAAAAATTAACCTTCTTCCTGATGGAGAATGGCGAACTTGCGGCGAACTTGATTCGCAAAGCCATCAAAGCTAGAGATGCCAGAGAGGCTGCTCGTAAAGCTAGAGATGAAAGCCGAAACGGCAAGAAGAATAAAAAAGACAAGGGGCTTTTATCTGGGAAACTAACCCCAGCCCAGTCAAAAAATCCCAAGAAAAACGAACTTTACCTTGTCGAAGGGGACTCTGCCGGAGGTTCCGCCAAGCAAGGTCGTGACCGTAAGTTTCAGGCCATTCTTCCCCTTCGTGGTAAGGTTCTTAATACCGAAAAAGCCAAGATGACCGATATCCTTAAAAATGAGGAAATTAACACCATGATTTATACCATTGGTGCTGGAGTAGGGGCTGATTTTAGCCTAGAGGATATTAACTACGATAAAATCATTATCATGACCGATGCGGATACGGACGGTGCTCACATTCAGACTCTCTTATTAACCTTCTTTTACCGCTACATGCGCCCCCTTGTTGAGGCAGGACATGTTTATATTGCATTACCACCCCTTTACAAGATGTCTAAAGGCAAGGGCAAGAATGAACAGATAGCTTATGCTTGGTCAGACGGAGAGCTTGAAGAATTGCGCCAGCAATTTGGCAAAGGTGCTATGTTGCAACGCTATAAAGGATTGGGTGAAATGAACGCAGACCAACTTTGGGAAACAACCATGAACCCTGAAACACGGACCTTGATTCGTGTGACCATTGATGATTTGGCTCGTGCAGAGCGTCGTGTCTCTGTTCTCATGGGAGATAAGCCAGCACCACGTCGCCAATGGATTGAGGACAATGTCAAGTTTACCTTGGAAGAAAATACAGTGTTTTAACTGGTCCTTTGTTAATGGTACCAGAGTCTCTAATGAGAAGGGATCATCACTATTGGGTGGTAAAACACCTATTGACTAGCTCAAAATCAAAAAGGAGTGAACTATGGTCTTAGAAAATAAGTTAGGGATAGAAGATTCTCTGAAATTAGCAGAAGTAGAAGAAAAACTCAGTAAGCTCCATGCGAAGCAATTGTTTGAAAAGCAATTGTTTAAGGATAAACCAGCAGGCGTATTTGAAACACTATCCTATATCCATGACTATCTTCTTGCCATGGAACGCAGCCCTATTCGTGATATTGAAATGAAACATGTTCTGAAAAATGCGCTGACAACTGAAACGAAAAATCGTGCTCTTTACATGAAAGGAGCAGACCACTCCTATTATTATGAGGGCTATAACCGATTTCAAACCGAAGAGTTGTAAGAAGTTGAAGATGAAAAATTGAAAAGTTAAGTGTTAGGAGAAAACTACCCTTTTCAAAATCCTAATAAGAAATTAAGAGGTAATAGAATGCCTAAAAAAATGACCAAAGAAGAAGCTTTTGCTCAGTTACAAAAGCGTTTTGATAAAGCCGAGACACTCTTGAAGGACGATGCCAAAGTGCAGACCTTTCTTGATAAGCTGGAACGCAAGATCAAGCGGATTCCCTTTGTCAGTCAAGAAATTAAGAACATACCTGTACTGATTAGCATGGTTAGAAGTTACTGGAAAAAGGATTACACAAAAGTTCCATTTAAGACCATGGTGGCCATCGTTAGTGCCCTGCTTTATTTCCTATCGCCTATTGACGTTGTACCCGACTGGATCCCAGTTCTCGGTCAGATGGACGATGCTCTTGTGATTGCAACCTGTTGGAAGTGGGTTAATGACGATATTGAAGCTTATCGCAAATGGCGTAAATCTAGTCAAACCGATCAATAGGTTGCTGACGTTTTTCCTAATCAAGGAAAGTACGGAAAAAAGGAATCATTCTTTAATATACTAAGAAATAAGAAAGGACTGTTGGTTAGTCTTTCTAACTGAACACGCCCTAAAGGCTGTGTCAAAAAGAGACACAGGTGTTTAAATTTTAATTTTTTACAGCTGTGGCTACTTTAGTGTAAATCGTCTAGAAAATCAGGATTTTCTGCCGATTTCCTGTTTTGACCTTGCCTTTTTAACGGGCTTTGAATCTTATACTATGTCAAACATTCAAAACATGTCCCTTGAGGACATTATGGGAGAGCGTTTCGGACGCTATTCCAAATACATTATTCAAGAGCGGGCCTTGCCTGATATTCGAGATGGGTTAAAACCGGTGCAACGCCGTATCCTGTATTCCATGAACAAGGATGGCAATACCCACGATAAGGGCTACCGTAAATCAGCCAAATCTGTCGGGAATATCATGGGTAACTTCCACCCGCACGGGGATTCGTCCATATATGATGCCATGGTCCGTATGTCTCAGGACTGGAAAAACCGTGACATATTGGTTGAAATGCACGGGAACAACGGTTCTATGGATGGTGATCCACCGGCAGCCATGCGTTATACGGAAGCCCGCCTTTCTGAAATTGCTGGCTATCTCTTGCAGGATATCGACAAAAAGACCGTGCCTTGGGCGTGGAACTTTGACGATACTGAAAAAGAACCTACGGTACTACCAGCAGCCTTTCCTAACCTCCTGGTTAATGGGGCGACAGGAATTTCAGCTGGTTATGCAACAGATATTCCACCCCATAACCTGGCAGAAGTCATTGATGCAGTTGTTTATATGATTGATCACCCTAAGGCCAAGTTAGAGAAGCTTATGGAATTTCTCCCTGGGCCGGATTTCCCGACGGGTGCCATCATCCAAGGGCAAGATGAAATCAAGAAAGCCTATGAGACAGGAAAGGGCCGTATCGTTGTTCGAAGCCGGACAGAAATTGAGCAACTTAAAGGCGGCAAGGAACAAATTGTCATCACTGAGATTCCTTATGAGATTAACAAGGCGGTTCTTGTTAAAAAGATTGACGATGTGCGTGTCAATAATAAGGTTCCAGGAATTGCCGAAGTTCGTGATGAATCTGATCGAGACGGTCTGCGCATTGCCATTGAACTCAAAAAGGATGCCGATAGCCAAACCATCCTCAACTATCTCTTGAAATATACTGATTTACAAGTCAACTACAATTTCAACATGGTAGCGATTGATAACTTTACGCCGCGTCAGGTTGGTCTTCAGAAAATCCTTTCTAGCTATATCTCTCACCGCCAGCAAATCATTGTGGCTCGTTCAAAATTCGACAAGGCCAAGGCTGAAAAACGCCTTCACATTGTTGAGGGATTAATCCGTGTTATCTCAATTTTGGATGACGTCATTGCCCTCATCCGTGCTTCTGAAAACAAATCAGATGCTAAAGAAAACCTCAAAATCAGCTATGATTTCTCAGAGGAGCAAGCTGAAGCTATTGTGACTTTACAGCTTTACCGCCTGACCAATACGGATATCGTAACGCTTGAAAACGAAGAAGCAGAACTTCGGGATACGATTCAGACTTTAGCGGCGATTATTGGAGATGAGGCGACCATGTTTAACCTCATGAAGCGTGAGCTCCGCGAGGTCAAAAAGAAATTTGGGACAGCTCGTCGTTCGGAATTACAAGCAGAAGCAGAGACGATTGAGATTGATACGGCTAGCCTGATTACTGAAGAAGAAACCTATATCAGTGTCACCCGTGGCGGTTACATCAAACGGACAAGTCCGCGTTCCTTCTCGGCGTCCCAATTGGATGAAATTGGGAAGCGAGATGAAGACGAACTGATTTTCTGGCACTTAGCCAAGACCACTCAGCATCTTTTACTCTTTACAGACCAAGGCAATGTCATCTACCGACCGATTCATGAGTTAGCAGATATCAAATGGAAGGATATTGGCGAACATTTGAGCCAAACCATCACCAATTACGATACCAGCGAAAACGTGCTATATGCTGAAATTGTAGACAGCTTCGAGGATAATACTACCTATTTTGCTGTGACGCGCTTAGGCCAAATCAAGCGCGTGGAACGCAAGGAATTCACTCCTTGGCGGACCTATCGTTCCAAGTCTGTTAAATATGCCAAGCTAAAAAATGCCGAGGACCAGGTTATCACAGTAGCGCCGATTCAGTTGGATGAGGTTCTCATTTTGACGACCAATGGCTATGGCTTACGTTTTGCAATTGATGAAGTGCCAGTAATAGGTGCCAAGGCTGCTGGTGTGAAAGCCATTAACCTAAAAGGTGATGACACGGTGGCAGCAGCTTTAATTGCCAATACCAGCAGTTTCTATCTCTTGACACAACGCGGAAGCCTTAAACGCATGGCTATGGCTGACATTCCAGTGACAAGCCGTGCCAATCGTGGCCTCCAAGTCCTTCGTGAGCTCAAGAGCAAGCCACACCGCGTCTTTGCTGCTGGAAATGTCATCACAGAAGTAACTGGTGACCTTGATCTTTTTGCAACAGAAGTGAAAGAAGTTGAAAGCCAGATTCTCATAGTCACATCAACAACGGGACAAACTACCGAAATTGCGCTTGAAAATCTAGGTATTTCAGAGCGAACCAGCAATGGTTCCTTCGTGTCAGATACTATTTCTGATCAGGGTGTCTTTTCAGCCAAACTAAAATTTTCTGACAACACATAACCAGAAAATTCTTTTGTGAACATTTCTTAAAGCCTCAGGGGAAGAGCTACTTTCCCTGAGGCTTTTTAAAATGAGAATTGTTTAAAGGTTTGCAATTTACTAAAAAAAGAGTAAAATAGATAAAAATAAGTGAGGAGACTGCTATGCCAAGAGACATTGATTGGGAAAACCTAGGATTTAATTACATGAAACTTCCTTATCGGTATATTGCTTATTACCGAGACGGTAACTGGGAAAAAGGAGAGTTAACGGAAGATAGCACGCTTCATATTTCTGAAAGTTCACCGGCTCTTCATTATGGCCAGCAGGCTTTTGAGGGTTTAAAAGCCTATCGTACCAAATCTGGAACAATTCAACTTTTTAGACCTGATGAAAATGCTAAACGCCTCCAACGAACTGCAGAACGTCTCTTGATGCCTCAAGTTCCAGTTGATCTTTTTGTTGAAGCTTGTAAACAGGTTACCAAGGCTAACGATGCCTTTGTCCCACCCTATGGAACAGGGGGAACTCTTTATTTACGCCCGCTTTTAATTGGTGTTGGTGACATTATTGGCGTACAGCCTGCGCAAGAATATATTTTTACTGTTTTTGCCATGCCAGTTGGAAATTATTTTAAGGGTGGGTTAACCCCGACGAATTTTTTGGTTGCTGATGATTTTGACCGTGCAGCTCCCTATGGCACAGGTGCTGCAAAGGTTGGCGGAAACTATGCAGCAAGCCTGCTTCCAGGTAAGAAAGCAAAAGCGGCAGGTTTTTCGGATGTCATCTATTTAGATCCAGCTACTCATACGAAAATTGAAGAAGTTGGGTCAGCTAATTTTTTTGGCATTACAGCTAATAATGAATTTATCACACCATTAAGCCCATCCATTTTGCCATCTATTACCAAGTACTCTCTCTTATACTTAGCAGAGCATCGTCTTGGAATGACACCTGTAGAAGGCGATGTTTATCTCAGCGATTTAGAGAAATTTATCGAAGCTGGAGCCTGTGGGACTGCTGCTGTCATTTCACCAATCGGTGGTATTCAACACGGCGATAACTTCCATGTCTTTTACAGTGAATCAGAAGTCGGACCAGTCACTCGTAAACTTTATGACGAATTAACGGGAATCCAGTTTGGTGATGTTGAAGCCCCAGATGGTTGGATTGTAACCATAGATTAAGAAAACAAGGCTCTGGCACTTGCCAGCGCTTTGTTTTTCATGTAGAATAGGTGGAGTGAGGTAATAGCATGAGTAAAAAAGAAAAGAAAATTGAAATTCAGCTGACAGATGCAACCCTATCTGTTAACGGAGAAAATTATGACGGTTACGTCCTAACGCTTGGCAAAAAAGAAATTGGTCAAATTGCTGAGTTTTCTGAAAAACAGTTTGCAATCGTCAAAAACGGAAATGCCGAAACTTTTTTCAAATCTCTTAAAAAAGCTGTCGAAAATATCATCGAAAATTATAATCTAACTCACTAAAACGCTTGTAATATAAAGAAATTCGTGTTACAATGATTTAGTTAGTGTTGGAGAGATAGCGAAGAGGCTAAACGCGGCGGACTGTAAATCCGCTCCTTCGGGTTCGGGGGTTCGAATCCCTCTCTCTCCATCAAGATACGAGTGCGTTAAAAATCCCGTATGAAAATAGGAAATCAATGCAGTGTCTTATAGACACAAATTGATTTATCTTTTTCACTAGGGATTTAGCACGAGTTCAGTTATTATCCAACTGAAAAAGTATTTAACATTGGGGTATAGCCAAGCGGTAAGGCAAGGGACTTTGACTCCCTCATGCGTTGGTTCGAATCCAGCTACCCCAGTCAAGGTATCAGGCTTTGCCTGACGTCGTTTAAAAAGCGTTGTTGTCGTTGCGGGTGCCTTAAATAAAATATATTTTTGTCAGTTAGCAATCGGGCTGGCTGATGTCGGAGGTTTTTTTAATAATGAACGAATTTGAAGATTTGTTGAACAGTGTAAGCGAAGTTAACACAGGTGATGTGGTAACTGCAGAAGTATTGACCGTTGATAACGATCAAGCTAATGTTGTTATTGCTGGTACTGGTGTTGAAGGTGTATTGACTCGCCGTGAATTGACTAGCGACCGCGATGCAAATGTAGCTGACTTGGTGAAACCAGGTGAAACACTTGAAGTATTGGTACTTCGTCAAGTTGTTGGTAAAGACACTGACACTGTGACATATCTTGTTTCTAAGAAACGTTTAGAAGCTCGCAAGGCATGGGATAAACTTGTTGGTCGTGAAGAAGAAGTGGTAACTGTTAACGTTACTCGTGCTGTAAAAGGTGGACTTTCAGTTGAGTTTGAAGGCCTCCGTGGTTTCATTCCAGCATCAATGATCGATACGCGTTTCACACGTAACACTGAGCGTTTTGTAGGTCAAGATATCGAAGCTAAAATTAAAGAAGTTGATCCTTCTGAAAACCGTTTCATTCTTTCACGTCGTGAAGTAGTGGAAGCTCAAGCAGCAGAAGCACGTGCTGAAGTCTTTGGTAAACTCGAAGTTGGTTCAGTTGTAACTGGTAAAGTTGCACGTATCACAAGCTTTGGTGCCTTTGTTGACCTTGGTGGTGTTGATGGATTGATCCACTTGACTGAATTGTCACATGAGCGCAACGTTTCACCAAAATCAGTTGTAACTGTTGGTGAAGATGTTGATGTCAAAGTCTTGGCAATCGATGAAGAAGCTGGTCGTGTATCATTATCTCTTAAAGCGACTACCCCTGGACCATGGGATGGTGTTGAGCAAAAACTTGCCGCTGGTGATGTTATCGAAGGTAAAGTGAAACGCTTGACTGACTTTGGTGCTTTCGTTGAAGTATTGCCAGGGATTGATGGACTTGTTCACATCTCACAAATTTCACACAAACGTGTTGAAAATCCAAAAGATGCTTTGTCTGTAGGTCAAGATGTGACTGTTAAAGTTCTTGAAGTTAATGCTGAAAACGAGCGTGTATCACTCTCTATCAAAGCTTTGGAAGAACGTCCAGCAGCCGCTGAAGGTGAGCAAACTGAAAAACGCCAATCACGTCCACGTCGTCCACGTCAAGAAAAACGTGACTTCGAATTGCCAGAAACACAAACTGGTTTCTCAATGGCAGACTTGTTCGGTGACATCGAATTATAAGAATCAAAAAAAGAGATTGGGGAGCCAGTCTCTTTTTCTGTTTTAAAAAAGAGACTGACACAAATCAAGTCTCTAACAGTTTGGTTTAAGGGATTATCCCTTGCGTTTCATTTCGCCTTGTGGAAAGTAAGTTCCTTCTTTAAGGTCATTAATGAAGACGTGAACAGCTTCTTTGCTAGCTCCTGTATGCTTCATGACCACTTCAGTGACTTCTTGTGCTAGGGCAATTTTTTGGTCATCTGTACGGCCTTCAAAAAGGTCAATTTTTACGAATGGCATAGGTATCTCCTTTGGTTTTGATACTTTTGAGTATAGCACAAATACCTTTAAAATAACAGTTTTAGACATAGGTGTGCTATAATACAGTTAGGAAGGGGATGGGTGTCTCTAACTAGGAGGATGACCATGAAAAACTATTTTCTTACTCTGACCTTGAGTGCAATATCTTTAGCGTTAGCTATCACTGTTTTTGCGGAGTCGGTCATTGAAGGTCCCATTTTAATAACGCTGTGTGTGCTTACCTTAACCTACGGATTAGTCGGAATTTGCTGTCGGCATAAAACCTTTAAAAAGGTTCCAGATTGAAGACAAAGTCTCTTTTGAAACTTTCCTTAGGTGATAACGGACGGTAGCGACTCCCTTCGGGATTCCAAACCTAAGTTTTGAGCCTAAGGTCTCAAAACTTCCGAGTACCTGAAACGCAATAGTTTCAGGTACTTTTATCACAGCGGAAAGTTTCGATACTTGCTCGCTTAGCTCGCAAAAAATCAACTTTTTAAATCCATGGTAGAACTTCGTAATATCCTTTTGATAGAAAACTAGGGTTTGTCTACGTCCTCAAACCTTTAAAAAGGTTCTTCTTACTTTCTTAGAAGCTTTTCTGTATTGGCCTGGTCCTCTTTAGGTTTAAATTTTTACTGTTTATTAGGGATGTTTGATAGTTTTTAACCGATTTCCCTGTCACATTCTGAGTTTCTGCTGATTATAGAGCAAGTCATTGTTTTGACTTGCTTTTTTTCTATCTAAAGCCTTGTTTTTATGATAAAATAAGAGAAGTGATTTTAACATAGATTGGACGTAAACGTGTGGCACAGTTATATTATAAATACGGGACTATGAACTCTGGCAAAACCATTGAGATCTTGAAAGTAGCCTATAATTATGAAGAGCAAGGGAAGTCGGTTGTTCTCATGACCTCAGCTATCGACACTAGAGATGGGATAGGGGTTGTTTCTTCTAGGATCGGGATGAAGCGTGAAGCGATTGCTATTGATGATAGCATGAATGTTTATGAATACGTTGAGCAGTTATCGCCCAAGCCCTACTGTATTTTGGTAGATGAAGCACACTTCCTATCCCGCAAATCTGTCTACGAGTTGGCACAAATTGTTGATGAGTTAAACATTCCCGTGATGGCCTTTGGTCTCAAAAATGATTTCCAGAATCATCTGTTTGAAGGGTCCCAATATTTGTTGCTTCTAGCAGACAAAATTGATGAGATTAAAACCATTTGCTACTTTTGTAAAAAGAAAGCAACCATGGTACTTCGGACAGAAAACGGCAAGCCAGTCTATGAAGGCGCTCAGATTCAAATCGGGGGTAATGAAAGCTATACGTCTGTCTGCCGTAAACACTATTTCCACCCAGAATTTAAAGAGAATTAAAGAAGGAGTTGACAATGAATATTTACGATCAACTACAGGCTGTAGAAGACCGTTATGAAGAACTAGGGGAGCTTTTAAGTGATCCAGATGTCGTTTCAGATACCAAACGTTTTATGGAATTGTCACGGGAAGAGGCTAATACACGTGAGACTGTTGCAGCTTATCGCGAATACAAGCAAACGATTCAAGCCATTGCAGATGCCGAAGAAATGATCAAAGATGCTGGCGGTGATGCAGAGCTAGAAGAAATGGCGAAAGAGGAGTTAAAGGACTCTAAAACAGCCAAAGAAGAATTAGAAGGTCGCCTGAAAATCTTACTCTTACCCAAAGACCCTAATGATGATAAGAATATTATCTTGGAAATCCGCGGGGCGGCAGGTGGGGACGAAGCAGCCCTCTTTGCAGGTGACCTGTTGACCATGTATCAAAAGTATGCTGAAAGTCAAGGCTGGCGGTTTGAAATCATGGAAACCTCGTTGAATGGTGTAGGGGGCTTTAAAGAAGTTATCGCCATGGTATCAGGCCAATCGGTCTACTCCAAACTGAAGTACGAATCAGGAGCACACCGTGTGCAGCGAGTTCCCGTGACTGAGAGTCAAGGACGTGTACATACCTCAACGGCAACAGTCCTTATCATGCCTGAGGTTGAAGAAGTGGAATATGATATTGATCCCAAGGATCTCCGTGTGGATATCTATCATGCGTCTGGGGCTGGTGGACAGAACGTCAACAAGGTAGCAACGGCCGTTCGTATCGTCCATTTGCCAACTAATATCAAGGTTGAGATGCAAGAAGAACGAACACAACAAAAAAACCGTGATAAGGCTATGAAAATTATTCGTGCCCGTGTAGCAGACCACTTTGCGCAAATCGCTCAGGACGAGCAGGATGCAGAGCGTAAGTCGACGATCGGTACAGGGGACCGCTCAGAACGTATCCGTACCTATAACTTCCCTCAAAACCGAGTAACGGATCATCGCATTGGCTTGACCCTTCAAAAATTAGACACGATTATAGCTGGAAAACTAGATGAAGTGGTTGATGCACTCGTCCTTTATGACCAAACCCAAAAACTTGAGGCCTTAAATAAATAATGGTGACATACGGTCAATTCATAGTTGAGTTAGAATCAAAACTCCAATCACTTGGGGAAGAAGCGGAAGCTTTAAAAATTGTTTTTAAGGAATTAAAAGAATGGACCCTAACTGACCTGGTCACTTCTCTTAGGGAACCTCTAACAACTGCTGATCGGGAGCTCTTGCTGTCTATTTTTGAACAGTTGGCCAATCATATTCCGGCTCAGTATATCTTGGGTTATACGTATTTTTCAGAAATGAAGCTCAAGGTCGATGAGAGAGTTCTCATCCCAAGACCCGAGACAGAAGAACTAGTGGAGCTTATTGTGCGTGATAATGCCCCAACCCCTTTAAGGGTTTTGGATCTTTGTACGGGATCAGGAGCTATCGCCCTAGCTTTGAAAAAAGCCTGTCCAGATTGGGAAATGGTCGGAAGTGATCTTTCAGCAGATGCTATAGCAGTAGCGTCTGAAAATGCGAATGTTCAGGGTTTGGCGATAAACTGGCTTGTTTCAGATCTATTTGATGCGATTTCTGGAAAATATGATATCATCGTATCTAATCCCCCTTATATTGCTCAGGAAGATCAGGGTGAAGTTGGCCTGAATGTTTTAGCTTCTGAACCTCACTTAGCTTTATTTGCGGATGAAAATGGCTATGCTATCTACAGGCAAATCATCGAGCAAGTGAGTGATTATCTGAAGCCTACTGGGAAGCTTTATTTTGAAATTGGCTACAAACAAGGTCAGGGCCTGGTCAATCTTTTGAACCAACACTTCCCGCAAAAGCGGGTACGGATTATTCAGGACCAATTTGGTCAGGATCGAATGGTGGTGATGGATCATGTGTCAGTCTAGTGAACAAGAGCTTAGTCGCTTGGTAGAGATTATTGGTAAGGGAGGAAGTCTTATCCTACCAACGGAGACTGTTTATGGTCTCTTTGCAGATGCCTTATCTGAGGATGCTGTTCGTCATGTCTACAAGTTGAAACAACGACCGGTAGATAAGGCTATGAATCTCAACGTAGCGACGATAGACGCCATTTATGCTTTTTCTAAAGAGCAACCCGACTTTTTGCCTCAACTGTTCGATCACTTTCTACCAGGTCCGCTGACGATAATTCTAAAAGCAAATGAGCATGTACCAGTTTGGGTCAATTCTGGACTAGACACAGTTGGTTTTCGTCTTCCTAATCATCCGGTCACTCGAGAGATTATTAAACGAACAGGTCCGCTCATCGGTCCATCAGCTAATGTATCTGGGGCGTCTAGCGGTAAAGTCTATGAGGAGATTAAGAGTCAATTCGAGGAACAGCTTTTTGGATTTGCAGACGATGAGGCTATCACGGGTCAAGATTCGACCATACTAGATCTCTCAGGCGAATACGCTAAAATCTTGCGACAAGGACTGATTACAGAGGCAGAATTGAAGGCAAAAGTCCCTCAAATTCTATTTGAACCCTTGGTTGGTTAGTATCTTCACTTGTTTTTTTAGACTTATTTTGCTAGAATATTTTTTTAAATAGGGTGTATCAGTGGTTAACTGCATTCATAGTTTAGCGTTCTCTTAACTGTTATCCCTGTCATAAGCTGTTTCAATGATTTTAGGATTATTGTGTCAGTCTTTGTGTGAAACGAGTGCCTTGTAACAAGGCCATCCCTACAAGGCTTAAAGAAAATTATATTTTTTAAGTATTTAGTATAAAAAAGGAGTACCCAATGATTTTTGATAAACCTGATTTTAAAGCATTTGATCCAGAAGTTTGGTCAGCTATTGCTGATGAAGAAACGCGTCAACAAGATAATATCGAGTTGATTGCCTCTGAAAACGTAGTCTCTAAAGCAGTTATGGCAGCTCAAGGATCAATCTTGACCAACAAATATGCTGAAGGTTATCCAGCTAAACGTTATTATGGTGGAACGGATGTGGTAGATGTGATCGAAAATTTAGCCATTGATCGGGCTAAGGAAATTTTCGGAGCTAAATTTGCCAATGTTCAACCACATTCTGGTAGTCAAGCTAATGCGGGTGCTTACCTTGCTTTAATTGAGCCTGGGGATACTGTACTTGGGATGGATCTTTCTGCAGGAGGACACTTGACTCATGGGTCGCCGGTTAATTTCTCTGGAAAAACTTATAACTTTGTTCCTTATACTGTTGACAAAGAGACGGAAGAGCTTGATTATGATCAAATCGCGGCCGTTGCAAAAGAAGTCAAACCAAAACTCATCGTAGCAGGTGCTTCAGCTTATTCACGGACTATTGATTTTGCTAAGTTCCGTGAGATTGCTGATCAGGTTGGGGCTAAATTGATGGTTGATATGGCGCATATTGCAGGACTTGTCGCTGCTGGTCTCCACCCAAGTCCAGTTCCATACGCTGATATTACAACGTCTACGACACATAAAACCCTTCGTGGTCCTCGTGGCGGCCTTATTTTAACAAATGATGAAGATTTGGCTAAGAAAATCAACTCAGCGATTTTCCCTGGTATCCAAGGCGGCCCATTGGAACATGTGATTGCAGCAAAAGCAGTTGCTTTCAAGGAATGTTTAGACCCAGAATTCAAAACTTATGCGGCAAATGTCATTGAGAACGCTAAAGCAATGGTAGAGGTCTTTAACGCACATGAAAAGTTGCATGTGGTTTCAGGTGGAACAGATAACCATCTCTTCTTGGTCGATGTGACAGCCTTGGTTGAAAATGGGAAAGTCGCACAAGATCTTCTGGAAGAGGCTAATATCACCCTCAATAAAAACTCTATTCCTTACGAAACCTTATCACCATTTAAAACATCTGGTATTCGTATTGGAACACCTGCAATTACCAGTCGTGGTATGGGTGTAGCTGAAAGCAAGAAGATTGCTGAAGCCATTATCACAGTTCTTGAGAATGCTGACAATAAAGATGTCATTGCACAAGTACGTCAAGATATCAAGGCTTTAACAGACGCTTTCCCACTTTACATTAATTAAGGAAAAGAGGATAAGATGGATATTTTTATCAAAAAAGCCATCGTCCATCAGTTTTCCCCTGAAGATACTGAACTTATCCTTGCTGATGAGTTGCTCAATTTGACTCCCAAAATGGAAGACTATTTGCGGAAGAAAATTGAGCGTGTCTACTCGGATCAGGCAAAAACGGGCATTTTTGATCTCGAAAATGCCTTTTTGTCACGATTGACGGATGACTTTTTAGAGACTTCAGTTGCTGTAGCTAACACTTGGCGAGAAGCCTTTATCCTCTCTGAAAATCAAAAAACCAATGATTTAGTGTTTCTCGATTTTGAAAGCCATGGGATAAAACATTTTTGCTTTATGCGTTTGGCCTTAAGGGAAACATTAGCCCATGTTGGGACAGAGTTGTCGAACCCCATTGTCTTAACGCAAAACAATTTACCAGGTGCAGGTTCGCCTCCTGACGAGGCACTAATTGTCAATCTAGAGAATCGACATTACCTTCTTATCGAAAAACGGATCAAACACAATGGCGCTTTTCTCAATTATTTTTCAGAGATGCTATTAGCGGTTGAGCCCGTTATCTCTGCCCAAAAATCAATCAAAACTTTGGAACAAACAGCTCAAAAAGTTGCTGCTAGTTTCAACCAAGATGATTTTCAATTTCAATCAAAAGTGAAGTCTGCCATACATAAAAACTTAGAAGAAAACCAAGAGTTGTCTCCTGAGAAATTAGCAGATCAACTATTTGAGGATAATTTAACCGCTAAGCTAAGTTTTATAGATCAAGCAAGTGAAACGATATCAGAACCTGTTAAATTAGACCAAATCGATACCAGCCGCCAACTTAAAAAATTTGAAAGTCAAAAGCTCTCTCTTTCAAATGGTATTGAATTAACGGTTCCTAATGTGGTTTATGAAGATGCAGAATCTGTTGAGTTCATTCTCAATCCAGATGGAACATACTCCATTCTGATAAAAAATATCGAGGCGATTCAGACAAAATGATGAAAAAATTATGGCGGTTTTTCCTTCTCATTTTAACGCTTGGTCTACTCTATCAAGGGTACAAACTTCATAAGGATGTTAGCCATGTGTTAACCTATCGTTCACTCGTCAGAGAGGTTATTGCTGAAACCGGAAGCTCAGTTGATGAGGATTTGGTTTTAGCCATGATTTATACGGAGACCAAAGGAAAGTCTGACGATGTCATGCAGTCCAGTGAGAGCATTCATGGGACTGCTAACACAATAACAGACAGTAAAGAAAGCATCCGACAAGGGATTCAAGTCTTGGTAGACAATGTTGCATACGCTGAAGAGTTGGGCATTGATACGTGGACCGCTGTTCAAGCCTATAATTTTGGGAAAAATTACATGGATTATGTTGCCTCTCATGGTGGCGAGAATTTGATTAAGGTTGCTAAGGCCTATTCCCGAGATGTCGTTGCTCCTAGTTTGGGTAATACGACTGGTCTAACCTACCGTTACCTGCATCCAATTGCTCTTTTACATGGAGGGGAACTTTATGTTAACGGAGGCAATATCTATTATTCGAGACAGGTGCGGGTCAATATGTATTTACTAGAAATCATGAGTTGGTTCTAAAACTCATGATTTTTTCTTTGTCTGCAAAAATTTGGTATAATTAATAAAATACTATACAATGAACAATTTTCTAAAGATAGGCCGTTTATTGTTTAAGTCAATTGGTTGACATTAGTCAGCTGTGATGCAAATTGTTTCGCCATTATCGATTAAGCACCAGAATAATCGGTTACTATAAAACAGACTACCCTTGATTTATGATAAAACAAGACAGTCGTCAATCGAAATCAGAATAGTGAGAGGAGACACCATGTTTGTACCTTTGGATACAAAAACTGTTTATAGCTTTATGGATAGTGTTATAGGAATCGAGTCCTACGTGGCAAGAGCCAAAGCTATGGGTTACCAATCGCTTGGTATGATGGATATTGACAATCTCTATGGTGCTTATCATTTTATGGAGGTTTGCTATCAATTAGGCATCCGTCCGATAGTCGGAGTGGAGATGGTCCTTGAGCACGAACAAGCACCATTAAAGGTTTATCTTGTTGCCCATAATACACAAGCTTACCAGGCTCTGATGAAGCTCTCTACTCAAAAAATGATGGGAGAAAGTAAAGTTGAAAACCTTAGGCCTTATTTAGAACAAGTAACTCTTATCTTGCCTTATCAAGAAGGCATTAATCAGGTTTCTTTGGACCTGCCTTATTACATAGGTGTTTTTCCTGAGACGCCACAGCAGTCCTTTGACCATCCAATCCTGCCGATCCAGACCGTTCGCTATTTCGATTTAGAAGAACGTCGTCTCATCCAAATGCTTCATGCTATTCGGGATAATCAGAGTTTGCAAGAAACACCCCCGATTCTAACGAAAGAAGTCCTACAGACACCGTCTGAAATGGCTCAGCTCTTTAAGGATGACTTTCCAGAGGCCTTGGATAATTTAGAGGCTCTCACATCCACTATCACTTATCAATTGGAACAATCCTTGGTCCTTCCACGATTTAATCGGGAGAGACCAGCCGTTGAAGAACTCCGGGAACGCGCATTTGAAGGTCTTTCAGAGAAGAATCATTTGTCAGCTATTTACCGAGACCGCTTAGAAAAAGAACTCGATATCATTCACCAAATGGGCTTTGATGATTATTTCTTAATCGTCTGGGATTTATTACGTTTCGGACGGAGCCAAGGCTATTACATGGGAATGGGACGGGGTTCAGCAGTCGGAAGTCTGGTTGCCTATGCTTTAGATATCACTGGCATTGATCCTGTTGACAAAAATTTACTGTTTGAGCGTTTCCTTAATTTAGAGCGTTTCAGCATGCCAGATATCGATATTGATATGCCAGATGTTTATCGACCAGAATTTATTCGCTATGTCCGGGAGAAGTATGGCAGTCGGCATGCCGCTCAAATTGTGACCTTCTCGACTTTTGGGGCAAAACAAGCCATACGTGACGTCTTTAAACGATTTGGCCTTGCTGAATACGAATTGACTAACTTGACCAAAAAAATTGGTTTTAGAGATACGCTTCAATCGGCTTATGAGCGCAATGCTAGCCTTAGGCAGCTCATTTTGAGCAAACCTGAATACCAAAAAGCATTTGAAATGGCAAAAGCGATTGAAGGACAGCCTCGTCAGACTTCAATTCATGCAGCAGGTGTTGTGATGAGCGATCATGACCTGACAGATCGGATTCCGCTAAAGCAGGGCGAAGAAATGCATCTAACCCAATACGATGCCCATGGTGTTGAGGCAAACGGACTGTTGAAGATGGACTTTTTAGGCCTAAGAAACCTGACCTTTGTCCAACGAATGGCAGAACGTGTTGCCGATAAGCATAATGTGACTATCGATATTGCTAAGATTAATCTTGAAGACCCTGATACCTTAACCCTTTTTGCCAAAGGCCAGACAAAAGGAATTTTCCAGTTTGAGGCAACAGGTGCCATCTCGCTTTTAAAACGTGTTAAACCAAATTGCTTTGAAGATATTGTTGCGACTACGTCTTTAAACCGGCCTGGTGCCAGTGATTATATTGATAATTTCATTAAGAGACGACGGGGCAAAGAACGCATTGATTTATTAGACCCTAGTATCGCAGATATCTTAGAGCCGACCTATGGGATCATGCTCTATCAAGAGCAGGTGATGCAAATTGCCCAACGTTACGCTGGTTTTAGCCTTGGTAAGGCCGATATTTTAAGACGGGCCATGGGTAAGAAAAAACCTGAAGAAATGGCTGCCATGGCTTCTGAATTCATGACAGGAGCCCTTAAAAATGGGCATTCCGAGCACCATGCCAAACAATTATTTGCTATGATGGAAAAGTTTGCCGGCTATGGGTTTAACCGTTCGCATGCATACGCTTATGCAGCCTTAGCCTTTCAGCTAGCCTATTTTAAAGCTCATTATCCGGATGTCTTCTTTGATGTCATGCTCAATTATTCCAATAATGGCTATATCGAAGATGCCCTGACCTTTGATTTTCAGGTGGCTCAGTTACACATTAACACGGTTCCTTATTATGATAAATTTGACAAAGGAAAAATTTACCTTGGTTTAAAAAATATTAAAGGACTCCCTAAAGACTTTTCTCACTGGATTATTGATCATCGCCCTTTTGCGAGTATAGAAGATTTTGTCCATCGCCTTCCAGAGCCATACGCCAAGCCTGCCCTAATAGAGCCATTGATTAAGATTGGGTTATTTGATCAATTTGAACGAAATCGTCAGAAAGTCCTGGTTAATTACCAAGGTCTCCGTGAACACCATAAACTAGGGCAGGCTAATCTGTTTGAGGATAATCCTGACATGGCCTATGGTTGGACAGACGTTGCTGATTTTTCAGAGATTGAAAAATTTCATCAAGAGCAAGAAGTCATGGGAATTGGGCTCAGTCCGCATCCCCTTGTAAAATTAGCCAAGCAGGCGGTTTATCCTATTACACCGATTCGAGATTTAGTAGCCGAGGAACAGGGGCAAATCATGGTTGAAGTCTTAGATATTCGTCAGATCCGCACAAAAAAAGGACAACCCATGGCTTTTGTAAAAGTAACAGACGCTCTAAACCAAATGGAAGTTACAGTCTTTCCAGAAGTTTATGTAACTATCGGGCGAACGCTTGAAATTGGGCAGTTTTATTATTTATCAGGAAAAATTCAAGACCGTGATGGACAGTTGCAAATGCTATTAGAAAAAGCCCTTGCCGTCCCCACAGAACAGTTTTGGGTCCAAGTGGCTAATCATGACGATGACGAGCTTGTTGCGGAATTGTTAAAACAACACCCTGGACCAGTTCCTGTGGTCTTACGGTATAAAGAATCCAATGAAACCATCCAACCTAAATACATAGGGGTTAAGAAAACGGAATCATTGGTAGATGCCTTTAAAAATAAAAATATGAAAACGATTTTTTACTAATTTTACCAGATAGAACAAGCATAACAAGAGGTTTTATGTTATAATAAATGGGTTAGAAACTAAAAAGGGAGCAAGAGTTAAAATGAAACGAATTGCTGTTTTAACCAGTGGTGGTGATGCCCCTGGTATGAACGCGGCTGCGCGTGCAGTTGTACGTAAGGCCATCTCAGAAGGTATGGAAGTTTACGGTATCCAGCATGGTTATGCCGGTATGGTTGACGGAGAAATCTTCCCCCTCGATTCACGAGCAGTAGGAGATAAAATCTCACGTGGAGGAACCTTCCTCTACTCAGCACGCTATCCAGAATTTGCAACACTGGAAGGTCAATTAAAAGGAATTGAACAACTGAAAAAGTTTGGCATCGAAGGTGTTGTTGTTATCGGTGGTGACGGATCTTACCATGGTGCTATGCGTTTGACAGAACATGGTTTTCCAGCAGTAGGAGTACCAGGTACCATTGATAATGATATCGTGGGAACAGACTTTACAATTGGATTTGATACAGCTGTAAATACAGCAATGGAATCAATTGACCGTTTGCGTGACACATCATCCAGTCACCGTCGGACCTTTATCGTTGAGGTTATGGGACGAAATGCGGGTGATATTGCTCTATGGTCAGGTATCGCTTCAGGTGCAGATCAAATTATCATTCCCGAATACCCTTATGACATTAAAGATGTCGTAGAAAACATCAATGTTGGCTTTGCTAATGGTAAGAATCACCATATCATTGTATTGGCCGAAGGTGTAAAACCAAGTACAGAGTTTGCAGAAGACTTAAAAGCGGCTGGTTATGTTGGTGATCTGCGTTTCACAGATCTTGGTCATACACAACGTGGTGGCTCACCTACGGCTCGTGATCGTGTCCTAGCTTCTCGCTTAGGATCTCGAGCAGTTGAGTTACTTAAAGAAGGTGTTGGTGGGGTTGCAGTTGGTATTCAGGATGAAGAAATTGTAACCAGTCCAATTCTTGGAACTGCTGAAGAAGGCGCCCTCTTTAGTCTGGGAGAAGATCGTAAGATTATTGTCAACAACCCTCATAAGGCTGATATTGATTTAATCAAATTAAATCAAGACCTATCTATTTAATTGTGTTATTATTGCCATCAAAGGCATAAAATAAAAGGAGAAAAACTTAATCATGAACAAACGTGTTAAAATCGTTGCTACCCTTGGACCTGCTGTTGAAACTCGCGGTGGGAAAAAATATGGAGAAGACGGTTATTGGGGTGAGCCTCTCGATGTTGAAACATCAGCACAAACCATCGCTAAATTGATTGAAGAAGGTGCTAACACATTCCGCTTTAACTTCTCTCATGGTGACCATGATGAGCAAGGTGCTCGTATGGCTACTGTTAAACGTGCAGAAGAAATTGCTGGTCGTCGTGTCGGTTTCCTTTTGGACACTAAGGGTCCTGAAATTCGTACAGAATTGTTTGAAGGTGACGCAAAAGAGTACAGCTACCAAACTGGCGATCAAATCCGTGTAGCAACTAAGCAAGGGATCAAATCAACACGTGACGTGATTGCACTTAACGTTGCTGGTGGACTTGATGTCTTTGATGATGTTGAAGTTGGAAAACAAATCCTTGTTGATGATGGTAAACTTGGTTTGACTGTTGTTGCTAAAGACGAAGAAACACGTGAATTTATCGTTGGTGTTGAAAACGACGGTATCATCGCTAAACAAAAGGGTGTTAACATCCCTTACACTAAAATTCCTTTCCCAGCATTGGCTGATCGTGACAATGCCGATATCCGTTTTGGTTTAGAGCAAGGGATTAACTTTATCGCTATTTCATTTGTTCGTACAGCTAAGGATGTCCAAGAAGTACGTGATATCTGTCATGAAACTGGTAATTCTCATGTTAAATTGTTTGCCAAAATTGAGAACCAACAAGGTATCGACAATATCGATGAGATTATTGATGCAGCAGATGGTATCATGGTAGCTCGTGGAGACATGGGTATCGAAGTTCCATTTGAAATGGTTCCAGTTTACCAAAAAATGATCATCACTAAAGTAAATGCTGCTGGTAAAGTGGTTATCACTGCAACAAACATGCTTGAAACAATGACTGAAAAACCACGTGCAACCCGTTCTGAAGTCTCTGACGTCTTCAACGCGGTTATCGATGGTACAGATGCTACTATGCTTTCAGGTGAATCTGCAAACGGTAAATACCCAGTTGAATCTGTTCGTGCAATGGCTCAAATCGCTAAGAACGCTCAAGGACTTCTTAACGAATATGGTCGTCTTGACTCTTCTGAATTTGAACGTAATGGTAAAACAGAAGTTATGGCTTCAGCAGTTAAGAACGCGACTGAGTCAATGGATATTAAATTGGTGGTATGTATTACTGAAACAGGTAACACAGCTCGATTGATCTCAAAATACCGTCCAGATGCAGACATCTTGGCTGTAACCTTTGACGAGTTGACTCAACGTAGCTTGATGATCAACTGGGGTGTCACTCCAATCGTAACTGCAAAACCAGACTCAACTGATGATATGTTTGAATTGGCTGAGGCAGAAGCAGTTAAATACGGCTTGGTAGAACCAGGCGATAACATTGTTATTGTTGCAGGTGTTCCTGTAGGTTCTGGTGGTACTAACACAATGCGTGTTCGCACAGTCCGTTAATAAGAATGATTAATCAAACGCTGGATATAATGTCCAGCGTTTTGACTTATGGTGTTTAAGAGTTGACAGTAATCGTTTTTCTGTCACGAAATTCAATTAAAAGGCTCTTTGTCAATTGTAGTGGGTGACTTATATCATTTACGAGAGAGAATTAGGTTGGCGCTCTCTTTTTGCATTCTCGTACTTTCTATAAGGCAAGCAAAAATAAACGATGAGACTTCTCGTTTAAAAAGTTGTCAAAGTTCCGGAACCTAAAGGAACATGATTTTAGTATTTAAAATGGGATAGACACTATTTGTCAGTATTTTAAGAAGTAAGTCTATAGGAAGACAGTCAGACAAAGCAAAAAGGACTTAGTTCTATGTCACATTAAAACTAAATCCATGCAATGATGCTTTATGATTGCCTCTTGGAGGCAGTCCATTTTCTATAGTTTGTTTCTAGCTTTATCATATTACAATCTATTCTAAAATATCATTATGCAGATTGACGCTATAGATCATTTTATCAATCCATTTGCCCTTTTCAAAGGCAAAATTTTTACGAGTTGTTTCATAGGATAACCCTAATCGTTTGGACAACTGTTCTGACCAAGTATTTCCAGGAGTAATTTGCGCTTCAATATGATGAAAACATAATTTTTCATAGGCACTTTTAAGTAGTGCTGAAGTTGCTTCGAATGCATAACCGTTCCCCCAATATTGATTATGAAAAACGTATCCTAACTCTCCGCATTGCATATCTGCTCTTGCAAGAGTCGCAATATTCAACATTCCCAAATGCTCACCACTTTTTAGAAAAACAGCAAATATATATACCTGATCCTGTTCCCACAGTGTTCCATGTCTATCAATTAAGCTATTAAACCAATCTTTATCACACATAGACATATCCAGTTTTCCGTCATCAAAGGGGTTTAACGATTTTCCACGATTTACAAAACTGGTGTACCAGCTCTCATAATCCCCTTCTTCGAGTGGCCGTATGACCAATCGTTCTGTAACCTTGTCATTTCATGTACACCAATGAATGAATGTTAAGCGATAGGTCTTTGAAGAAAACGGCTTCATTTTCTAGTAGTGAAAAGAGATGAATTTTTCAGGATATGTGCATTGAATTTACTATTTTCAATTCTGCTGATGTCTCCCTCAGCCATTCTATTTTATCGTTTTCCAAGTAGATACGTTTTTATCAATTCCCATAGAGAATCCTTTAAATTTAACGGTTTTGCTTTTATTTCTTTATTGTATTATAATGAGAGTAGAAGGATTATGCCGATGTGACAGCTTTTAGGTGGTAGTAATGCTATTTGTCTACGTCTTTTGTTTCTGTCACATATTCGCTTGAAAATCCGTAATAATCTCATTTTAACGATATA
The DNA here is from genome assembly GCF_030812835.1 of Streptococcus moroccensis. Taxonomy (GTDB): domain Bacteria; phylum Bacillota; class Bacilli; order Lactobacillales; family Streptococcaceae; genus Streptococcus; species Streptococcus moroccensis. The sequence goes on from NZ_JAUSTM010000002.1 coordinate 66,442, forward strand.
ATAAACGAAATCCATTGCCAGTATGTGATAGGATTGGCTAGAAAGAGGAGGACAATGCCTAAAGTTGACGTCTTAAATGTAAGTTATCAAAAAGTTGCCTTAGAAATTGCCAAACAAATTTCGGAAGGAAAGTACAAAGTTGGTGAACGTGTGAAGTCACGGTCTACCATTGCAGCTTTTTTCCATGTGTCTCCTGAAACAGCCCGCAAAGCGATTAATATCCTAGCTGACTTAAACATTATGAAAGTCAAGCAAGGTAGTGGGGCAACAGTCATCTCAAAAGAAAAAGCAGAGCAATATGTCCAGCAGTTTGAAGCCACAACGACTCTTAAACGTCTCGAAAACGAATTAGTTGCCAGCCTCAAACGCCAAAATGCAGAATTGCTACGAACGAAAGAACTAGCGCAAGCTATCAGTAATCAGGCAACCCTTGTTCACAAAGAATACCCATTTCATCCCTTTGAAATGGTCGTACCAATGTCAGAACAATTAGGAAAAAACATCAGTGAGCTCAATATTTGGCACCAAACAGGGGCAACTATCATTGCGGTCATGCGGGACGATCAGATGATTCTTTCCCCTGGCCCTTACCTTTCAATTGAGGAAGGAGATATTTTCTACTTTGTCGGAAACGAGGAATCACAAGCTCGAATGGAAAATCTCTTTAGTCAAAGCAATAACAGCTCACTTAATGAAGACTAGCTTAGCTAGATTTCAAAAAGCCTGTCCTCTAACAAAACCATCAATGGCTGTTTAACAAGCATCAAGCATTGATGGTTTTTCTGTCTATAAAAATATTTTGAAATAAACCTTTATACTTGCAATTATAAAAAGAAAACGCTATACTGACAATATAGATATAAAAAGGTGTGGTCACTTATCAAAAGGTAGCATTTCTCTCTTCAAAATATTGGGGCGAAAAGGAGGACAATTTATGTCAAGAACTAAAAAATTTATAATGTGGGTACTAGGATTGTGGGTACTAGGGTTATTATTCTATAATATCTTAGCCTACCAATATGTCGTACCGATGGTATCAGGCATGAGATGGTTAGGAGTAGTGGCCAATACAGTTAATATCGCCAGACCAGCCATTACGCCATTTAGTGGTCAATTTATCTTTTGGAGCTCCATTATTTTAGCAGCAATTCTCTTAATGGCGTTGCTTATCCTTTCATTTTTTCCCAGACCAAAAACTCAGGTTAAATTGAAAGATGAAAAAGGACGATTATTATTAACAAAGAGTGCCATTGATGGTTTGGTCAAAGCGACCATCAGCAATCAGGTGTTCATGAAAAATCCATCCGTTAGTTCGAAGCTTTATAAAAATAAAATTGTTGTATCTGTAAAAGGTGGTATCATACCACGTCAAGGGGCGGCAGAAAAAGCTAAAGCGATTGAAGAGTTGCTCGTTCAAAATCTTCGCGAATTTGTTGGTCTAGACTACCCATTGAAGTTTAAAGTGACAGTCACAGATACTGAGATTGAAACATCTCAAGAGCAAAATGCTCCACGAGTGATTTAGGAGGGTACTATGTTATTTTTAGAACGCTATAAATATCCAATTGCAGGTGGCTTGTTAGGCCTTATCTTCATACTGCCTTTCCTGACATTAGGATTTGTTAAAGCATTAATTCTGTTTGCTTTTATTGCTATCTGTGCCTTTTTAGGCCACTACTTTAGACACTCTGGTGTACTTGAAAACATCCTTTCAAGATTTCATATGTAAACCATTTTAACTATTTACCCTATTCGTAAGGAGGAACATTTTATGACAAACTCATTTGATCAGTTAACTGTTGAAACAACACAGGCACCTGCTACTACCGGTGGCACATTGACCTATGAAAACAAAGTTATTGAAAAGATAGTAGGCTATGGCTTGCTCAATGTTGATGGCTTGTTAGCAGTCGATGGTGGTTTCTTGAACAACTTGAAGAACAAAGTTGTCAATAACACCAACGTTCGTGATGGCATTAATGTAGAAGTTGGTAAAAAGCAAGTGGCTGTTGATCTTAATGTCATTGTGGAATATCAGAAACATATTGCTACGATCTTTGAAAACATAAAATCTGTTGTCATTGAAGAAGTTGGTCGTATGACTGACCTTGAAGTTGTCGAGGTGAACGTTAACGTTGTTGACATCAAGACGCGTGAACAACACCAGTCTGACGATGTGACTGTCCAAGACCATCTTGTCAGAGCTGGACAGGCTACGAGTGAACTAACATCGACCCAAATCAATAATGCAAAGGCGTCATTGGCTGAAGTTTCAGAATCCAACGAGCCACGAGTCGTTTAATTATTAATAAAAAAGGAGGCCACCTATGAGTCAAGAAAAATTCGATGCAAAATTAGACCAAGCTAAAGGTAGCGTGAAAGAAGTAGCAGGTAAACTGACCGATGATAAAAGCTTAGAAGCTGAAGGTAAGGTAGACAAACTTTCAGGTAAAGCTAAGGAAGTGGCAAAGGATGTCAAAGACACAGTCACTGGAGCTGTAGAAAGTTTGAAAAAATAAGGATACAGCAGTAAATATCAGTCAACAGTGAAAGGAGACTAGTATGACAAATACCCTTCAAAATGAATTAAACAATATTACAGTACCTCACGAAAGCAATGAAATGCGAGGAAGCATTACCTATGAAAACAGAGTTGTCGAAAAAATTGTGGGTAAAGCTTTAGAAACAGTTCCAGGATTATTATCTGTAAGTGGCGGTTTCTTCTCCAATTTGAAAAACAAAACGGTTAACTCCAACAATGTGACCGATGGTGTGAATGTTGAAGTTGGTCAAAAAGAAGTCGCTGTTGATTTAGATATTGTTGTTGAATACGGTAAAGACATTCCAGACATCGTGGATCAAATGAAATCAGTTATTAGCAATGCAGTAGCTGATATGACGCATCTCGAAGTCGTTGAGGTGAATGTTAATGTCGTAGATACTAAAACACGAGCTGAACATGAGGCTGAATCTGTAACGGTTCAAGATAAATTAACTGGAGCAGCAAAAGCTACAGGAGAGTTTACATCTAAGCAGGCGTCAAATATAAAGACAGCTGTTGACAATGGTGCAGAAGCTCTTAGCACAGAACCTCGCGTTAATTAAGATAATCTAGATAATAGTTAAAATGGGAGGTCAGGTGATTTACCTGACCTTCTCTTTTTAAGACTTCAAAAAAATCCAGTACGCATAGTCACTCCTTCAGATAATTTTAGAAAGAGGACCATTTAAACTTGACAACTTTTTGATAATTCAGTATGCTAAGATTATCTGATTTTCTCCCCTTAGTTAAGTGGATATAACAAGTTCCTCCTAAGAATTAGTCGCTGGTTCGACTCCGGCAGGGGAGATCTATCTTTTGCTACTAAAATATTTCTGACATAGTGAAACATTTGCTAAAAAACAAAAAGGCCTTACAAGGGCCTTTTTGTGGAGTGAAAATGAAAGCAGTTTACCAGCTAGCTTTTTTGACACCAGGTAAATGCCCCTTATGGGCCAATTCACGGAAAGTAATCCGACTAACACCAAACTTTCGCATATAAGCATGAGGTCTTCCGTCTGTTCTATCCCTGTTTTTTAAACGATTAGGGTTCGAATCTCTAGGAAGTTTACGCAGTGCTTCGTAATCACCTGCTGCCTTGAGTTCTCGCCTTAATTCGGCGTATTGCTCAATGAGTTTGACTTGCTTATTGTATCGTGCTATTTTGGATTTTTTTGCCATGAATTCTCCTTGTCTAAATTAACTTAACCAGTTAACTGTATATAGTATACCATTTAATCTTTTAAAAAGCAAGGAAAAAATCAAAAATATGAAAAATAAGAAAAGTGGAAGTTAATGGACATCTTTTCAAACATTCTGAAAAGCATTTTCAAAAACAGATTGAAAAAAACACCAAGTTGTGGTAAACTTAGGTTACTATAAAAAGGGAATGATGATCTCCCTTGGGAAACCTAAACCGCTGAAAAAAGCTGATGACGTCTGCGTAATGCAGGGTTGTCAGTTTTTTGCTTTTTTATTAAAGGAGTCTTATGTTAACATCACTTGGTTTAATTTTGCTATTTGGTCTCTTATTTGCTAATCTTTTTCAGCGCCTTCGCTTACCACCTATCATTGGGATGCTAGTTGCTGGGGTCTTCATTGGTCCAGTTGCGTTCAATTTGCTAGACAGTCAAACCTTAGCGGTCTCAGCAGATCTACGAAGAATCGCTCTCATCGTCATTCTCTTAAAGGCTGGATTAACCTTAAACCTTTCAGATTTGAAAAAAGTCGGGAGACCAGCTATTCTCCTGGCCTTTTTACCGGCTAGTTTTGAATTATTGGCCTACTATCTTTTTGCCCCTATTTTACTTGGAATTAATCAGATTGAAGCCTTGCTTATGGGTGCTGTTCTAGCGGCAGTCTCTCCCGCTGTCGTTGTTCCTCGCATGGTCCATATGATTGAAAATGGGATTGGCACAGAAAAACAAATCCCTCAAATAATCTTAGCTGGTGCTTCCTGTGACGATATTTTTGTTCTGGTTCTCTTCAGTACCTTCACAAGCATGGCTCAGGGGCATGCTGTTTCAGTTTTCAGCTTCCTTCAAATCCCGATTTCTATCTTTCTAGGTCTTGCTATTGGTGCATTATTGGGTCTAGTTCTAGCTAAGGTATGGAAATGGTTGACTAAACGGCAAAAACACATGACTGGCACTTATAAGGTTATCTTGCTCTTAGCCCTATCTTTTATGCTCATGGGAATCGAAAATAGCCTACAGGGACATGTGCCCTTTTCAGGGCTATTGGCAGTTGTTAGCATGGCTGCTGCCTTAAAATTAAAAAGCCCCCAAGGATTAATTGCTAACCTTTCAGATCAAATGGGGAAGGTTTGGCAAGCGGCAGAAATTGTGCTCTTTGTCCTCGTTGGAGCAGCAGTAGATGTAAGATATACACTAGAGGCAGGCTTAATGGCTGTTATTCTCATTTTTGGTGCTCTCTTAATTCGTACATTTGGTGTCATCCTATCGCTTCAAGGGACTTCCTTAACGGTAAAAGAAAAATTATTTTGCGTCATTGCCTATCTACCAAAGGCAACTGTCCAAGCAGCCATAGGCTCTGTACCCCTTTCTCTTGGTCTAGAATCAGGGCCAATCATCCTGGCAGTAGCCGTGCTCGGTATTCTGATCACAGCGCCTTTAGGCGCTATTGGCATCGATTATTCCTACAAGAAGCTCCTCTGATACGACAAAGCCCTCTAATCGGTGATTAGAGGGCTTATTTGCTATTAAAGGTATAATAATCATTGCTTCGCTTGATACTCTCTAGAGCGGGCCATCATGTCGGAGAAGGTCGCTACAATGGTTTCTTCATAGCTCTTATCTTGGACCAATTGAGCCACTTTGTCAAGAACGGCTTGCTCGCGCCCGCTATCTAGCACTGGGATGGCATGCACTTTTTTATAGGCGATCACCTGACTCACCTCTGTCATCCGCTTTTCCAAAAGAGCAACCAATTCACGGTCAATCTGATCAATATGCTGACGGCTGATTTCTAAATCTTGCATAACTACCTCCGAATCCTTTGTACTATTGTAACAAAAAAAGCAAAAGGAGGCTAGTTTGTCATCATAGAAAGATTTGTTTATTTTTCATCTTGACAAAGTTTTTTTAAATCCTATACTAAATCATAAAAGAGTTTTGGAGCTCATATGAAGGGATTAGAGTGATTAGAAGCTGAGCCAAATCGCAGGGACTACGTGATATTAGGGGTGCTGATTCTGGTGATGAAGCTGGTGATTTATGATCCTTGGTATTGGATTTATGATGGCTTGGTATGGTTGGGAGCAGATGAGTTTCCAAGGACACTTGTGTTTACCTTGGTTAAGTTTGGTTTGGGGCTCGTTTTATTAATTGTTTTACCCAAGTATGTCGGGTCGGGTATTTTTCTCTTTACCAAAATCACTTGGAAAGTCGTCCTAGAAATAGCAGTAGTGGTGAATATGCTTAGATTTACTCTAGACATAAGAAAACCATCTCTAGTAATTGGCTAGAGATGGTTTTGTGAAGTGTGGTGCTTTTTACATACCGTAGAGGTAATCGTCATCCTGCATGGCTTCCACTTCGCCAAGGAGGTAGCCATTACCGACTTGAGAGAAGAAGTCGTGATTGGATGTTCCAGTAGAGATACCGTTCATGACGATTGGGTTAACGTCAGAAGCTGAGTCTGGGAAGAGTGGGTCTTGTCCGAGGTTCATGAGGGCCTTGTTGGCGTTGTAGCGCAAGAAGGTCTTCACTTCCTCCGTCCAGCCGACACCATCGTAAAGGGACTCTGTATAGCCTTCTTCGTTCTCGTAGAGGGTGTAAAGGAGGTCATACATCCATTCACGGAGGCGTTCTTGCTCGTCTTCTGGCAACTCATTGTAGGCTAATTGGAATTTGTAACCAATGTATGTACCATGGACAGACTCGTCACGGATGATGAGTTTGATGATTTCAGCCACGTTAGCGAGCTTGTTATTACCAAGGTAGTAGAGCGGTGTGAAGAAACCAGAGTAGAAGAGGAAGGTTTCTAGGAATACACTGGCGATTTTCTTTTCGAGCGCTGTGCCGTTAAGGTAGATTTCGTTGATGATTTCAGCCTTGCGTTGCAAGTATTCATTGCTGTTGGTCCAGTCAAAAATCTCATCAATCTCAGACTTGGTGTTGAGGGTTGAGAAGATAGAAGAGTAAGATTTGGCATGGACAGATTCCATGAACTGGATGTTGTTGAGGACAGCTTCCTCGTGTGGCGTGCGGACGTCCTGACGGATGGCTTCAACCCCAGTTTCAGACTGCATGGTGTCAAGAAGTGTCAAGCCTCCAAATACTTTACCGACCAGGTCTTTTTCCTGGTCCGTAAGGCTGCGCCAGTCATCTAAGTCATTTGAGAGTGGGATACGAGTATCGAGCCAAAATTGCTCGGTTAGCTTTTCCCAAGTCGACTTATCGATGGCATCTTCAATGGCATTCCAGTTAATGGCTTTATAGTAAGTGGTCATAATTTCTCCAATTTTAGCAAAATATGCTATCCTATACTTATAAAAGAGTTGTGAAAGGGTTCTCTTTATGATTGATATTATTTTAGAACTGTTAATAGAGGCACTGTTTGTATCGACGGACCTTTACATGGAAAAGCCCAGAAGGACTTGGAAAGGCAAATGCCTACAAGTTCTAATCTGGTTGGCTTTTCTATTAGGAATCCTCGGATTAGCAGGACTAGGAGCGGTGATACTGTTCAGCGCTATGGAAAAGGAACGCTCCCTTGTTCATTATGGCTTAGTGGGTATTGTGCTCCTCTCGCTCCTTGTCCTCATTAGACTGGGTTTGAAGCGATTCCTTCGGTACAGTCAGTATGTGAGTTTATATGTTATGAAAAGAAGAGGTTAGAGTAGTCTGACCTCTTTTTCATTGCTGATTAAATCACACAGCTTTCACATTGGTTAGCACCAACCTCATCTCCATCATCAGTAAAGGTACGGATGTAGTAGATTGACTTGATGCCTTTGTTGAAGGCGTAGTTACGAAGGATAGAAAGATCGCGGGTTGTTTGTTTGCGCTCTTTTTTCCATTCGTAAAGGCCTTCAGGGATGTCGCTGCGAAGGAAGAGGGTCATTGAGAGACCTTGGTCCACGTGCTCTGTTGCTGCAGCATAGACATCGATGACCTTACGCATGTCCATATCGTAAGCAGAAGTGTAGTAAGGGATGGTTTCAGTTGAGAGACCAGCAGCAGGGTAGTAAATCTTACCGATTTTCTTCTCTTGACGTTCTTCAATTCGCTGAGTGATCGGATGGATGGAAGCAGAAACATCATTGATGTAGCTGATCGAGCCGTTTGGTGCCACTGCGAGACGGTTTTGATGGTAGAGGCCGTCTGCCATGACCTTGGCCTTAAGCTCAGCCCAATCTTCTGCAGTTGGGATGAAGATATCGGCAAAGAGTTCTTTTACCTTGTCAGACTGAGGAACATATTGGCCGTCAGTGTATTTGTCAAAGTAGCTACCGTTCGCGTAATCAGACTTGTCAAAGTTATGGAAGGTTACGGCACGCTCACGCGCAATGTTGTTAGACTCAACCAAGGTCCAGTAGTTCATCAGCATAAAGTAAATGCTTGTAAACTCAATAGACTCTGGGCTACCATATTCCATAAGGTTTTGTGCCAGGTAAGAATGGAGACCCATAGCCCCCAAACCGAAGGTGTGTGCTAACTCATTTCCATGGTTAACCGTTGGTACAGCGTGGATGTGTGATGAGTCAGTGACAAATGTCAAGGCGCGTGTCATGGTACGGATTGACTTACCAAAGTCTGGGGAAGTCATCATGTTCACCACGTTAGTAGATCCCAAGTTACATGAAATGTCGGTCCCCATCTTGACAAATTCTTGCTTGTCATTGATGATAGAAGGTTCTTGGACTTGAAGAATCTCAGAACAGAGGTTTGACATGGTAATCATGCCATCGATTGGATTGGTTTTGTTTGCGGTATCAATGTTAATCACGTATGGGTAGCCAGATTCTTGCTGGAGTTTTGAGATTTCAGTCTCGAGGTCACGCGCACGAATCTTAGTCTTGCGGATACGTGGGTTAGCCACCAATTCATCGTATTTTTCAGTGATGTCAATGTAGTTAAATGGCACACCGTACTCTAATTCGACAGAGTATGGGCTGAAGAGGTACATATCTTCATTTTTGCGGGCTAATTCGTAGAATTTATCCGGAATGGTAACCCCAAGGGAGAGCGTCTTCACACGGACCTTCTCATCAGCATTTTCTTTCTTCGTCGATAGGAAAGCGATGATGTCTGGATGGAAAACGTTGAGGTAAACGACACCAGCACCTTGACGTTGGCCAAGTTGGTTGGAGTAGGAGAAGCTATCTTCAAAGAGCTTCATAACAGGGACAACCCCTGATGCAGCACCTTCGTAGCCCTTGATAGGTGCACCTGCTTCACGGAGGTTATTGAGGGAAATCCCTACACCACCACCGATACGAGAAAGTTGAAGAGCAGAGTTGATGGAGCGTCCGATAGCGTTCATATCGTCCGTCACCTGAATCAAGAAACAGGATACCAACTCCCCACGGCGGGCACGGCCCGCGTTCAAGAACGATGGCGTAGCAGGTTGGTAGCGTTGGTGTACCATTTCATTTGCTAGGCTAAGGGCCAACTCTTCATCACCATTGGCGAAGTAGAGGGCGTTGAACATCACACGGTCTTCTAGAGATTCTAAATAGTAGCGGCCATCATTGGTTTTGAGGGCATACTGGTTGTAGAATTTATAAGCAGCCATGAAAGACTTAAATTGGAACTTTTGTTCTTTTAAGAAATCTGCTAGTTCTGTGAAAAACTCACGACGGTAAAGGCCGACGAATTCTTTTTCAATGTAGTTTTCAGCGATTAAGTAATCAATCTTATCATTAATACTTGCAAACACCTTGGTGTTTGGAATCACATTTTCGCGAAAGAAGGCATCCAGGGCTTCCTTGTCTTTGTGAAGTGGGATTTGCCCGTTGACGGGACGGTTGATTTCATTGTTGAGACGGAAGTAGGACACGTCTCCAAGATCTTTGAGGCTCATAAGTTTCCTTTTTCTAATGGATTTATTGGCAAAATAAAAAAACGGTTAGGCTAGAGCCTTTAACTTGGCAGGTTGAAAACCAGCCCAAACATCCGTCGGGGTTTGAATGACAGGAGCAGCCGAAAACCCTAAATCTTTCACTTGTTGGATAAATTCAGGTTGTTCATCAAGATTGATTTCTTTAAAATCAACCCCTAATTTGACCAATTCTTTTTTGGTCATGTTACATTGCATGCAGTTGTTTTTAGAATAAACAGTTACCATGAGAAACTCCTTTAACTTCAAGTAATTCTCATCTAGTATACCAGATTTGGGAAGAATGTCAAGATAAAAACACCAGATATTGTGTTATGTATTTTGCAATCTCACAATATATGGTGTTCAAATCAATAGAGCAGAAAGCTTATCAAATCAAGCTTTTGAGTGCTTTTGGATGTATTTTGACGGCGAATAAGGAGCAATATCGTAATCAGGATCCTGCCCTAAAATGTGTTGGGCTATTTGCCAAGCGATAAATGGGCCATTCGTTAAACCTGATGAGCCTAGACCAGAGGCCACCCAAAGGTGCTCATGGTTTGGAACAGTCCCGTAAAATGGGGCATAATCAGACGTATAAGCACGTGTGCCAACACGAACTTTTGTGACGTCTTGATCGGCTAAGGTTGCTATAAAACTGCTAGCTTTTTCCTTTAACCCAGAAATAATCTCTTGGTCTACAGAAATATCATAACCCATATCGTTTTCATGACTGGCACCAATCACTAAACGACCATTTTCAAATGGTAGAAGATCAATCTCCCCTGGAGGCATACAAACAGGCCATGAATCTGTTTCAAAGTCTGTTTGAAATTCTAACAATTGGCCTTTTTGAGGGCGAACATCGACCTCGTAGCCGAGAGGGGAGAGGAGCTGTGGCAGCCAAGCGCCAACCGCTAAGACAATAGTCTCAGCCAGATATGTGTCACCTTGATAAAGAACTGTGTGCTCATCGATCAGCTCTGCCGATCCTTGGAGATAGGTGCCACCATTTTGGATAAAGAGCTGTCTTAAATCCTCGACGAGCTGTGCTCCATTAAGTCGACCGCCGCCAGTCGCAAAGACGGCACCATAGTCGCTTCTAAAAGGAGGAATAACTTCAGTGACTTCTTCTGGGGTATGGATGGTAACCTCACCGATTCTTGGGCAATCGACACGCCTTTCATCGGCTAGTTGGACTGCTCGCTCCAGATGTTCATCCTTTTTCTTAAAGATAAAGGTTCCAGTTTGTTTGTAAGGGAGGCTTTCCAAACCGTCTTTGCTCAAGTCTTTCATAAAGGGCTCATAAAAGGCCGCACCTTGACTTGTTAGACGGTACCAATCCTTGTTTCTTTTTAGAGTAAACCAAGGACAAATGATGCCTGCTGCAGCCTTGGTTGCTTGGCCTGTTCCATCGTCGATAAGGGTAACCTGGTGATCAGGTGATTTAGAAAGGTAGTAGGCAGCAGTCGATCCGACGATGCCACCACCGATAATAATAATTGATTTTGTTTCCATGTGACTATTATAACATGAAATGGCGCACATTGTGAAAATCATCTTATTTTTAATGGTGTTCTTAGGTCGATTTGAAGTGACCGTCCATATATGTTATAATAGAGTCACTTGGTGTCGTAAAATTATTTTTATATCGACGTAGTTGAAACACACGGAAAGAGAGGTTCATTTGCTAAAACGTCAGCTAAAAGAAGTCTTATTATCTATATTACCTATTATAGGTTTGGTGGTCTTGCTCCATTTTACTATAACCCCGATACCAGCTTTGCTTTTTCAGCGGTTTTTGATTGGGTCTGTGTTTGTCATTCTTGGCTTAACCTTATTTTTACTGGGTGTTGAGATGGGGATTACCCCTCTGGGGTCTTATACCGGAGCTTGGTTAGCCAAATCAAACAAACTTTGGTTTGTGTTGCTAGTCGGCGCGGGCTTGGGTTTCATTATTTCCATCGCTGAGCCTGGTCTGATGGTTCTCGCGAATCAAGTGAGCGGTGTGACGAATGGCGCCATATCATCTATCTTAATACTAGTGGTAGTGTCCGTTGGTCTTGCATTGATGTTGGCCCTGGGATTTTTAAGGATTTTTTATAACATCCCCTTATATAAGCTATTACTCGTTTTGTATGGTATGATTGGGTTAATGGCTTTAGGAACATCAAAAGAATTTTTAGCTATTTCCTTTGATGCTTCGGGTTCTACTACAGGGATTCTAGCAGTTCCCTTTATTTTAGCCCTTTCGGTTGGTATCTCGAAATTAAAAAAGGACAGCAAGGCCTCTGAAAAAGATAGTTTTGGTCTTGTAGCCATTGCCTCGACGGGTGCGATTATGGCTGTCTTAGTCCTAGATTTGCTAACCCATACGCAAAGTTTTCATGCTGAATTGGAAACAACGACTGTCTCTCAGCAAGGAATATGGAGTCCCTTTGTCTCTTTGATAGGTCCGTTAGTGTTAGAGACTTTGGGCGTTATTTTACCCTTGTTTTTACTATTTTTGTTTTTACAGTGGAAGGTGTTGGCCTTGAAACCGAGGGCCTTTCGAAAAATGCTAACAGGCTTTGTTTTTTCCTATTTAGGTTTGTTCCTCTTTATGGTAGGGGTCAATGGTGGGTTCATGGCTGTTGGAAGCCATATTGGGCAAGACCTGGTTATGATGGCCAATAAGCTTCCCATTATTCTAATCGGTTTTACTTTTGGAATGGTAACAATTCTTGCGGAACCAGCCGTTTACGTGCTTACTCATCAAATTGAACAGGTTACAAGTGGTTATGTCAAACGTAAAGCGGTTCTTATCCCTCTAGCTTTAGGGGTAGGTCTAGCGGTTGGTCTATCCGTCTTACGTATCGTGGTGCCAAGTATCCAATTATGGCACTACCTTCTTCCAGGCTATGTGTTATCTTTATTGCTCATGTTTGTCACTCCTAAATTATTTATTGGTATGGCTTTTGATGCTGGAGGTGTTGCCACTGGACCGATGACAGCAACTTTAATTCTTGCCTTTATTCAGGGTGCTGCTCATGTGTTTGAAGGCGCAGATTTATTGGTCGATGGCTTTGGGATGATTGCAATGGTTGCCTTAGCTCCGATTATTACCATCCAACTGTTGGGATTTGGTTATCATCTTAAGTCAAAACGTCATTAGAAAGAGGTTATATGATTACAACGCAAATTGTCAAGGAGCTGGAATTGCTGACCATTATCGTAAACTATGGGATGGGGTCCAAAATTCTTGAGCAGGTTAAAAAAATCGGACTTCCTGGAGGAACCATTCTCCCAGCAAATGGAACGGTTAAACATCCTTTTTTAAATTTTTTATCCCTTTACGATGAAGAAAAAGAAGTCGTTCTCATCGCCACTTCACGTGAAAAAAGAGCGTCTATCCAAACGCTTCTGAATCAAAAGTTTCGTTTTGACAAACCACACCATGGGTTACTGTTTTCTGTCCCGATTAAAGCGCTGTATGGAAGTCGGTTTTACGCTGTAACTGAGGAAGGATTAGAAGAAGAGAAGGAGAAGGCTATGTACCACTTAATTACTGCTATTGTAGAGCGCGGAAATGCTGAGGATGTTATTGAGGCAGCAGAAGCCGCTGGTTCACAGGGAGGGACCATTTTAAACGGTAGAGGCTCTGGGATCAATGAGACCTCACGTTTATTCAATATGGATATCGAACCGGAAAAAGAGGTAGTCTGGATTATATCACAGGTGGGAGATAGCGAAGCAATCGTGACCTCCATTCGCCAACGCTTACGCATGGATGAACCTGGGCAGGGGATTATTTTTACCCAAGTGCTGTCTAACGTCTATGGACTTTACCAAGAAAGTAAACGGTCGTGAAGCTTATGGACTACCACCTCATTGCCATGCGTTGCTTTTTCAGTATCTTATGAAATTCTCTTGAAAAGAGATGTCAATCGAAAATGAAAATGTCCCGCCAAACGAGGACTTATTAGTGTCAAAAGCACTGTTATTTTGTTGAGATATAGTTTATACTAGTATGTGGTTGGGTAAGATTTTCTTTCTCAGCCCGATATTGGTCGTAAGATTTCCCAATCTTACGCAGATAGTTTTTGAAAGATGCCAGTTTCCACGGGTGTGATTGTGGAGGGATGTACTGGCGTCTTTCTTTTTTGAGTTCTTGAGGGCGTTCAAATTCTGCTGAGTGTTTGTCATGTTCTACGAGCTCCTTGGTTTGATATATTTTATCAGCGATGTTGAGGTAGATGTTTCCATCCAATGCTTGGATCACGAGGGCCTTTGTCCTGCGTAAAAAGTAGATGTCTTGTCCCTTTTCAACAGGCAGGAAAAATCGATTTTGGAAGCGAATATGGTGTCCAGCGTCAACGGTTCTCTCCGTTACCCGAGCCAGAATCAAGTTTCTCTGAGCAGGCTTAGGTGGCTCCTCAAAGACCGATAGCTTGGCCTTGCCGCCAAAGGTCTTGTTAAACCGTTTCATCCAGGTCTTGAGGTAGCGGTTAGCCTCTTCCAGGGTCACAATGCCCAGTCTAGCCAAATCGACCGGCAGACGGGATTGGATGGTCTGATTGAGTCGTTCCACGCGTCCCTTAGCCTGGGGAACGGAGGAGGTCTTGATGTCAATGCCAAGCTGATGGCAGGCATAGCCAAATTGGGTAAAGGTGTCTTCCTCCAGCTTCTTAGACTGTCTAGACTGATAGGTAAACACCGTCCGTTTGTCGGTCAGAAAGCGCGCAGGAATCCCCTCGTTTTCCAGAATCTGGTCGAGAACCTGGTAGTAGCCGTTTAGGGTTTCTTGGTGGTCAAAGTAAGCCCCCACGACATCCCCAGAGGCGTCATCAATAGCCACATGAAGATGGGTCTCCAACTCTCCGAACCACTTGCAGGGGCTGGCGTCCATCTGAAGGAGTTCCCCGCGAAACTTTTTCCGAGGTCGACTAGGGTGGGCTTTCTCAGGCATTTCCAAAAAGTCCTCAGCCCTTGGTAGGAGAGCCAGGCCATCATTTTCTTTCTCCCTCATCTTAAGCCGTTTCTTCAGGCGTTTTTTGGTCTTTCTCTGTGTCTTAGGAGATAAAAAGCCAGCTTGGTAGAGCACTTTTCTCACAGTCGTATCGGAGTAAAGTAGGCTATCCTCTTCAGCCAAGAGTTCACAGAAAAGGACGACATTGGGTTTGAGGTCACCATAAGCGCTGTATTTCTCCAAAATGATGGCTTTGTTTTCTTCAGTTATGGCATGTCTCGGTTTTCTGTCCCTATTGCCATGCCTAAAGGCAACCTTACCCTTTTCCTTGTAAGCCAGTACTAAACGATTGATTTGTCTTCTGGACAGTCCTAGTTCCACACAGGCCCTATCTTTCGTTTTTCTCCCGTCACAAACAGCCTTAATGGTCTGATATTTTCTTATTTCTGTCATGGTTAAGTCTATTTTCCTCATCTTTCTAGTGTAACAGATAGGACATTTTTACCTTCGACCTAACTAAGACATTATCACTTTCGAATGATAAACAGAATCATGCAACTAAAGTTGGTTTGAAATCCCACTGGCCATTTGTTATACTAGTAAGGGATCAAACCTATTGGATTGAATTTGCTAAATAGGAGAATAAAGACGTGAATACTGTAGAACATACGAACCAGCTTGAGCTGTTATACGCCATTGTCAACTCTGGACAGGGAAACCATATTTTAAAACTAGCTCAGGAAGCAGGAGTTCAGCAAGGGACAATCGTTTCAGCATTAGGAACTGTTAAGCATCCCTTTATGGATTTTTTGTCACTTTACGATGCTGAAAAAGACATTGTTTTAATGGTTAGTTGGCAAGAAAAAACGCAAGAAATAATGGATTATTTGGATCAGAAGGTGCATTTTGAAAAACCAAACCATGGCTTGTTATTTAGTATTAGAACTTGTCAGGTCATTGGAGTAGAAGGATTTCCAACGATCTTTATGGATTCAGACCAATCTAAAGGAGAAGAGAAGATGTACCATTTAATTACAACGATTGTGGAGCGAGGATTTGCGGATAATGTGATTGAAGCTGCAGAAGTAGCAGGATCACGCGGTGGAACGATCATCAATGGTCGGGGTTCTGGTTCAAGCGAAATAACGAATCTTTTTAATATGACCATCGAGCCTGAGAAGGAAGTGGTTTGGATCGTGGCCTCTAAAGAAGACTCTGATAAAATCATTCAGTCCATACGTCACTACTTACGCATTGACGAGCCAGGTCGTGGCATTATATACGTCCAAACGATAGATGAGATCTATGGTCTTTATAAGGGTGAATAAGTATAAAAATAAAAACTATTTTCAATTTTTTTACTGAAAATAGTCCCTGAAACCTTAACTCAATCTGTACTTTTTCTTAATTTATGATACAATAAAAGTAAGAGGAGTGAGATTGTATGGTAAAGAGGGACTTGATAAAATATATCATCTTAGTGATTGCTATGGTTTTGGGCTTAATTGGCCTCAGGCTCTATGTTTTTGAGCCTTATACGGTGGCTAAACAAGATGCCAATAACTACATTCAACAAAATGATATGGTGGTGGCTTTTAAAACGGTCAAAACAGATTATAGCGATTTGGTTCTTTACCAGGTAGATGGAAACAAACATGTCGGACGTATTATTGCCAAGCCTGGTGATTCGGTAACTTACATGGATGATGTTCTCTACCTTAACCATGAAATTAAGGATGAACCTTACATAGAAAATCTGAAAACAGCTTACCATAAACAATTTGTCAATGGTGCCTATTTCACCAATGATTTTAGTATCGAAACACTCACTCAAACAGTTGATGGGGTCATTCCAAAGAGCGAATACCTTATCCTGAATGATGACCGTACAAACTCCAAAGACAGTCGAGAGTATGGCTTAATCAATAAATCCGATATTATTGGTGTCATCTCATTTAGACTGGCTCCATTCTCAGAGTTTGGCTTTGTTGATAGTATTTAAAACACGAAGAAGAGGAAGGACAATCGTCCTTCCTCTCAGACTGAAGACAAAGTCATTTTTGAAACTTTCCTTAGGTGATAACGGACGGTAGCGACTTCCTTCGGAATTCCAAACCTAAGTTTTGAGCCTAAGGTCTCAAAACTGCCGAGAGCCTGAAACTATGCGTTTCAGGCTCTTTTTATCACAGCGGATAGTTTCTGTTTTTGCTCGACACGCTCGCTAAAAATCCATTAATTTTAAATCATTAATCAACCTTTTGAGTATCATTACTAAAGAAAACATGGTTTGTCCCCGCTCACAGAGGAAGGACAATCGTCCTTCCTCTTTTGGCTGTTAGGATAACTCTGTTTCAGGTAAAAGAGGTTTGGCACAGTGCTTTTTATCCTGAAAGGGGTTATTTTTTTAGGATAATTAACGACAACCCTTTAATTTCAACTGTATTCGGTGAGATCTCTAATGGAGTATCGAGGCTTATATCCATATTGTGAAGGTAGAGGTCATACCCTTTAGGAACGTCAAAGGAATAATCGTCTTGCCCAAAGTTGAAGATAATCAGCAAATCATCAGTATCGTTTTGCAGACTATATTTGAGGGCCGTTGGTGTTAACCAGAAGAAGTCCAGACTGTTTTCCATTTCTTGGTCGGTCTCCAAACTCAGAATAGGGTGGGCTTTTCGAAAGGCTATTAGTTTACCGATAAAGCTGACATGATCCCTATAAGTAATGGTCCGTTTCCAATCAAAACGGTTAATACGGTCAGGCTGATTATAAGTATTGTCGATACGACCCTTGGTGCGAAAAGCTTCTTGACCTGAGTGGAGGAATGCAACGCCTTGAGATAGAAGAATAATCTGTTGGGCAAAGCTTGCGCGATGCCGTTTTTCATCATGGCTTAAACTTGGATTGTGAATGGTTAGGTAGTCAAAATAAGTTGCATTGTCATGACACTCTACGTAATTTAGAGATTGACTCGGCTGATAATAACGACCTGAGAGTTCAACCATCCCGATGCTAGCGGTCAATACTTCTTCAATGACTTGGTTTTTTTGTCCTCCGTAAATGACATCCGGGCGGCAAATCAATTCCTTGATTTCTTCTCTGAAGCGATCGTTGAAAAAGCCGATTCCAGGCGTTTGGTAGCTGTTGAATTGATGAGCTAGTTGAGAGGCATCAAGGCCAGACATCATTTGCCAGCCTTCCCCGTATAGGTATATGTTCGGATAGATAGCCCGAGCTTGTTCCTCGATTGCCAACATGGTGTCAATATCGAGAACTCCCATAAGGTCAAAGCGGAAGCCGTCCATACCATAATAGTTCATCCAGATAAGAATAGAATCTATGATAAACTTGCGAACCATGAGGCGCTCAGTCCCCATATCGTTACCGCATCCCGTGCTATTGAAGCGTCGATTGTTGGCATCATATCTTGAACAATAGCCTGGAACGATTTTTTCAAGAACAAATTGATCTACATCATAAACGTGATTATAAACGACATCCATGATGACACCAATCCCGTTATCATGATAGGTCTCAATCGCTTTTTGAAGCTCGATGATGCGCGCATAAGGATCATTAGGATCTGAAGCATAGCCCCCTTCAGGGACATTGTAAAGCATGGGATCATAGCCCCAATTGTAGACCAGATCGATATTGTTTTCATCAATGCTTCCAAAATCATATATGGGCATAAGCTGAACATGTGTGACGCCAAGATTTTTGACATAATCTAAGCCCAGACGATGTCCTCCAACCTGAGGTGACTCTGTCAAGCCAAGGTATTGCTTGCGATGTTTAAAAGGAATGGTGTTTTGCGATGAAAAGTCTCTCACACTGAGTTCGTAAATAATCGATTGGTTAATCGGAATAGGATTGGTGTAGCTTGAGCGCAGTTTGATCTTTTCAGGATTGATAACATAGCTGTGCCCGCTATTAGCCTGAGCAGATAGGGCATAGGGGTCTTGTGTCTCCCGCCACTTTCCATTAACTAAATGGAGATAGTAGTAGGCTTTTCCATCAAGATCGCCCTCAACGTCAGCCTTCCAAACTCCTTTAGCCTGTCGGCGCATTTGCCTTGGTGTTTCTTCAACAACGACAAAAACTTTTTCAGAAATTGGTGCCCAGAGTTTAAATTGTGTTTTTTCAGGGGAATAACGAGATCCTAGATCGTCACCATCATAATAGAAGTAATTATCAAAGACAGACGTCCGAACAATCGCTCCCCATTCTAACTGAGTGACATTTCGGTCGTTATCATAAACCATGTATTGCTCATCGAAATCAAGCGCTTGCACAGTTTGTAATTCGAAAATATAGTAGTTTCCATCTTGAAAATAGTTGATAATTGGAAGCCGTAATTCTTGAGCTAATAGGTCATTTTTTAAAGCTAAATTAAATTTTAAGCGGTGGTCAAAAAACTCTTCTTTAATAGTTATTCTAATCGTTTGTTTATCTTGAAGGTGAGCCCGAAAGCTACGATAGGCCATAAATCTATTCTCCTTGCCATAGAAGTACTATGAAACATTGTACTTTAAAAAAAAAAATTAGTCAACGACTTGTAATCTCTTTTTGGGTATAGTATAATGGTAGTAGTTAACGCAAGCGATTGCATATATTATTCTTAAAATCTTAAACTATAGTGTTAGAGATTAGAAATTAGAAAATAGAAGAGAAGGGATACATACTGTTATATGGAAAAAAGATACAGTGGGATTTTGATGCACATATCTTCCTTATCCAACCAGTTTGGTATCGGAAGTTTTGGTCATTCAGCCTACGCATTTGTCGACTTTTTAGATCGGACAGAGCAAAAATTTTGGCAAGTGTTACCACTTGGTCCTTTAAGTTACGGAGACTCTCCTTATCAGTCTTTTTCAGCCTTTGCTGGAAATACTTACTTTATTGATTTGGAATTTTTGATTCGGGACGGATTATTGTCCTGGGAAGACCTAGATGGCTTGAATGATCAAGAAGAACAAGATTCTGTTGATTATGCAAAAATTTTTGAGACTCGGCGTCCTATTTTGGAAAAAGCTGTTCAAGCTTTTAAGGAAAACAGAAATCAAGATGCTTACCAACATTTTCTGGCTGATAATATGGAGTGGGTTTATGATTTTGCTGATTATATGGCTATTAAAGAACACTTTGATAACAAATCTTGGATTGATTGGCCAGATGAGGAAATTAGGAGACGTGATTTTGGCAGTTTAGCTTACTATCGTGAACGCTTAGCAGACCAAATCATGTACCACCGAATTACCCAATACCTTTTCTTTCAACAGTGGAATGATTTGAAATCTTATGCCAATAGCAAGGGAATTGCTATTATCGGGGATATGCCTATCTACGTTTCAGCAGATAGTAGTGATATGTGGACAGCGCCCCATTATTTCAAAACAGATGGAGCTGGGAGACCGACAGTAGTTGCAGGGTGTCCACCAGATGCCTTCTCAGATACAGGACAACTTTGGGGGAATCCTATCTACGATTGGAACGCTATGGCATCAGATGGATTTCAATGGTGGGTACTAAGGATGAAAAAATCCTTAGAACTTTATGATTGGATTCGGATTGACCACTTCCGAGGCTTTGAGGCATACTGGGAGGTTCCTGCTGAAGATGACACAGCCCTTAATGGCCGGTGGGTTAAAGGACCTGATAAACGACTGTTTAATGCTTTTAAAGAAAGTTTAGGCGACAATCTTCCAATTATTGCCGAAGATTTAGGCTTGATAACTGAGGAAGTGATTGAACTACGGGATCATCTTGGGTTGCCAGGAATGAAAGTGTTGCAATTTGCATACGATAGTCTCGGAGATAGTCTCTATTTGCCACACCGGTGCGATTATAATACGGTAACCTACACAGGCACACACGACAACAATACCATTCGTGGTTGGTATGAAGATGATATTACTGAAGATACTAGGGTATTTTTTGACCAATACAGTCATCGTAAAGCTGATGAAACAGCAAGTCAGGCTATGATACGGCAAGCTTGGGCGACCAATAGTCAAATTGCCATAACCTCTATGCAGGATTTGATGGATTTAGATAGTAAAAGCCGAATGAACACCCCATCGACACTAGGAATTAATTGGCAGTGGCGCATGAGTTCTGCTATAATAGATAGGATGGTTGAAGACTACTTATTCAACCTCACCAAGCTTTATAGTAGGGAAAGAACACATCAAACACCCCCTCAAGAAAGCTATGCATTAGGAGATTAAAAAATATGCTAAATTTACAACAATTTGTCCAGGAAATCTATGCGAAACGCATTGAAGATTGTACTAACGAAGAATTATACTACGCTCTCTTAAGCTTGACACAACGAGCAAGTGGAGCTTTATCAACCAATTCGCAAAAGAAAAAGGTTTATTACATCTCAGCTGAGTTTTTGATCGGAAAACTCTTATCAAATAACCTTATTAATTTAGGCCTTTACGCCGATGTTAAGGAACAATTGTCTGAAGCTGGAAAAGACCTCATCCAGATTGAGGATGTGGAAATGGAACCATCTCTTGGCAATGGCGGTTTGGGACGTTTGGCAGCCTGTTTCTTAGATTCTATCGCATCACTAGGGTTAAATGGTGACGGTGTCGGCTTGAACTACCATTTCGGACTCTTCCAGCAGTTATTTGAGGACAATCAGCAAAAAGCTGTGCCAAATCCATGGATCACTCCAGAATCTTGGCTTAAGCCCTCAAAAATCAGCTATGAGGTTCCTTTTGCAAACTTTACGTTGACTTCTAAACTTTATGATATTGATGTCCCAGGCTATAAGACAAAGACAAAAAATCGTCTCCGTCTCTTTGATTTGGGCTCAGTCGATGACAATATTGTCTATGATGGCATTGAATTTGACAAACAAGATATCTTCCGTAACTTGACACTTTTCCTTTATCCAGATGATTCTAACCGAGAAGGAGAATTGTTGCGTATCTTCCAGCAGTACTTTATGGTATCAAATGCGGCGCAACTCTTGATCGATGAAGCGTTGGCTAAGGGATCAAATCTCTATGATTTGCCTGACTATGCAGTTGTTCAAATCAACGATACTCACCCATCTCTGGTAATCCCTGAGTTGATCCGTCTGTTAACAGAACGTGGCATTGACTTTGATCAGGCTGTTGAAATTGTATCTCGGATGACGGCCTATACCAACCATACAATCTTGGCTGAAGCTCTTGAGAAATGGCCACTTCGTTTCCTAGAAGAGGTTGTCCCTCATTTAGTACCGATTATTATCGAATTAGATCGCCGGGTCAAAGAAACCCATGCTGATCCATCTCTCGCCATTATAGACGAATATGGACGTGTTCACATGGCCCATATGGATATGCACTATAGTTTCTCAGTCAATGGTGTGGCGGCACTTCACACTGAAATCCTGAAAACATCAGAGCTTAAACCGTTCTATGATTTGTATCCAGAAAAATTCAATAATAAAACAAATGGGATTACTTTCCGTCGTTGGCTCATGCATGCTAACCCTCGTTTAGCAAACTATTTGGATGAGTTATTGGGCCATGGTTACCATCATAAAGCCAGTGAATTAGAGAAGTTTTTAGACTATAAAGGGAATCCTGAAACTCGGGCTAAACTGGAAAAAATCAAGCAACATAACAAACGTAAATTAAAAGCGCATTTAGAGGCGTCCCAAGGGATTTCAGTTAATCCAGATGCTATTTTTGACATTCAGATCAAGCGGATGCATGAATACAAACGTCAGCAGATGAATGTGCTTTATGTCATCAATAAATACTTGGACATCAAGGCTGGCAATATTCCATCAACACCACTAACTGTTTTCTTTGGTGGTAAGGCAGCACCGGCCTATACGATTGCACAAGACATCATTCATTTAATCCTTGCCTTGTCACAATTGATTGCTAATGACCCAGAAGTGGCTCCTCATTTGCAAGTTGTCATGATTGAAAACTATAATGTGACTGCTGCAAGTTTCTTGATTCCAGCAGCAGATATCTCGGAGCAAATCTCATTGGCATCTAAAGAAGCTTCAGGAACAGGCAACATGAAATTCATGCTAAACGGAGCTCTAACTCTTGGAACAGATGATGGTGCTAACGTAGAAATTCATGAATTAGTCGGCAGTGACAATATTTATATTTTTGGTGAGGATAGCCAAACTGTTATCGATGCTTATGACAACCAGTCCTATAATGCACGAGAGTTTTACGAACGTCCAAACATTAAACCATTGATTGACTTTATTGTCAGTGATGCCGTTCGTCACTATGGTAACGATGACCGTCTTTACCGTTTGCATAATGAGTTGATCAACAAAGATTGGTTCATGACCTTGCTTGATTTAGAAACCTACATTGAAACTAAGGAACAAATGCTCAAGGGCTACGAAGACCGAGATACTTGGTTAGATAAAGTTATTGTTAACATCGCAAAAGCAGGATTCTTCTCTTCTGACCGTACGATTGAAGACTACAACCGTGACATTTGGAAATTAGAAACAGCAAAATAAGACAAAAAAGATGAATTTTCGGATTCATCTTTTTAGATTTTTTGTTCACATTATATTAAAACAATCGGATTTCTGTAAGTTATCAAAAATTGGAAATTAAATACGATTTCGAAAGTGTTATTTCTTTTGATAATATTTCTCTTATGGTATAATGATATAGTAGATTTTGAAAATTTAAACCTTCTTTTTTCATAGTTGAGCGTTTAGATTCTGTAAGTCTATCATTAATTCATAAAAGGTGAAAAATGTTTCAAAAAGAAAAAAGAGAAAAATTTTCGATCCGAAAATTTAAAATAGGAGTTGCCTCTGCTGTCATCGGTAGTGGCTTATTTATGGTTGCGCCGCAACAGGCCATTCAAGCCAACCAGCTAACGGAGCAACCGGCTCAAGTTAGTGAAAATGTAACTATCGATTTTCGATATGTGCTTGAAAATGAGTTAACAGAGTCTGAAAAGACTCTGATTACGCAATCTATTGATCAAGATGCTAAAAAAGTAGGTTCGTTCGGAACTTACTATATGGTTTATCGTGAGTCAAATACATCGACACTTCCAAAAACAGGAATGGTTACTGGAAGCCATATTGCTGCAGGAGTAGGCGCGCTTTTTCTTGTCTTAGGACTAACGTTACATAAGAACAAGAAGAAGTGGATGGTTTCAAGCATCCTTTTGATCACCGCTGGAGGATCGTTATCCGTCTCAGCAATCGCAAAAGGAAGTTTGTCTTATCTAGACACTCAAGAGTCCTTAGCTATCGGACAAACTATACCTGATAGCGTTCTCACCATTGATAACTACGAATTCATTGGTTACATCCTTGCAGACCCTATTTCACCCGAAGAGGAAGAAGCAACTCCTGTTGAGGTTACTACAACCGAGGGGAATACCGTCACAACAGCTGTACAAGAACCAACACCTGTTGATACAACAACTGTCACAGAAGAATGGGTTCCGGTAGAAACGCCCGCTCCTCCGAGCCGTCCAATTGTCAAAGACGATGAAGAGCCAGTCATTGAAATAGCACCAATCATTACTACCGTTGAAGCCATTCCATTTGAAATTGTCTATCAAGATGATGATACCCTCGAGCAGGGTAACGAAATTACCTTAACACAAGGTGCAGATGGTAGCCGTGAAATTAAAACACAAAACGGTGAAGTCATCTCCACTCAGGTCCTAAAAGAGCCAGTTTTTCAGATTGTAAGACGTGGAACTAAGCCAGTTGTTACAAAACCTCAACCAACAGCTGTATCGATTCGTCGCGTTGAGGAGGTCTTGACGTCGTCAGTTATTGAATACATTGAAGATTCAAGCTTAGAGCCTGGCGAAGAGATTATTGAAAATGAGGCAATTAATGGTATACGGGTTACTGAATATACAACGACAACTCAAAATAACGTCGTTATCTCTGAAACAAGCCAAATTATTTCAGAGACACCAGCTACACCGAAACGCATCCGTCGCAATAGCAGTGCACCAACTAACACCGAGCCAGTAGAAACCTTTGTTCCAGAACTTATCCCTTCAAGAGAAATTCAAACAGAGGAAGTTATTGAAACACTAACAAGTGATGAGATCCTCTATTTAGAAGATCCAATGTTGCCAGAGGGTGAAACTCGTGAAGAAAGTGCTGTCGAAGGGTATCGCAAAACAGCTATAACAACAATCACTGAAGATGGTATTGTTGTTTCGACTACAGGAGAAGTTGTTGAAGAGGTTCTTGCCACACCTAAAAAAATCTACAAAGGTACCTTAACAACTGAACAGCCAATTGAAACCTCTGTTGAAGAGACAGAACAACAAGTTATCACCCGTACAATTCAATTTGTGGATCCAAATGGGAATACAATAGCTGAACCAGTCATTCAGTCAGTGACCTTTACGCGTCTGAAAACGACTGAATCAGACGGTTCGATTCGTTACACGGAGTGGGAAACTACTGATAACTTTACGGCGTTAACCGTTCCAGAAATTTCAAATTATACAGCAACTCAATCCATTGTAGAAGCAGCGCAAGCAAGTGTTTCTGAAGGTAATCAAACGGTTCAAGTTGTGTATAATGAAGAAGAAACTTCAACCACAGAAACGAAAACCGTTAAGCGTGTTATTTCATATGTTGATGAAGCTGGCAAACCAGTTTCAGAAGCAGTAGAACAAGAAGTAACCTATACCCGTACAGCTACAACGAATCCTGCGACTAATCTCACTGTATATACTGAGTGGGAAACAAAAGATGGTTACTTTGAAGCCATTAAATCACCATTTGTTGAAAATCATACAGCCGATTTAGAAGAAGTACCTACTCTAGCAGCTAATCCCGAAGTTGCTGTTACCCCTGTAACGGTGACCTATAAGGCCAATATGTCTCAGGAACCAGAGACAAAAACCATTTCGCGAACTATTAAATATCTTAAAGCTGATCAAACAGAGGCTTTTGAAACATTGGTTCAAACTGTAACTTACAAACGTGTCAATACCAGAAACGAAGTGACTGGTGAAGTGACTCCTGGCGAATGGAAAAGTGATAATGCGACATTTGATGCTGTTGAAAGTAAACCACTAGAGGGCTATACAGCTGAACCAGCTAATGTAGAAGCCTTAGAAACGACTTCAGATAGCACGGATACTACCGTAGTTGTAACTTACACTGAAAATGCTGTTGAATCCGAAGAAACTAAAGAAATTACAAGGACCATTACTTTCGTCAACGAAGAAACTGGCGAAACGGTACATGCTCCTGTTATTCAAACAGTAACTTTCAAACGGATCGTTACGACAAATCAAGCCACTAGCGAAGTTACTCCTGGCGCATGGAACATTGAATCGGACACGCATGCAGAAGTTATCTCTCCTACCGTAGAAGGGTTTATTCCATATGAGGATAAGGTAGATCTTGAAACGGTAACACCTAATTCAGTCTCTACTGAAGTGGTCGTAAAATACACTGATAAGATGTTGGAGTTTAAAGACATCACTGAAGCTGCACTTTATGCGACTGATAGTGGTGAACTTCATTACTCTAAAATCATGTCACTAGCTGAGGCGCCTTCAGACTTATCATCCTATTTCTTGAAAGTCAAGTCCGATCGCTTCAAAGATGTCCAGCTTAGCGTCACAAGTATAGAAGCTGCAACAACAACAGATGGCAAAGAAGCCTTTAAAGTAACGGCTACCCATCCTCTCTTAAACCAAGATGAGAACTATGATGGTTATGAGTCAAATTATACCTTCTATGTCGCTAAGCAAGACACCGCTTTAGAAGGAATCAAGACTTTCAGAGAATTGCTCTCTAAAATAGAAAATGATCCTGCTGGTGCATATGTTTTAGCGAATGACTTATCGGCTGAGGGGATTGATGTTAAAGCTGGACAGACTGCTTATATTACAAAACCTTTTACAGGAAGTCTTACAGGTCTAAATAGTGAGAAGAAGTTTGCGATTTTTGATTTAAAATTACCTCTTTTTGATGTACTCGATAAAGCGACCATCAATGACTTAGATCTTAAATCAATTAATATTGACTCGCATGATTATAAAGTTGGTTCTCTTGCTCGAACAGCTCAAAATGGAACTACTGTTTCCAACGTTGCTGCCCAAGGTGACATCGAAGTGAGTTATGTGCCAGGGCCATATGATGCATCTTTAGATGCTAATACTTCTTACCAAATGTATGTTGGTGGTCTAATTGGACAGGTTAACGGGGCTAATCTTACTAATGTTCGTTATTCCGGATCCTTGAATTCGGATAATGCCAATGCGCGATATGTTCAGGGTGGATATTTCCGAAATGCCGATAGTTACGTCGGTGGGATAGCTGGACATTTTAGTGGCACTAGTAGACTGAATTACTCTAAGGTTGACGCTGACATTGTTGTCACTGGTACTCGTTATTTATATGCAGGCGGTCTCACCGGTTATTTCTATGGTGCTAGTAGTGCTACAAATGCATCTAATAACTATGCAGAAGGAAGATTAAATAAAGTTATTGTCGATAAGGATGTTACGGTTTACAATGGTGGTGTTTGGTCTCAAGGTTTGGCTGGCGGATTAGTTGGTGAGATTAATGGCGGAACATTCGCTAATAATATAACTGCAATGGAAGTTACCAATGGAAATATGTCTGTGGGTAATGCTAGAACTAATGTGCCGAAACAAACTGTAGTTGAAGGATTAGCATCTGGCGTAAGTAATACAGCTCGAGAGACCTTAGTTAGTGAAGAATCAGTAAAAGAGACCCTCCGTAGTTGGACTCAGATGAACGCCAATATCGCTGATTCTACGCAATTTATATCAAATACCTATACGACTGACTATTCGAAAGTAAATGGTTACCAAACTGAACATAAACAGGCTTATTATAATATGGAAAAACTGTTACCATTTTATAATAAGAATTATCTAGTTAAACAAGGGAATAAAGTCCAACCCACCGATAACCTTTATACAAAAGTACTGCTATCAGCTACTCCTATGGCTGACAGTGAAATAATATCAGATGTGTCTGGTCAAAATGAACGTATAAATAAATTGATGTTAAATTATAGTGATGGTACGATTGAATATCGTGATATCACATTTAAAGAAATTTTTAAGGATACTAAAATCGCTGAGTATACCTTGGGTTCTGAGACTGACAGTATCCTATACACTACAGATCAATTTGTTGGCAGTTATGAAAGTATAGTAACAGATGTACTCGAAGAATTGAGGGGAATTTCTTATACGAGTGAAGAAGTATGGAAAGCTTTGTCATCTCCAACTGGTACAAAAGATGACATGATTGAAAAATTATATCTAAGAGAGTCATTCACAGAAACACAAGAAAATCTTGAACAGATTCTAAAAAATGTCTTAGGTACTTCTACAGTATACGGTGATAGGCAAGCTGCTACCCAAAAGATTAAGAATAATAAAGCTGAACTTTTATTAGGTTTATCTTATATCCAACGCTGGTACAATATTGATTTTGATAAGACAAATGTTAAGGATATTGTTACATTCCAACAGGATTTCTTCGGGAAACCAGTTGAAACACTAGATTGGCTCATTAAGGTTGGATCCTCAGGGTATACTGCACTTAATCCTGTTAATAATGACCGAAAAACACCTACATTTGTTGGTGAAAATATGTCGATTCAATCAGAAAGTTTAACAGACTATCTGACAGCCTTCAGGGAACGCTTTGCTCCTGAAATGACGGATGCTGATTGGTTTGCGGATTCAGCAAAAGCTATCATTGAAGAAGTGCCGACTGATATCGAAGGCAAGGAAATTAATATGCTAGCCTTGTATGATAAACTCAACAAGATGACAATCTTCCAGACAACTGCACAGGGAAATACACGCGATTATAGCAATATGATTTTACCTCTTTTGACCGCTAAAAAAGATCGAGTATATATCATTTCAACAATGAATAGTATACAGTTCGGTTCTCTTGAATCATACTTCGATATTAATGATGAAGCCAATTATGAGAAGAATGTAGCTACTTTTAAAGAACTTGTTAAAAAAGAAGCTATCAATCAAGCAGCGCATTGGGGCTTCTGGTATCGTACAGTAGATGATAGTGTCAAGGAAAAACTATTGGATGGGCAAATTCCTGTTTGGGACAATTATTATTTCTATAAAAATAATTACTCGAATTGGTACCATGGTGATTGGTCTAATGCTTCTGGAAATAATACCACAGAAGCAGTCAATACATTTTTTGGTCCGACTGGTCGATACTTTAGACCGAATAACACAGAAGCTTTCTCTAATGGTACTAAAGTCGTATTTGTTATCATGAATGCTTTGGCAACTGATGATAACAACTCTATGACAAAGACTCTAGGTACAGGTGGTTCAATATGGACACACGAATTTGTACACGTTTTAGATAAAAGTGTTTACCTAAGCCAAAAGGGCCATAGAATTGGTTCAAATGGTGAAGCTTATCCAGAAGGACTTCTTCAGGCTCCTCGTGGTGATCAAAATCGTATTCGCAATAGCTTCAGTATCAACCACTATCATGTTAACACGGTTGAGAATAATCCTATGCCGGAGTATAATGCATCTCCTGAGCGCTTCCAATCTGCAAAAGACTTACAGGATTACTTTAAAGGAGTTATGGATGTCCTTTATCTCCTGGATTATGCAGAAGCAGAAGCTTTGATTAAACTATCTCCTGAAGTCCAAGCTACAAGATTAACACGTTTAAAACCAATAGCCAGAGCTGGTAAAGATTCTATTCATAATAGTGACCAATTTATTGCCATAACTTCTGAAGAACTAACTGAGACACCACTCAAATCAATTGATGACTTTGTTGATAATAGTATAGCTGTCAGTCGACGTTATAAAGCAGATGGTAAGTCATATACGGTTGGAGGGTACAATTCTGTTAATATGTTCGATCAATTCTATAGTCTTGAAGAGAACCCTCAAGGTATATCAGGTGCCTTTACCTTCCGTCGTACAGCTTATGAAATGTTAGCGTATAAAGGGTATCATGATGGTTTTGTGCCATATGTTTCAGGCCAATATACTAACGACACTGATGCTGTCAGAGCAATCTTTAATGGTGATTATGAAAATCTAAATGAATTTAAGAAAGCAATGTTTAACCAACGTATTCAGCAAAAGGATTCTATTAAGGCCATTGCATTCACTTCTCAACGTCAACGATACGAATTCACAAGCTTTGATCAAATTCAGAACACAATGAATCAATTAGTTAGCGAAGGAAATGATACTAAGATCATGAACTTCAAACGTGATTTATTCATTGCTTACAAAGCTTTGACAAATGAATTTAACGATAGCATCTTTAATTAAGTCATCTTGTCTGATGATTAATTAGTTTAACGAATTTTAAAAAGAAAGCACCGAACCCTATCAGAGAGGTTTGGTGCTTTCTTTGTGTAGTAATGAGTAGTTAGTTGACGTATTGACTACTTATTAGAAGGTCACTCTGTATTATTTTCCTTTGAAAATCACATTGAGAAATTGATTGATATGATAATTATTAGTTCTAACTACATTATCTCATTCAAAAACTTATTAAAGAATATTAGTCATCACGCGCTCTAAGTAGTAGGTTGTAAAGCGCGGGATGGTGAGATGGGTTTTTCCGTCTTTGACATAAAGGTTAAAACTTTCTGTAGGGATGGCATTTGACGAAAATACCAAACGATATTCAGAATTATCAGGCAACTCGAGCTCAACTTCATAAAGGTTTTGATCGTTAAAATTATTGACGATTAAGAGTTCTTGGTCATCACTAAAGCGACGGAAGGCGTAGAAATTAGCACTGGCATCGATTTTAGCCCATTCAAAAGTCTCCGGTTGGAAATCCTTAGCCCATAAGGCATCATTATCATGATAAAACTTGGTTAAGGTTTTCATCATATCATGAAAGGCTTGATGAATGGGATAATCCAGTAAAAACCAATCCATTTGTCGGTATTCGTGCCATTCTCTCACATGGGCCCATTCGTTCCCCATAAAAAGGTGATTTTTCCCGGGATGAGCATAGAAGTAGGCATAGTAAGCCCTCGCTTGATGAAATTGATCCTCGTAAGAGCCTTGCATTTTTTCAACAATTGAGAGCTTGCCATGGACAACTTCATCATGCGATAGTGGCAAAATAAACTGTTCATTATGATGGTAAAACATGCCAAAGGTTATTTCATTGCTATGGTAGGTTCTATGGATTGGCTGGCGTTCAAAAAAGCTCAGCGTATCGTTCATCCATCCCAAATCCCACTTGAGGTCAAAACCGAGCCCACCGTCGTCTAAAGGATGAGTGACTTTAGGGTAGCTAGAGGAATCTTCAGCAATCATCATCACGCCCTTAAACTCGGTATGAACAAGTGCATTGACCCGTTTGATAAATTCTAGGGCAGCATGATTGATTTTATCTTCGTCAGTCTCCCCACGCCAATAAATGAGATAGGATAAGGCATCTACCCGAATGCCATCAAAGTGGAATTGCTCTAACCAGTATTTGATATTGGATAGAAGGAAACTTTGGGTTGATCCTTTGCCAAGGTCAAAATTTGCAGTCCCCCATTGATGATTTTCTCTATCATGCTCTTGGCTATATTCATAAAGGGGACTTCCATCAAACATGTAAAGCCCATGGGCATCTTTACAAAAATGAAGAGGAACCCAATCTAAAATCACACCAATTCCAGCCTGATGGCACTGGTCGATAAAATATTTCAAGTCATCTGGCTTACCGTAACGACTGGTTGCGCTGTAGTAGCCCGTCACCTGATACCCCCAAGATGCGTCCAGTGGATGCTCCATAATGGGCATGAGTTCAATGTGAGTAAAGCCATGGTCTTTCACATGTTCAATAACAAGGGGAGCCAACTCTTTATAAGAAAAGAAGTAATCAAGAGGTGCGGCATCATCGGGCTGTTCATCTGACCGACGTTTCCAAGAGCCTAAATGCAGTTCATATATAGAGACTGGAGAAGATTTGAAATCATAGTCAACTCGCTGGTACATCCAGTCATTGTCTTTGAATTTGTATCTAAAATTGTAGGTTGAAGAAGCAGTACCTGGACGAGTTTCGCTATAGAAAGCATAAGGGTCTGCCTTAGTGATTTCTTGACCATCATGGGTAACCAGTAAGTATTTATAAAGAACTTGTGATTTGACATCTGCAATGTAACAGTCAAATATCCCAGTTCCGTCAGAGGTCATCGGATGTGTTTTTTGCCAATCGTTAAATTCACCTATGACAAAGACTTCCCTAGCATTAGGAGCAAAAACTCGAAACTCTGTCCCTAGAATCTTGTTGCGCTCTTTGACGATATGAGCGCCCATGACTTCATATAGATTTGTATGCTGACCCGTATTAAGAAAATACAGATCTTGTTCTCCGAATTGGGTCATAATCTCCCCTTTCTTAGCGCGTTATTCCTTGATAAAGGTTTAAGTAGGATTCTGCGGACACTTGCCAGCTAACATCCTTGCTCATGGCATTCTTAATGAGAGCCTGCCAATCCTGAGGGCGGTTGTAGTAGGTGTCTAAGGCGTAGTCATAGACCATTCGCATGGCATCGGCTGATTTGCCTGTAAAGACAAAACCAGTGCCTTCTTGGTTGAACTGGTTATAAGGAGAGACAGTATCCTTCAATCCACCAGTTTCTCTGACCAACGGCAACGAGCCATAGCGCATAGCAATCAATTGGCTAATGCCACAAGGTTCAAACATGGATGGCATAAAGAAGAGGTCGCTCCCAGCATAAATCTGATGGGCTAGGGTCTCGTTGTAGCCTTGATAAAAAGCAAATTTCTCAGGGTAGGCTTCTTTATAGTAATTAAAGGTGTTTTCGATGTTGGTTTCCCCGTTTCCTAATACAACAAATTGAACGCGTGCTTGAAGCATTTCTGGTAATTTTTCAACCATGAGATAGAAGCCTTTTTGCCAAGTGAGGCGTGAAACTACACCAACAAGTATCGTGTCTTTATCTTGTGGTAACCCAAATTGCTCTTGAAGGGCTAATTTATTAGCAACTTTATTCTCAATCGTCTCTAAACCATAATTCTTGGCAAGTGCTGAATCTGTTTGACTATCCCAAACATCATAATCAATGCCATTGACGATTCCAGAAAGATCAAAATAACGTAGTCCGAGAACATGTTGCATGTTCTCACCAAACTCATCTGTTAATATTTCTTGAGCATAGGTATTGGAAACAGTGGTGACCTTATCTGCATAGAGTATACCAAGTTTCATAAAACTAATCTGATCGTCGTAGTAGCGAGCAGTACCATCTCGGAAATAGCCGTAGTCCATTCCCAGACTAGCCCATAGTTCATGCTCCGGAAAGACCCCTTGAAAGGCAAGGTTATGAATGGTTAAGACATGTTTGATATTGCGAAATTCCTCGCGATAACTGTAAAATGTTCGGCATAAGAAGGGAATTGCGGCTGTATGCCAATCATGGGTGTGAATCACATCAGGGAAAAAGCTGAGGGCTTCTAAGAGCCGACAAGTAGCGTGTTGGAAAAAACCGAAGCGGTAAGCGTTGTCACCGTAGCCATAAAGGTCATCACGTTCAAAAATATCTCTGTGCTCAATGAAGTAAAAAGTGACCCCATCACGGACTTCCTTGTAAACATTGGCCATGGTATGGATATTTCCTGCATTGACATCATAACTGACAACATAATCAAAACGGTCATGGTCATTGATGGCCATTTTTTTGTAGAGTGGAAGGACCACACGAACATCAGCTCCACTTTTAGCTAGCTCTTTGGGTAAGGAGCCAATAACGTCTGCCAATCCTCCACTTTTGATATAGGGAAGACCTTCTGAAGCAACAAATAAAATAGATTGTGACACAATAGAATCCTTTCTTCAAATACGATGGGTTAAAGGAAATCGGAGCAAGGACTAAGCCTAGCTCCGACTATTACCCATTAATGCTTTATAAGGCTAATGAATAACCGTAAAATTGTCAATTAAATAATTTCACGTGGTTTGATATAAACGGGCGTTTCAGGTGTTCCATTGATATCAATCGAGTGCTTGATCTCAGTTTCTTTATCAATGATGGCATTTTCAATCGTTACACCCGAACGAACGGTTACACCATTTAAAATAATAGCATTCTTAACGACAACGCCGTCTTCTATGACAACATCACGATCAATAACAGAATTTTGAACTTGGCCATTGATGATACCACCATTGGAAATCAAACTGCCTGATACTTCAGCGAGCGGTCCGTACAGGGTTGGTGAGCTATCAGTCGTTTGAGTATGGATTGGCCAGTTTGGTTTGAAGAGAAGTCTGCGATTATCAGGGTCGATGAGATCAATCTGAGTCTTGTAGTAAGACTCAATCGTATTGATACAAGCTACATAATCTCGGTGTGCATAGCCAACCATTTTATAATCATTGACCACATCAGCAAGGATTTCCTTAAACCAGTATAGTGAGGATACCTTATTGGCTCTCTTGATGAGTTCAATGAAAAGTGTACGTTTCATGAAGTAGGCTTCTAAAGAAACTTGACGGTTTTTATACTTACCATGGTTTTCTTCAAATCCAACAATGCGTTTTTTCGTATCAAACTTTAAGGTGTCACAGCCGATAAAGGCTTCTTTGGCATCGCTGATGTTTTTGTAAAGAACAGTGATATCAGCTCCAGTTGCTTTATGGTTTTCTTCAACTTTGTTAAAATCTTGGCTATAGACAAAATAACTTGGTGCAATCAATACATATTCTTTTTTGGAACCTTCAATATAACGTAAATTATCGGTAAAGGCTTTGATATCATGCTGGTAAATAGAAGTAGCGTTCGCTTCGCTGTTTAAAAGACGTAATCTGCCTCGTTTAGTATTGATATTGTATTGATCACCTGTTCCGACGTGCTGAATCGTAGAGCGCATTTTAGAAGACATGTAGACTTGAAATTCTGAAATGCCAGAGTTAGAAAAATTCGAAAGTATAAAATCAATAACACGGTATCGCCCTAAGAAGCCATAGGCCTGTGTACTACGGTGAGGCATAAATTCAGGTCCAAAGTCAACGTTATTTCCGTCAATGTTAACAATTCCTAGAGTATTTCTAAGCATTTTAATCCTCCTTGTCATCCTTGTTATAGGCAATATCTTCATCAACTAATAAGATATTGTCTGGTGTCCCAGATAGGACAACACCTGGTCCAACCTTCACTCTATCAGCCACGATAACATAATCTAACGTAGTATCATTGGCAATTTGAGAACCAGGTAAGAGAACAGAATTCCTAACAACAGCACCCTTAGCAACACGAACATCTGTCGAAATCACTGAATGTTCCACATGCCCACCAATAATGGCACCTTTATCGATATAAGCCGATTTAACAACAGCTTCCTTGCCAATCACTTGCGCTGGAGATCCAGAGTCTTCCGAATAAATTCTCCAAGTCGGATCAGCCAGATCTAAATCATTGCTCGTATCTAATAAATCCATGTTAGATTCCCAAAGACTGTTGACAGTACCAACGTCTTTCCAATACCCCTTATAAGGGTGTGCATAAAGTCTAAGCCCATCGGCGAGGTATTTAGGAATAATGTCATGCCCAAAATCATGAGTAGACTCTTCAATCTCTTGATCTTCTAACAAGTATTTTTTCAAGGTCTTCCAGTTAAAAATGTAGATCCCCATAGAAGCTAAATTGCTTTTTGGTTCGGATGGCTTTTCTTCAAATTCCTCGATACGGTAGTCTTCGTCTGTATTCATAATACCAAATCGAGAAGCTTCTTTGATAGGCACTTCGATAACTGCAATCGTAGCATCAGCTTTGTTACGCTCATGCGTTTCTAGGAGTTTATCGTAATTCATCTTGTAAATATGGTCCCCAGAAAGCACCAAGACATATTCAGGCTCGTTAAAATCTATGAAATCGATATTTTGAGTGATAGCATCAGCGGTACCCTTGTACAACCCGAAGCCACCGATTTTTTCGCGAGGCGGTAATACAAAAATACC
Organism: Streptococcus moroccensis; assembly: GCF_030812835.1. Taxonomy (GTDB): domain Bacteria; phylum Bacillota; class Bacilli; order Lactobacillales; family Streptococcaceae; genus Streptococcus; species Streptococcus moroccensis. The sequence continues at coordinate 101,980 of NZ_JAUSTM010000002.1, forward strand.
CGAATCTTTCACATCGAGACCCCAGCGTTGCGACTTAGCGACGTAGGAGTTAAGTTGAACGGATTCATACTGGGTTAGGACTCCAACTACCTCAATACCTGAATTTGCACAGTTACTTAGTGGAAAATCGATAATCCGATATTTTCCACCAAAAGCTACGGCAGGTTTAGCGACTTTTTTGGTAAGTCCTTCTAAACGTGTTCCTCGTCCACCAGCAAGGATCATTGCCAACATTTTATTGTTTGCCAAATCAACCAACTCCTTTAATTTTAGTATGGTTATATTATAGCATAAGTTCACTATAATTGAAACCGTTTTCTGTACTTTTTGATTATTTTTCCAAAAAAATTTCCATACTTTTTACAAAATCCTAAGACATATAAAACTATAAGCATTAAATAGTATATTAATGAGTGATGTGAGACATCTTTTTTCATAAATCAGGCTAAATTTATGAAAATCCTGTTAGGGGTTTCATGGTAGTTATATTGATAATCAGTTAGACTATTTTTGCAAGCTGTCATAGCCAAAATACAAAGCACCAGGTTACAAATGCAACCTGATGTTCTAACTTGTTAGGCTTAGTTTTGCCAGAATTTCTTAGCAATTTCTTGTCCTTGTTTGATTTTGGCCCATTGTTGTGGAGTGGCTAATTCGTTGCCCGAATCACATGAAGCAAATCCACATTGGTGAGATAAGAAGAGGCGTTCTTTAGGGAGAATTTCACTGGCTTCTTCCAAGAGTTTTAAAGCCCGTTTTTCATCATCAAGTGTAGTCGTTTTAGATGAAAGCAGTCCCAAAACGACTTCAGCATCTCGATCCTTAAGAGCTTCAAGAGCTTTCAAATCCCCAGCAACTTCACTGTCCCACTCAAGGAAAAAGCGGTCGTAGCGCTGTTCTTTTAAAAATTTAGCAGCAATAGCTTCATAAGTGCCTTCTGCGGCAGAGCGACTTTCGTAGTTTCCTCGGCAATTGTGCGTCCAAACAGTCAACCCAATTTCGTGTGCATAGTCAATGACTTCGTTATTAATGGCAATGAATTCATCTGCTAATTCAGCTAATCCCGCATTACCATCTGCAAAGAATGAAGCAGGATTTGATTCGTCAAAGAGTTCCCACAGACAATCGTCAAACTGAATGATTTTCCCACCAATTTCCTTGTATTCCTTTAGAAACTCTTTATAAGCGTTGATAAGACCAGCTTTTAAGGCTTCATTAGTTTCGTAGACTTGACCCTCACCCGCCAGTCCATCAAAAATAGCTAATTCGGTATAAGCATGGGCTGGTCCCCAAATGGTTTGTTTGGTTTCGTGATCACCAGCTTCAGCTTGCACTAACTTATAAATGTCAAGGAAATGATGTCCTTTACCTGACAGTGGCTCAGTAATACGAATGCCAATATCTTTCCGGGTTTCAAATTGGTCTCCATCGTGATCTTTAAAGGTGTATCCCCGCTCAGCAATGTATCGTTCAATTCCCTTAAGCCCCCAAACAAAGTCCAAATGCCACATAGAACGACCAAACTCACCGTCCGTAAGGATATCGATGTCGTTTTCTTTTTGATCAGCAATGACTTGTTTGATATCAGCTATTTCTGTTTCTTGATAACCTGGTAAGGCATCGTAGAAAGGGTAGGTAATATCATCGCGATGTTCAATCTCAGTTTTATAGGACTTAAGAGTGGCAGGACGCAAGAGTGAACCGACTAATTGAAATTTTGATTGAGTCATTTTAGAGTCTCCTTTTTATCTATTGGAATCATTTTAGCAGATAAAGCAAGGCTTGAAAAATAGTTAAAAACGGAGTCAGGGTATAGCTTGAAACTATAAGGCGAAAATCTTATGACATTTGAGCTGTTCAATGGGTTTAAAAACAATAGTGGACTCGGCTATTGTTCAGTTATCCAACTAAAACTCCATGTCATTTATGGTATAATAATATTATATTATCTAAAAAAGAAGGGGTTTCCGATGAAACGCTTATTATCTTGTTATACCAGTGACTTTGAAAACATGTCGGCAATTGACTTAAAAGCTGCGATTCTAAGCAGTGAGGGGCGTACTATTTTAGGGGAAACAGTGGTGACTGCAGCGCCCTTGATCGCTGGTGTGACCAATGCGGAGATGATGGCAAGTTTTGGTGCTGACCTCCTGGTTTTAAATGAATTTGATGTCTTTACCCAGTACATCAATGGCTTTGAGGAAGATTGCCCAATTGCTCGTCTAAAGGCGCTCACCGGACGTCCTATCGGCATAAACTTAGAGCCTGTGGATGACCAAGTAGACGTCCAAGACGAGAAAGTAACCCTGTCTGCGGGTCGTTTAGCCACTGCCGCAGCCTATGAGCAGGCCGAGAAACTAGGGGTCGACTTCATCCTGCTGACAGGGAATCCTTCGACAGGTGTCTCGCTCGGTGCCATAAAGGCTTCGATTTCGGTGGCTAAGTCGCATTTTTCAGGACTCGTTTTTGCTGGGAAAATGCATGGCGCTGGTCTGGGGGAGAGTATTGTCAATATCCCTGTTTTGGAGGAGTTTGTGGCCTTGGGTGCAGATGGCGTCCTTATTCCTGCGGTCGGAACGGTCCCTGGCGTCACGGAAGAAGATGCTAGACACGCTGTCCTAGCTGTCAAAAAACGAGGTGGTCTTGTCATGTCAACCATTGGCACCAGCCAAGAAAGTGCTGATAAGGACACGATACGTGCTTTTGCCCTTAGCAATAAGCGTGTTGGAAGTGACATTCATCATATCGGTGACGGTGGCTATGGCCGAATGCCAGAACCTGAAAACCTTATGGCCTACAGCATTGCTATTCGGGGTAAGCGTCATACCTATTTCCGAATGGGACAATCGGTCAGACGCTAGAGATAATTCATCTAGGAGGAGACTATTAATGAAAATTATCCCATTTAGCTCAGAGTACGAAAAATCCTGGGTTTATACCAAGGCACTTAGCCATCTTTTTTCACCCTTTTTTGACGACATGTCACGAGAGAAGGAGGAAATGAACACGGATGTTTACCAGGATCAGATTGACTTGATTGCTGTTGAAGATGACCAAGTTTTAGGATTGTTAACCATCAATATTTACCAGGAAGACATCAGCCAAACCTATCGTTACCATCCTGCCAATAAGGTTGCTTACTTTGAAAACTTGGCTGTGCACCCGGATCATCAAAACATGGGGATTGCTTCGCAACTCTTTGTACAGGCTGAACAAGCTTTGATGGCCAAAGAAGTAGAAGCGCTAGCTATTTTTACCCGTGATGGCGATGCCGCTAACCACCTCTATCAAAAATGGGGCGCCACAGTTGTTGCAGAAGATTTTCTGGTTGTAGGAACACCTAAAGACCAAGAAGGTTTTCAATTTGAGGTGCTCTTAGATGAGAAGCGGCTTAAATTTTCTCGTGATGGGCATGAAATCCCTTATTACCAAAGAGAGGGCGTCTACATCGTTTCTCAAAAAGAAAACTTAGATCTCTTTGATATCGAGCAGGTCTACCATGAGAGGACCTATATTAAGGTGTATCCTTAACCGCAGGCGTAATGAAATAATAAAAAAGCAGAAAGTTTTTATAATACCTCAGACTGAAGACAAAGCCTTTTTTTGAAACTTTCCCTAGGTTATAACGGACGGTAGCGACTTCCTTCGGACATCTGACTCAAGCTATCGCTTGGTCTATTTCCAACCTTTAACAGTCTCCCAGACTGTTAAAGCAAACCTAAGTTTTGAGCCCAAAGTCTCAAAACTACCGAGAGCCTGAAACTATTGCGTTTCAGGCTCTTTTTATCACAGCGGAAAGTTTCTGTTTTTGCTCGCCACGCTCACTAAAAATCCATTAATTTAAATTTGAGTATTATTACTACAGAAAACATGGTTTGTCTACGCTCACAGTTTTTATAAAACCTCTCTGCTTTTTTCATAGAAAGAGAGATAGTGACTTCTGACTGGAAAGTTCCCAACTGGCTTGGTCTACTAGCTCTCAAATACAAAAACACCATGCAAAGAATGAGATTGCGTGGTGTTTTTAAGGGTTTTGTCTAAGCTATTTGACAAAAGCGTTGATTTCAGTTTCAATGGCTTCAATTTTGCTTTGTGCGTCAGCAAGATCAGCTCCGACTGTCGCGATGTAGAATTTAATCTTAGGCTCAGTACCAGATGGTCGTACAGCCAACCATGAATCATCCGCCAATGTGTATTTTAACACATTGCTTGGTGGTGTCGTAAGAGCAATCACCTGGCCATCAGCAGTGGTTGATGTTAATTCTTGGAAGTCTTCTGTTTTCGCTACTGCAATATTGCCAAAGGTGGCTGGAGCTTCTCCACGGAATTTATCCATGATTTTCTTGATTTCAGCGGCACCATCAACACCTGACAAGGTCACTGAGATCGTTTTTTCAGCGAAATAGCCATACTCATTGTAGATTTCATCAATGCCATCAGCTAACGTCAAGCCTCTAGAGCGATAGTAAGCAGCAATTTCAGCAATCAAGAGAAGAGCCTGGATGGCATCCTTATCACGCACAAATGGCTTGATCAGATAGCCGAAGCTTTCTTCAAACCCAAACATGTAAGTGTGGTTGCCAGTATCTTCAAATTCTTGAATTTTTTCCGCAATGAATTTAAAGCCTGTAAGGACATTGAACATGGTTGCGCCATAGCTTTCGGCGATTTTAGTGACCAATTCCGTTGAAACAATGGATTTAGCAAGGGCAGCATTAGTAGGTAAGGTACCAGCTTGCTTATGGGCTTCGAGGATGTATTTAGCAATAATTGCGCCAATTTGGTTTCCAGAAAGATTGGTGTAACTGCCATCTGGTTGACGAATTTCAACACCAAGACGGTCAGCATCTGGATCTGTTGCCACTAAAACATCTGCACCAACTTGACGTCCTAGCTCTTCAGCCATGGAAAAAGCTGCCTGACTTTCAGGGTTAGGGGATTTAACTGTTGAAAAATCTGGATCAGCTACAGCTTGTTCTTCAACGATTTCAACAGACTCAAAACCAGCTTGAGCGAGGGCTCGGCGGGCCAACATTTCACCTGTTCCGTGAAGAGGTGTATAAACAATTTTCATGTCACGGCCATACTGATCAATGAGGTCTTGGTTGATGTTGACTGATTTTACTTCTTTTAGGTATTCGGCATCGACTATTTCACCGATAACTTCCACAAGTCCGCTTTCTTTGACGGCGTCCAAGTCAGCCACTGCAATCGCAAATGGATCTTGGATGGCACGAATATAATCCGTAAGAGCATCCGCGTCTGCTGGAGGCATTTGACCACCATCTTCCCCGTATACTTTATAACCATTAAATGGAGCAGGGTTATGGCTGGCAGTAATCATGATACCAGCCCAAGTGTTGAGATGGCGAACCGCAAAAGAAAGCTCTGGCGTAGGGCGAAGTCCTTCGAAAACATAGGCTTTGATGCCATGCTGCGCTAAAACGGCAGCTGACTCATCCGCAAATTCTGGTGAATAGTGACGGCTATCATAAGCAATAACGACACCTCGTTTTTTAGCGTCCTCACCCTTGCTTTCGATCAGTTGGGCCAATCCTTCAGTCGCTTGCCGTACCACGAATATATTGATACGGTTAGTTCCTGCACCGATGATACCACGCATACCGGCCGTGCCAAACTCTAAGTTTGTGTAAAAGGCATCTTCCTTGGTTTTTTCATCCATGGAAATCAACTCTTCACGTAAGTCATTAGGAAGGTTAGAGGCATCTAACCATTTTTGGTAGTTTTCTTGATAGGACATGGGAAAAGCTCCTTTAATATTTAATCGCTTTCATTATATCATGATTTTGTAAAAATAACAGTTAAATATTTAAAATTTCAGAAAAATTTTCAGTAATTTTCGAGTGTATTATCTTAATTCCCTAGGACTAAGCAATAAAAAAGTGGCAATCGTTCCAAAACGATTGACCACTTTTTTGGCTCTATAATTTCTGTAGTGGGTAACTCCCTCTATGGAGATTATGGAGCCTTTTTGAGTTATGCTTTTTTAGCTAATTTCTGCAAGGAAGGCACGATTGCTAAAGTAAGCATTGCAGAAATAAGCATTTCTGCGATGGCATTACCTCCGAACACAACCGCCAACATTGCTTGAATATCTCCTGAATAGACATTTGCAAAAAGAATGAAAATCCCACCTAGTACAAAAAAAGTATTAGTCATGGAACCAATCGCACCAGCGATGATCAGTCCAGTCTTATGATGGAGCCATTTGTAGACAAAATAGGGCGTAATCCCAATCAGTACTCGAGGGACGATAGCAATGATAAGGGACAAGAAACTGCCATTTGGAACAAAGGGTGAAAATAAATAACTTGTTGGTAACAATACAAATGTATTCGCTATAACGCTGATAATCCCCATCAAAAACCCTAGTATCCCCCCAATACGAGGACCGTAGATAATAGAGGCTATGATAACAGGGACATGAACCAATGTGGGCTTAATCGGAAATGGAATGACATTAAAGATAAAGGACGTCATGAAATGGATAACCAACATTGTGGCAAAGAACATGGCAATAACCGCCAGTTGGTTCGCTTGTTTTTTTCTACTGAGTGATGGCATTTAGGGTCTCCTCAATTGTTTCGATGATAAGTGAAAGGTCTGCTAAAGCACCGCGTCCAAAGTCGCCACAGGCTAGCAGTGCTTCCCGAGGTAAGATTTCCTCGTAGCCATACTGTGTCAGTGTAGCAAGATTAGATTGAGTGATGGGATTTTGGTACATCTGAGTATTCATGGCAGGAGCGATTAATTTTGGTGTGTCCGCAGGCAGCGCTAGGGCAACGCATGAAACGATGTCGTCTGCTAACCCATGTGCCAATTTAGCGATAGTATTAGCTGAAGCTGGGGCTACCAAAAAAAGGTCCGTTTGTTTTGCAAGTTCAATGTGGTTGACTTTATCGACTTGAGGTTCTTCCATAACATCGAGATGAACCTGATTTTTGGAGAGAACCTGAAGGGTCAACGGGGTGATAAAGGCAGTCGCAGATTTGGTCATCAACACAGTGACCTCATAATCGAGTTTTCCCAATTGACTGACAAGTTCTGCGGCCTTATAGGCTGAAATAGAGCCGGTAACGGCTAATGTCAAGCGTTTCATTATTTTTCGTCCTCAATCTGTTTTAAAAAAGTAAGAACCATCTCAGCAATGCCCTGTTTTGTTTCGGTCTGTATGGCTTCAGATGTTGTTACAAGGTAAGCCTTGTGACTATCTGCTGAGATTTCGGTCAGGTCGTTAGCAACGATGGCATCCGCCTTATTCTTAATTAGGCTTGCACGCGCCACTTCAAATAGTTCTTGCTGAGAAACAGCAACTAATAATTTGAAGCCGATTAAATGAATAGCTGGATTCCACTTCTTAATCTTACTGATCACTTTGGGTGTCTTTTTCAGAAAAAGAACCTGGTAATCTGCTGAAGAAGAAATTTTGGTCTCAGCATTGTGGGCTGTTAGGAATTGCGATAAGTCGTTGCTTTCAGAGACCGTCTCAAAATCAGTCATGTAGACTGGCGTGTAGTCAGAAACGGCCATGGCATGAATAATAGCATCGTGAGTTTTGACCAGTGGTTCAAGGGTCTCCATTAAGGAAGTAACATTCGTAATTAGATGAAGCGTTAACCGATCATGAGGTTGGGGTTTGAGCGCATGTTTAGTGGTCACAAAGGTGACGTGATGTCCCGCCTCTAAAAAGCGTTCAGCCATGACCTGTCCTAGACGGCCAGTTGCTTTATTGGTAATGTCACGAACGGAATCAATGGCTTCAGAAGTTCCCCCAGATGTGATAATGATTTTCATAGCAGTATTTTATCCTATTTAGAGGCTTAAGTCCACTTTCTGAGAGGACTAGGTTATTTCTTTTTGGTTTTGAAGGCCCAGTACCAAGACAGGCCTATGATGTGGGCCAAGTAAATCCCGCCAAGCATCCATTTGACCCAGATAGGAGGTGCTATCAAAATACTAAGGCCAAAAACGATGGTCAAGGAAAGAAAAATATGTGATTTTTTGCGATTAGAAACTTGGCCATGGATGAAAGGTTTGACGATGTATTCGTCATAATGTTTTGATCCAGTTAATTTGTTGTAAAATTTATCAGATGACCGAGCGAAACAGTAGGCTGCTATCATGTAAAAGACAGTTGTCGGTAATACTGGTAAGTAGAGACCTAAAGTACCTAGTGCAAATGTTAGTAGCCCAATAATGAGGAAGAATATTTTTTTCATGAATTGTCCTATTGATTGTTTTTTTTAGTGAATAAAGCAATAGTAGTAGTTTACCATATCTATTAGAAAAACGAAACCGTTTGCTAACTTTAGTCATTTTGGGAAGTCCATTGTTAAAATCTGTAAAATAAATATTACACAATTGTCATAGAATGTCCTCTATTCGTCAAATCCCTTCGTTATACTTTGAGATATAGTGAGAATTATAGGATTTAAAAAGAATTGGAGATAAGAATGACTAAAGGAACTCAAAAATGGATGATGGCTGGGTTGGCTTTAAGCGGTATGATTGCTGGTTTATTTGGCAATCCTTTTAGCGAGTCAGAAAACAATACTGTAGAAGCAGAGGGTCTAACAGGTGATGCCACTGTTAACTTTATTAATCTAGTGGGTGAGCGAGCTCGACAAATTGCACAAGAACGTGATCTTTACGCTTCCGTTATGATTGCGCAAGCGATTTTAGAATCCCACAGTGGTCAGTCTGGTTTAGCACTTGGGCCAAGTTACAATCTTTATGGCATCAAAGGGTCTTATTATGGCAATTCTGTGACCATGAAAACCTGGGAAGACGATGGCTTTGGGAATCCGTATTACATTGATGCGCCATTTAGGGCTTATAATAGCTGGGCTGAGTCAATGTACGATTATGCGAATTTGCTAAGTACTGATTTTTATGCAGGAGCCCGTAAATCCTATGCGCCTAATTATTGGGATGCGACAGCAGCGTTAACAGGCACTTATGCGACAGATACGACCTACAATCTCAAACTAAATAGCATTATCGAAGCCTATGGGTTAACCGTATATGATCAACCAGCATATGGGTATCTCCCTGGAGCTGATGAATCGGTTTGGAATCATTACCGAGGGCAATACACCTCAGCTCAAATATTAGCTGAAGATCAAGCATGGGCAACCTACACTAATTCAGGTTATGGCTATTAAACAAGTCAAAGCACTCGTTCGGGTGCTTTTTTAGATTTTTCGTTCAGAAATTTTCTGAACTCTCTTGACAGAAAGTGCTTCGCATGCTAAACTAATACACGTTATCAAACAATGAAAGGAGTTTTTAACTATGAACACAGTATTAAAAATGACAGCAACAGTGTTGGCAATAACTCCTTCAAAGAAATGTGATCTAGACTTGTAAGATAAGTGGAAACTGACCTAATTCCTTTTACCTAAAAAGCCGAATCCTATTCTTTCTGGTGTCTTTTGCCATGGAAGGATAGGATTTTTTGTGTGTAAAATCCTTGTGCAATGAAATGAGTAAGGATAAGGAAAGAAGGAAGCAAATGGCTTATTTATTAGAAAAAGTAACAGGTGTCGAAAAACTCGCGCGCGTGGTTTCTGAAACCAAGGGTAGCTATCAAGTTGGATTAGTGGATGGGAGTCTCCTATCCATCGATAAAAAGCGGTTGAAGGAGTGCTATTATGTGGGAGATATTGTTAGGCTAGATACGGTAGCAAAAGAGCAGACAATTTCTGGCCTTATCGAGCGGAACCGTATCGTCAAAAAAGCCAGAAATAAAACGGCTAAGGACGAGCATTTTGCCGCTAAAGAGCAAATACTGGCTACAAATGTAGATCAACTCATGATTCTACTGGCTGTCGATCAAAACCTGTCTTTAGCTAAGTTAGAACGGTATCTTATGGTTTTTGGCCAAGAGGAGTTAGATGCTCATGTCCTGCTGACCAAGTGTGATCTAGATGATAACTACAAGGGCTTTATCGCACAAGTTAATGCCTTGTATCCAGAGGTTCATATCCATCCAGTTAGTCTCTATCAGCCAGAGCAACTTCAGGAGGTGCAGAACCTTCTTCCAAAAGAAGGGGTAACACTCTTGATTGGTAGTTCTGGGGCTGGTAAGACCAGTCTAATCAATAGCTTTCTAGGTGAAGAAGTATTTCAAACACAGGCTGTTCGCAAGGACAGCAAGGGAAAACATACCACGACAACTAGTCTGATGATCCCTCTGCCACAAACCAAGGGATATCTGATTGATACACCTGGGTTTAAGGGAATTGACAGTAGAGATAGGCTCTATCCAGAGCGTTTATTTGGTCATATTTATGAGATTGCAGAGGACTGTAAATTTAGCAATTGCAAGCACGATACGGAGCCTGGCTGTGCTATCAAAGTAGCTTTGACTGGTGGAGAATTGGCGAACGAAATATGGCAGCGGTATTGCTATCATAGTCAGTCGTTAACGATTTAAAAGGGAAGATGAAGGAGTATGTATGAAGGAAACAAAGACGAGCCAGAGCATGTTAGCAGCGATCTGGACTTTCGTGAAAACCAACTGGATGACCTATAGTGTGGTGGCCGTTGGCCTGACCGTCTCTTATGGGCTTTTTGTCGTGCCGACCAAGATGACTCAGACAGTGATTAATCACATTAGCCAGGGAACTCTGACTCGGGAAAATCTGATAACGGCCATTGCTACAGTTTTGAATGCTGGAATCGTGACCTATGTTGCTGACCACATCTGGGTTCGTCTCTTATTTGGAAAAGCTAGCAGCTATCGCTTTGACCTACGCCGTCGCCTGTTTGGTAAGCTGATTCAGATGCGGACGCCCTTTTATGAAAAATTCCGCTCCGGAGACATGCTGACACGCTTTACCAATGACACCAATGACTATTCCGAATTACTCGGTTTTGGGGTTATGAGTATTTTTTCGGCCCTAGGAACCATTTTCTTTGTCTTGCCTGCTATGGTCATGATTTCCTGGCAAATTACGCTTTTGGCTGCCTTGCCTATTATCATCTTAGGCGTTCTAGTTTACCTGATCAGTGCCAAGCAAGAGATTGCTTCTGAGGAATCTCGGGAAGCTGTGGCGCAACTGAGCAACGAGGTCTTAGAAGTGGTTGAAGGGATCCGAGTGACCCGCGCTTACGGAAAAAAAGAGTTGGGGGCGAGACGTTTTCAAGAAAAAACAGCTAACTTGGTCAAGAAAAATGACAGGATTATGTTTTACCAATCCGCCTATGGCCGGTTATCGCTTACCTTTTTAGGGCTCAGTACCGCTTTTGTCGTCGGTTTTGGTGGGCACTACATGACCCAGGGACAACTCCAGCTTGGAGACGTCGTGGCCCTGCAACTCTATGCCATCATGCTCATGGACCCAATGTGGGTGCTGTCGGATATGGTTCTGATTTATCAGATTGGAAAGGTTGCCTTTGACAAGCTGACCGAACTAATGGAGACGACCGATGATATGGAAGAGGACGGTCAGCTCGCATTTGGAGAATTAGACCGCATCCGTTTTGAAGATTACAGTTTTACCTATTCAGGCAGCCAGCAGCCAGCGCTTGACCATATCACAGTGACCTTGGAAAAAGGTCAGACACTGGGGATTGTCGGCAAAACTGGTAGTGGGAAGACGACCTTGGTCAGACAATTATTACGTCAATATCCTGTGGGAACAGGCCAATATCTAGTCAATGATCGCCCGATTACCAGCTACCGACGAAGAGTTTTCGAAGATAAGCTGGGCTACGTGCCCCAAGAGCATATATTGTTTTCCCGCAGTGTGGAAGACAATATCCGTTTTGGTCAGCCCAATTCCAAGGCTGTCCAGATAATTAATGCAGTAGAGGCAGCCGCCTTTTCGGATGATTTGGAGCGAATGAGCGAAGGGCTCTCTACCATGGTTGGAGAAAAAGGAGTTTCTATCTCAGGCGGTCAAAAGCAGAGGATTTCTATTGCAAGAGCTTTAATCAAAGAGCCAGAACTCTTGATTTTGGACGATTCTCTTTCGGCAGTTGATGCCAAAACCGAACGCCAAATCATCGGAAATATCCAGAAACTTCGTGCGGGCAAGACCAACGTGATTGTGACCCATCGCTTATCTGCGGTGCAACACGCGGACTGGGTTATTGTTTTAGATGAGGGGCGCGTGATTGAGGAAGGACGGCCAGAAGAATTGGTCCGTCAAAATGGTTGGTATGCTGAGCAATACCAACGCCAACAAAGTGAAGAAGGAGGTGCTTAAATTGAACATTGCCATTCGTTTAGTATCAGAAATTAAGCATTTCTGGAAATTATTTGCTGCAGGAATGATCCTCATGCTGGTTTCGGGTTTTATGATTCAAGGCGCACCGCTCATTGTCCAGGGTGTGATTGATAACCTGTTAACCCCAGTGTCTAAGGGAGCTATCCTGGATACAGGACGCCTCATGAACCAACTTGGTCTTTTCGTTGGTTTGACCGTTGTAGGCAATGCCATCAGTTATGGGTCTGTAAGGCTTCTCATGCATGTGGCCAACAAGGTCGGTGAAACCCTGCGAAATAGAGCTTATGATACCATGCAGGCTCTGCCTATTTCCTATTTTGACGACAAACCTGCTGGCAAGATTTCAGCCCGCATCGTCAACGATACCGAGACGCTACGCAGTCAATTCTACGGGACTATGCTCTCGAACGTCATCATTAACCTGTTGTGGGTCGTGATTATCTATGTCGTCTTGCTGTCTTTAAACCTTTGGCTGGGCGTTGCGCTGTTGCTCTTGATTCCCATATTTATCTTTTGGCAAAAAGCATACGGTAAACAGACAGAAGCTGCCATGACAGATTTTTACGAAGCCCAGAGTGAGCTTAACAGTCAAGTCAATGAAGCCATGAACGGCGCCAGCATTATCCAGCTCTTCGGCCAAGAAGAGTCCATGACAGAGCAGTTTGACGTAACCGCCCAGCGCATGCTAACATCAGACTTAAAAATGACCAAGGTTGAGGCTACCATGTCCTGGACCTTAGTCGAGTTGTTTAAACGCCTTGTTTTAGCCTTAATTCTAACGACAGTTGGCTACTATGTCATTGGTGGTCGTCTAGGGATTACGGCAGGCTTGATTTTCTCTTATGTCAATTATGTGGAACGTCTCTTTAATGCCCTAGGGATGTTGGTCAGATTGTTACCTAACATGCAGCGTTCTTTAGCGACTGGCAAACGGGTTTATGAGCTTTTGGACCAAGCACTTGAAGCAGACAGTGAAGAGGTATTAACGGTGTCTGCTGGAAATGTTGTGTTTGAGAATGTTTCTTTTGCCTATAAGGATGACAACTGGGTCTTGAAAAACATTAGCATTGATGCTAAAAAAGGACAAACGATAGCCCTTGTTGGTCACACAGGATCAGGGAAAAGTTCTATCATGAACCTGCTCTTTCGTTTTTACGACCCTCAACAGGGTCGCATCCTAATCGATGGACAGGATATCTCTAACTATAATCGGGAGAGTGTCCGGGCAGATATGGGGATAGTCCTTCAAGACCCTTATCTCTTTACAGGGACTATTGCCAGCAATGTCGCCATGGATGACGCTGATATGCCAGAAGCAGTCATCAAAGAAGCGCTTGAGAAGGTCGGCGCTAGCCCTATGTTAGAGCGCTTGGATCAGGGGATTTATGAGCCTGTCGTCGAAAAAGGCAATGCCTTTTCAAGTGGAGAGCGGCAGTTGATTGCCTTTGCCAGAACCCTGGCCTCTGACCCTAAAATCCTAATCCTTGATGAAGCAACCTCGCACATCGACACCGAGACCGAAGTAGTGATTCAAAAAGCCATGGATGTGGTCAAGGAAGGACGGACGACCTTTATCATCGCCCATCGCCTCTCTACCATTCAAACGGCAGATCAAATCCTCGTTCTACATGAAGGGGAGATTGTCGAGCGTGGTAATCATCAAGAGCTCCTGGCACTTGGCGGACGCTATGCTGATATGCACCGCCTGCAACAACGGGTTTCCGTTTAGGACACCAGATACTTTCGGATAGCAGAGTAACTCATCACAATGTGAGTAGAGTGGGCGCTCAGTAAATTAGTTGATTGCTAGGACATATTAAGAGCAAGTAGACCTTTAAAAAGGAAGTCTACTTGCTCTTTTTATATTCCATACATTACGGCTGAAAATAGAGTCTTTGTTCGGATTACGTAATATGTAAAACGCTTTTTTTAATAAGTTCCAAATGAAATGAAAATATCATGGTATAATAGGAGCAAATGATCTTCAAAGGAGTTGTCATGAAAACCGATATTGAGATTGCACAGAGTGTTACATTAAAACCCATTACTGACATTGCCCATAAGGCTGAGATCAAGGAAGATGATTTAGAGTTATATGGCAAATACAAGGCCAAATTGTCTTTTGATGCCATTTTGGAAGCAGAAAAAAATGATAAAGGCAATTTAATTTTAGTGACGGCCATCAACCCGACACCAGCAGGTGAGGGCAAGTCTACAGTGACGATTGGTTTGGCCGATGCCTTATCTCATATAGGCAAAAAAACCATGATTGCTCTTCGTGAGCCTTCACTAGGCCCTGTTATGGGGGTTAAGGGCGGTGCAGCAGGAGGTGGCTTTGCTCAAGTTCTTCCTATGGAAGACATCAATCTTCATTTTACAGGAGATATGCATGCCATCACAACTGCCAATAATGCGTTGTCTGCCCTTATTGACAACCACCTGCATCAAGGTAATGAGCTCAATATCGACCCACGTCGCATTCTTTGGAAACGGGTTGTAGATCTGAATGATAGGGCCCTTCGCCAGGTGACTATTGGACTTGGAAGCCCACTTAATGGTATTCCGCGTGAAGATGGTTTTGATATTACGGTAGCTAGTGAAATCATGGCTATTCTCTGTCTGGCGACTAGCCTTGAAAACCTCAAAGAGCGCTTGGCAAGTATTGTGATTGGTTATCGGTATGACCGTAGCCCAGTCTATGTGCGTGACCTCAAGGTAGAAGGTGCCCTTGCGCTTATCCTCAAAGACGCCTTGAAACCGAATTTGGTTCAAACGATCTATGGCACACCTGCCCTTGTTCACGGTGGTCCATTTGCCAATATTGCCCACGGTTGTAACTCCGTTCTTGCGACGACGACTGCGCTAGGACTAGCGGACTATGTGGTTACTGAAGCTGGTTTTGGAGCTGATCTAGGTGCAGAGAAATTCCTAGACATCAAGGTACCACAACTTCCAACAACACCTGATGCTGTTGTCATTGTTGCGACCATTCGTGCCCTTAAAATGCATGGTGGCGTTGCGAAGACAGACTTAACGGACGAAAATGTTGATGCACTAGAAAAAGGTTTTGCAAACTTAGCCCGCCACGTTGCCAATATTCGCCAGTATGGGGTGCCAGCAGTAGTGGCCATCAATGAATTTGTTTCTGATACTGAAGCTGAAATCGAGACGCTTAAAGCACTTTGTGCATCAATTGATGTGCCAGTGGCATTGACCTCTGTCTGGGCGAAAGGTGCTGAAGGTGGCGTCGCTTTAGCAGAAACCTTGATTAAAACACTGGATACCAAACCAAGCGACTATACCCGTCTATACCAAGATAACCAGAGTATTGAAGCGAAAATCGAAGCCATCGTGACCAAGATTTATGGTGGCAACAAGGTTATTTTTGAAAAGAAAGCCCAAACGCAAATTGCTCAAATTGTTAAGAATGGCTGGGATAATTTGCCAATCTGTATGGCCAAAACCCAGTATAGTTTTTCTGACGATCCAACCTTGCTTGGGGCTCCTGAAAACTTTGCTATTACCATTCGCGAGTTGGTGCCAAAACTCGGTGCAGGCTTTATTGTGGCCCTTACTGGGGATGTCATGACCATGCCGGGTCTGCCAAAAGCTCCAGCTGCCCTTAATATGGACGTGACCTCTGATGGCACAGCAGTAGGGCTCTTCTAAGATAAACCAAAAGACCTCTATCAATCTTTCAAAGGATTGCTGGAGGTCTTTTATTAAGGTTTTAAGGTTTAAACATGGCTTCATACTCTGCATAGCCTTCAGCTGCCAAGTTATCCTTAGGAATAAAGCGCAAGGCTGCTGAGTTGATGCAGTAGCGCAAGCCACCTTGATCCACAGGACCATCGGAAAAAACATGCCCTAGATGGGAATCAGCCTCTTGGCTACGCACTTCGATACGGTGCATGCCGTAGCTACAGTCTGCCAGATTTTTAACCTTGGTAATCGGCTTTGTAAAGGCCGCCCAACCGCACCCAGCATCATACTTGTCCAGAGAGGAGAAGAGTGGCTCGCCGCTCACGATATCGACATAGATCCCTTCCTCATAAAAATCATCGTATTCCCCGGTAAAAGGTGCCTCAGTTGCGTTATTCTGCGTGACCTCATATTGGATATCTGTCAAACGCTCTTTTAAATTTTCTTTAGAATCAGTCATAGCTAAACCTCCTTTTTACCTATTATAGCGCAGATGTCTTCCTTATGGTAAAATGAAGTCACAAAGAAAGGAATTCCAATGAAATCTATTTATGCTTATGAAACCATCGAAGCGATACAGAAGGTCAAACCGTTGACAGAGAACCTACTTTCTGCGTCGACGGCCTATAAGGCCTACTTAGCAGAGCGTTTTCAACTGTTTGAACCGGCAGAAGCAGTGGTATGGACGACAGCAGAATCGGCGATGACCATCTTATCTCAAAATGTCGTCCCAGCTTATAATAACGGTACTCGAATTGTGATCAGCCCAGATGTCCGCGAATGGCAGAGCTTCTTTCTGGAAGGATTTGCACCCTATTCAGATATGCCGGTAGAAGTTCTAAATTATTATAAAAACTTATCCGAATCCCATGTGAAACAGGTCTTTTTCCATGAATTGACACATGACTGTGATATTTTTGGAGCGGATTACGACAGTGAGCGAGACGACTTGTGGTTTGAAGAAGGTATGTGCGAATACATTTCGAGATACTATCTCTTATCCAACGATGAATTTCTTAACATCAAACAGATTGAAGAATTACAAGTGGCTTATTTTGAAACTAAATTAGGACATTTCAATCTCGAATCATTTGATCAGACCACTTATGAAAAAGGACAGCGAGCTTATCTCATGTCCTTTTATGCCAAGGCCTTCATAGAAATCTGCCATCTTGTAGAAGCCTACGGAAGTCTATCTGGTGTTTTAGAGAGATATCAGAAATGGTGGGGTGCAAAGACCAATCAAACCTTGTATGACTGGTTACACAGTTCATTAAACAAAAAGCTTGAAGAAAGCAGTAAAATCTGTTAAGATGGTTACATGCGATGAGCCGAATTTGGCATTTGCCATATTTGCGCATGGGAGGTCATTAACGCAGGAGCGGACCTTGATAGATTGTGTGAACCTTTCTATCTCACTCTCTGAGTGCCCATAACCCCACTTAATTGTGGGGTCTTTTTTGTTATAAAAATGATATAATAGCAGTAACAAGAAAGGAGATTGTCATGGATTTTTTAACCCAACCTTTTGAAGCGATCCGTGTGCTCACCCCTTTAGAAATGGTTATTCGGATAGTCCTAGCTATTCTTTTAGGTGGAATAGTAGGAATGGAGCGGGGGATCAAAAATAAGGCAGCTGGTTTACGAACCTTTATTCTAGTGTCACTAGGCTCAGCCATCATCATGATGACTAATCAGTACATCCATCAAATCTATGGCGAAGGAGACCCTGTTCGAATGGGGGCTCAAGTCGTTAGTGGGATAGGTTTTCTAGGTGCTGGTACCATTATGGTTACCACTAAAAACCAAATTAAGGGCTTGACAACAGCTGCTAGCCTCTGGGGAGTTGCAGCTAATGGCATGGCAGTGGGTATCGGTGCCTATGAATTGGCTATCCTTGGGGGTATTATGGTGTATCTCACCATGGAAGTGGTCATTCGACTGGACCTTTACATTCGAAATAAAAGTAAAATTGTTGATATCTATGTTGAGATTGATAAAAAAACTCCTTTAGATACAATTCGCCAAAAGCTATCTGAAAAAGATATCTCTATCCATAAAATGGAGTATATCACTGATAAAAATCCTCATGATAGTGTTTCTCCATTAATTGTAGGGATTCCTGTCACCGAAAAATACAGCTTTGAAGATATTTGTACCATTATAGAGAGTATAGAAGGCGTTATTTACACAGAAAGATCTTGACATAATTTTATTTATGTAATAAATAAAATTTATTAATCTGTTTGCTTTACATAATTTTAGTTATGACTAATAAATTATTCTAATTTGGGCTTATTCTGAACTCTTTTGGCCATGTAGCATTCTCATACAGGGATATTTTTCCCAAATACAGTATATTTTTGATATAATAGAACTTATGGAAATTGAAAAAACAAATCGCATGAATGCGCTTTTTGAGTTTTATGCTGCCTTATTAACTGATAAGCAAATGAACTATATCGAGCTTTATTACGCAGATGACTACAGTCTGGTCGAAATTGCAGAAGAGTTTAAGGTTAGTCGACAAGCAGTGTACGACAATATTAAACGGACTGAGAAGATTTTAGAAGACTACGAGAAGAAATTGCACATGTACTCTGACTACATTGTTAGAAGTCAGATATTTGATGATTTTTTGGACAAGTATCCAGAGGACACTTTTATCCAAGAGAAAATTTCCCTACTAGCTAGTATCGATAATAGAGATTAAGGAGAACTGGTAATACCATGGCATTTGAAAGTTTAACTGAGCGTTTACAGAACGTATTTAAGGGGCTTCGCGGAAAGAAAAAGATTTCAGAAGCGGACGTTCAAGAAGTCACTAAAGAGATTCGATTAGCGCTTTTGGAGGCTGACGTTGCTCTTCCTGTCGTTAAAGAATTTGTGCGAAATATTCGTACACGTGCTCTAGGTCAGGAAGTTATTGATACGCTCAATCCTGCCCAACAGGTTGTTAAAATTGTTAATGAAGAGCTAACTGAAATATTAGGATCGGATACGGCAGAGATTAACAAGTCACCTAAGATTCCGACCATTATTATGATGGTGGGTCTTCAAGGGGCTGGTAAGACAACCTTTGCTGGGAAATTAGCTAATAAACTGAAGAAAGACGAAAAAGCTCGTCCGATGATGATTGCTGCGGATATCTATCGTCCAGCCGCTATTGATCAGTTAAAAACGCTTGGTCAGCAAATCGATGTTCCTGTGTTTGAACTAGGAAATCAAGTCTCTGCTGTAGAGATTGTGCGTCAAGGGTTAGAAGAAGCCCGCAAGCATCATAATGATTATGTCCTTATCGATACAGCTGGTCGTCTTCAGATTGATGAAGTGTTGATGACAGAACTCCGTGACGTTAAGTCTTTAGCACAACCTAACGAAATCCTACTTGTTGTGGATGCCATGATTGGTCAAGAAGCAGCTAACGTTGCCCGCGAGTTCAACGAACAACTGGATATCACAGGTGTTGTCCTAACCAAGATTGATGGAGACACTCGTGGGGGTGCTGCCCTTTCTGTTCGTCAAATTACTGGGCAACCGATCAAATTCACTGGTACCGGTGAGAAAATCACAGATATCGAGACCTTCCACCCAGATCGAATGGCCAGCCGTATTTTGGGAATGGGTGATTTGTTAACACTCATTGAGAAGGCATCAGCAGATTATGATGAGAAGAAATCACTTGAGCTCGCTGAAAAAATGCGAGAAAATACTTTTGATTTCAATGATTTTATTTCACAGTTAGACCAAGTTCAGAACATGGGACCTATGGAAGAATTGCTGAAGATGATTCCTGGAATGGCTGGAAATCCAGCTGTCTCAAACCTCAAGGTTGACGAGAAGGAAATTGCTCGTAAGAAGGCCATTGTCCAATCGATGACTCCTGAAGAACGCGAAAATCCAGATCTATTAACACCAAGCCGTCGCCGTCGTATCGCAGCTGGTTCAGGCAATAGTTTCGTAGATGTCAACAAATTCATCAAAGATTTTAACCAAGCTAAAACTATGATGCAAGGTGTGATGAGCGGTGACATGTCCAAAATGATGCGTGACATGGGAATCAACCCGAATAATATGCCGAAAAACATGCCAAATATGCCTGATATGTCTGGCATGGATATGTCAGCTCTTGGAGGGATGCCTGGTATGCCTGATATGAGCAGTATGGACATGAGTCAAATGTTCGGTGGAGGCCTTAAAGGAAAAATCGGTGCCTTTGCTGCAGAACAAAGCATGAAACGCATGGCTAACAAAATGAAAAAAGCGAAGAAGAAGCGTAAATAAAAATCAAGCGGCTGGACACTATCTGCCAGTCGCTTTCGCTATTATTGATAAGGAGAGGATGTCTTAAATGAGTAATAGTTTCTTTTTAATTCTTTTCACCTGCTTGCTTTATGGGATTATTCGATATTTCTCATACATCACAAAGGATAGAGAATCCCATGAGGACGGCGGTCGACTCAATAGCCTTTTTATCGGACGGTTGCTCTTTTGGCTCGGTGGTATTATCCTAATCTTCTTTATTATTGATATTTTTAGGATTCAAATGGCAGCAAATCCTGGATATGGTTTTATCGGTGCAGGATTGATACTTCTAACGATTATTATATTAATAATTATTGAAATAGTAATTAATAAGCAGAAAAAATCACAAAAATAGAGTTAAATGTGGTCAGCAATAAGGTCTTAGATGTTCAAAGATATTATTAAAAGATTAGCTTATCTAATAAATAGAAATTATCAATTCCTATCAGGAACATAGTTAATGAAATAAGGTAAAATGAACGACAATGGTTTTAATCGACCTCAGGAATGTTATACCATTTGTTTAAAAGGTCTATCTATAATAGGCCTTTTTATATCACAGAGAAAGCATCTATTAAATGACTGCAGAAAATAAAGTTCATTGGTAAAGCATAATAGTAAAAAATTTTTAGTTATTTTAGTTTTATTTTATTATGTAATGAAAAGTCCATTTTTTAATTGTAATTAAGTTCCAAACACAAAGAAGAAATTAATTACAATAAATCCAATTTTCACTTAAAAACTAAAAATTTATGTACTTTATATCTAACAGTACCTAAACCCTTGATACATCTATAATTGAAGCATAAAGTACATTCTTTAAAAAGTGTACTTTATTTTTGTTTTGTACTTTATTTTAAAGACTAATATGGTGTAGAATTTCATGGAGATATTGTAGTTAAGATAGAATTTCAATTGTACAAAATGAGGTAGAGAATAGATGATAAGTTTGATGTTCAATTGTACATTTTTTAGTGGATCTTGTGAAATGAAAATAGTCTTTATCGTGTTAACAAGATGGAGAATACAATAGTTTTAATGGTATAATTGGATTATGATTATTTTCATAGAAAGAAGTGGCAGATGGTAAAAATAGATACTGGTAATCCAGAAGAAAAAGAAGAGATTGGTTTACAGAGGAGTATAGATAGTTCATCGGAAGCTCTTAGTCATTCACAAGCAAAAATAGTTACAGCTGATTTGATCACTTCTTTAGCTTCTTTTCAAAATGCAATGAAGAGCTCAAACATGGCTGCGATAACTGCTTTATCAGCTTCCAATTTAGCCCATCAGATAGCAAAGTTAACTAATGTAACCCTACCTCAAGTGAACATTAGTTCAAGTTATAATAATATATTTTCAAGTATACAGATCGATTCTGTTAGAAATATCGTTAATTCGGTTAATCAAATAATGAACGGATTTCAGTTTGATTATTCAAAGTTCGCAGCAAATTTAGGGGAAATTTTAAAAAATATTCCTAGTCCCTATTCTGAAGATGAGATTAACGAAATAATACCTAATGTTGAGAGATTAGCTGAGCAGGGGTGGGTTATCTATTATGATTTCGGGGATGTATATAGGCGAATAAGTGCTGATAACATTCAAGAATTGGAAAATGAGTGGCTAACTCAATTAAAAACAGATCTTTCCAGCGAAAATGTTTATAGAGAGCTAAAAGAATCATTTTTGTATCCAGAAACATTAATAGAGTCAATGTTTGAAAGTTATAAAAGCGGCAATTACTATGCTGCGTATACACTTGCTACCTTAGCAATAGATGGAGCACTAAACAGGAATTCAGAACAAGTAACTAATGAGGGGAGGATACCCGTAGGAAGACGTTCAGTTGAAGTTCTAGATAAGCAATTTGTAGATAAATCCTTTAGTGAGGCTGGGTTAGTTCATTGGTTACAAATTTTTTTCAAAGATACTAATAACTTTACTATAGATGATCCCAATCGCCATATGATAGGCCATGGGCGTTGGGAAGGAACTATTTATGAAAAAGATTTTCTAAAATTGTTTAATGTAATTTTGTACTTATTGCGAAGTATTGAGTTTTGGCACTATAGTTTTCTAGAAAATCTGTAAAGATTTTTACCATAAACAACTAATATTTTTTGAAAAGATAGCGAGGGTAGAAATGAATAATAAAGGGATAGGCGTTCGAGAGATACCAGCAACTGTTGTATTAAATAAATTTATTGAGAATGAAGAAGATTCCAATTATGAAGTATTTTTACTAGATTATCTAAACCAGTCTGAATACTTCCAAAAAAAATCGAAATACAATAGGTGAAAATGAAGTATTATAGTCTGAAAAGGAGTACTGATGACTGATAAATTTGAGAATTTTTTTACCGACACACTAAATGAGTTACTTGAAGAGCATACAAAAACATTAAAAAATCAAGATGAAATTGATGACTTTTTAGAGAAATATGAGAAAGCTGATTTTTCAGGTTTGTATGAAACAATGATCAACGATACTTCAAATCAAATGGTGAGCAATGCTAAGACGGTGATGCATGAAAATTCACTATTTTTTAGGAATGAAGAAGCAGAAACACTTGCAAGTATAAATCAAAAATGGTGTAATGCATTTGTCACCTCCGAATCAATGTATATGATGGTACTTGAAGCTGTGGAAGAATACTCTGAATTTGTTAATAAGATGGAACTCCAAGATAGGGAAGAATCAATACATACATACACCGCCTTAAAGTATGTTCATGGTAGAGGGTTGCAGCAATTTTTAGAAATTATTACGTTGATGAAAAATGGCTTTGCTGATGGTGCTTATGCCAGATGGCGATCACTTTATGAATTAAACATTATAGCGTCTTTTATTTCAAAATATGGTGAGGAAGTTGCAGAGTCCTATATTTCATCTCGAAACTCAGAAGACCGCTATGAATGGGCTAGGGCATGTGGCGAATTTGACTCCAAAAAGAAATTTATACGTTTTGATGATATAAAGAATAAGGCCGATTTTCCTTCAAATTTGTGGCAACACCAATATCAACTTGCTAATGAAATTGTACATCCCTCCTCACAAGGTACGTTTAATAGAATGGGTACAATGAAAAATGAAGAGATGATTAGCGTTGGGCGTACGGATTTTGGCTTAACGACTCCAGGTGAACATTCAGCCATCACTTTGGCACAATTAACCGGTTTATTTCTAACAGTTTATCCATCTGGCGATGCATTATTGGCAGCTAACATGATCAATAAATGGGTTGACATAGTAAGGGAATATTATTTCAAGACACACGATTATATTTTTCCTGAAGAACCGAAATTGTGGAATGAAGAAGATAATTAATAATTAGCAGGAAACTTTTGCTATATTAAAAGTGATGAAAGAGTGAATCCTGGGATAAGATTGTCGAATTTTTTCCTGAAGCCCTTAATCAAAGAATCGAGGTGTAGTGATGTTGGATATTAATATTGTAAATCAATTTATAGCTTCTTTGAGTGAAGAGGAAATAAAAGAGCCTGAATTGGTGGCGAACGTAGCCGAAAAAGTTCTCATGGCTTTTGGATACGACCGCTATGACTCAATGGCAATGCACGTTCTTGTCTTGACTGCGATTGATAGACTGAAAGAAAGTCGATAATCCCAATAATCTATAACTTTTTCCTAAAAAATAAAAAGGTTGAAATTTTTCAGCCTTTTCTTATTTGATTACGAATATATAAGTAAGAGCATATAAAGCTCATCACAGAGAATGTACATTTGAAAAAAATTCCAGTTTTCACGTAAATAAAGTACATTTCTACAGTAAAATGAGAAAAGCCTAAAATCCTGTTTAGACTTGAATAAGGTATATTTTAAGTATTTTATTAAAGAAAAAATTTTTTTAGTTATCCTTTGAATTTAGTTATCGCCCTTATAATACCTGGATATCTCCTAACATCTTTCCGAAAAACTATAATTTTCTTGATAAACAGATAAGGGTGTGGTATACTTCTATTTAAAGATGGATATGGAGAAAGTGTTATGAAACGTGAATTGTTACTGGAAAAGATTGATCAACTGAAGGAACGGATGCCTTGGTTTGTCCTAGATTATTACCAATCCAAGCTGGCGGTACCCTATTCCTTTACAACCTTATATGAATACCTTAAGGAATACGATCGTTTTTTTACCTGGCTGATAGATGCTGGTATTGTTGATGTTGCTGATATGTCGAAAATTGAACTTTCTACGCTTGAAAACTTGACCAAAAAAGACATGGAAGCTTTTATACTCTATCTGCGTGAACGACCCTTACTTAATGCGAATACGACTAAGCAAGGTGTCTCACAGACAACCATTAACCGTACTTTGTCTGCCTTGTCTAGTCTCTACAAGTACTTGACCGAGGAGGTTGAAAATGAGCACGGAGAGCCCTATTTTTACCGTAATGTTATGAAAAAGGTCTCCACTAAGAAGAAAAAAGAAACGCTTGCTGCCAGAGCTGAAAATATCAAGCAAAAACTCTTTTTAGGCGATGAAACGCAAGGATTTCTGGATTACATTGAAAATGAGTACCCTGATCAGCTGTCTCCTCGGGCTCTATCGTCTTTTAATAAGAATAAGGAACGTGACTTAGCTGTCATTGCACTACTTCTGGCTTCTGGTGTCCGTCTGTCTGAAGCAGTTAATCTTGATCTTAAAGATTTGAACCTTAAGATGATGCTGATCGAGGTGACTCGTAAGGGTGGGAAACGCGACTCGGTCAATGTCGCTGGCTTTGCAAAACCTTACTTAGAAAACTATTTGGCTATCCGCAATAAACGCTATAAGACGGAGAAAACAGATATCGCTCTCTTTCTAACAGAATACCGAGGCCTCCCAAATCGTATCGACGCGTCATCCGTTGAAAAAATGGTCGCCAAATACTCCGAAAACTTTAAAATTCGGGTGACGCCTCATAAACTGAGACATACTTTAGCAACACGTCTCTACGATGCCACGAAATCACAAGTCTTAGTCAGTCATCAACTGGGACATGCTAATACACAAGTTACAGATCTCTATACACATATTGTGAACGATGAACAAAAAAATGCCCTGGATCAACTCTAATCCAGGGTGTTTTTGACATAATTTAAATTATGTAATATAAAATGAGTAATTTTTGCTTCCATTATAGTATTGAAAAGCTATGCTGACCATTATATAACTCATTTATTAAAATGCACCTGAAATGATAAGATTTCAGGTGCTTGAAAGTTTTGGATCCAGTAATCGCATGCAAAAGGTTTCAAAGCGACTTTATCTTTCGTTTTTTATACATAATTAAAATTACATCTAATCTTATTCGGTTATTTCTGGGGAATCATTGGTCTGTCCGCTAGATCCAAGACCAGTTTCAACTGGTACTTCAGGAATTATGGTGGGACTAGCCCAAACGCCATTACTAATACCTACATACACATGATAATTCATGGGTATTGGGACTTCATAGTCACTTTGCTCTACTACTGTTCCACGGGGTTCAGCAGAGTTAACCCAATAAGTCTCATAGGTCACTTCTGCTCCTCTGGACTGGTATTCGTCGAAGAAGTATTTAGCTAGTTCACTAGATTTCTTGCCACGAATATCTTTTAGATAGGGAGTTCCTTGAGAGTAGATGACTAAAATGTTTTTGCTTTCCTTTTCTGCTAATTGTTTGCCAGCTTCAATACTTTGTGAAATGAGGCTTCCATACCTTAGGGTTGGATTAAACTGATAGTGCACAGTGACAGTTAAGCCATTGGCATTAGCTGCAGCCTCCGGCGTTAAGGTAGCAAAATTCGGTACGGTTATACCTTTTCCAACAGAAACAAAGACTTCAATGGCATCTTTTTTAGCTACTTTTTCATTTGGTGCTGTAGACTGAGCGATAATATTTCCGACAGCACTACTATCGCTAGCCTGGTCGGTGTAGGTTACCTTTATTTGGTGTTTTTTAGCCCAGGAATCAACTTCTGATTTAGCTTTATCCGTAAAGTCTGGCACGTCAATGTTCTTCTCTAGGTTTTCTTTTCCTCGAGAATAGATCACAGTGGCTTTATCGCCTCGCTTATAATCCTGTACGGTGACATCTGAAGCGTTTATTTCAAAGCTAATCAATTGATTGGCTTCAACCGTTTCACTAAATTCCTTTTTGAGGGTAAGATTTTCAGCTTTATGCTGATTGATCCATTCTTCGGCCTCCTGAGCTGATAACTTATCAAAATCTGGCAAAACCAGTAGCTCGTTCGGATCAGCTCCCTTTGATACTGTTAGTAAAACCGTACTGCCTTTTCGGACGCGTTTTTTAGGTTTAGAACTTTGGGAAATAACGTGATTCACATCCTGTTCTAAACTGAACACTTGGTCCATGTCAAGGGTGATTCTGTTTTTTACGCCCCATTCTCGAGCTTCTGAAATCGTTTGACCTGTAAAATCTGGAATAGCCACATGGGTCATCCGATACACCAAAAACAACGCCAGCAAAACTGCAAGAGCAACTCCAGCAATTAAAGCGCGTTTTTGAGTTGCTTTCTTAGTCTTATAGGTTGGATCAACCTCATAGAGATCATTATCCCGATAGCGATTACCACGCGATCGGGGGTGATTGGTGGGAGAAAACAGATTTTTGTCGGCTTCAGTCAGTTCTTGCGGTGGATCCTTTTTGAATCGCTCCTGACTTTCTTCTGTTAGAGCTTCTTTTGATGATTTCTCCTTTTCGAAAGAGATGGGAGTTGCTATGGTGTTCGGTGTTGCTGGTTCAGCCTCTTTTTTCTTATCTTCCTCAAGTAAGTCATCGTAGTTTTTACCTGAAAATTTAGAGAGGAAATCATTGCTCATAGGCTGTTAATTTCCCTTTATGAAGGTAAAGAATTTGATCACTTTCCTCGGCGATTTCTTTGGCATGGGTCACGACGATGACACACTTCCCATGCTCATGCGCAAGTTTTTTGAAAATCGAAACAATTTCGGCTTCCATTTCTTCATCGAGGTTACCTGTCGGTTCATCCGCTAAAATGATATCAACGTTGGTTGCAAGCGCACGTGCAATGGCAACCCGTTGTTGCTCACCCCCAGAGAGTTGGTTCACTAGCCGATCAGCCTTGATCTTGTCAAGCCCAATATAATCTAAAAGGTTATAAGCAACTTCTTTTTGATCTTTGGGTAAATCATTTTGGGTGATTGCCATAGGTACCAGTACATTCTCAACCGCTGTCATATATGGAATAAGGTTATAATGTTGAAAAATGATACCAATATTATCCCGTCTAAAAGCGTCATACCCTAGTTTTTTGATATCTTGGCCATTATAGAGAATAGCCCCATTTTTGGGTTCATCTAAGGCACTAATTAAGGACAGAAATGTCGTTTTACCTGAGCCGGACTGCCCTAAGATGGTATAAAAGACACCTTTTTCAAATTGAACGGACGTTTCTTTTAAAATGGTACGCCGTTGCTCACCATCTTGATAATAATAATCTATTTTTTGTGTTTCAAGAATAGCCATGGTTGCCTCCTTTACATCATGATTTTCTTAGGATTGAGGCGCAGAATATACGCTAGCGGTGCAAGGGTGGCTAAGAGCGTGGTACCTAGGCCAACTCCATACATCAGAAGGGCGTAGAATGGGGTCAGACTAACCTTATAAGCAGCAACGACATCTTCCGTTGTAAAATTGTTTTCTCCGAATAACATTGGGTTCATCACGTAGCCATAATCTGTCATTTGCTGGCTTTCCAGTTGATTTTGAATCAAAGTTGCAGATAGTCCATTCGCAATGAGATTTCCTGTAAAAACAGCTAATGTAATGGCAATAAACGCAATGAGTAGCACTTCCATAAGTATTTGGCCATATACCTTGGTTCTTTTTTCGCCAAAGGAGAGGTAAATGCCAAGTTCGTGCTTACGGTCTCTCAGAAACAGTAAAACGACCAGAGTAATGATAAGGATTGCAGCTAGGATAGCGACGATGAGTACATAGCCAGCTAGTTTAGACATGGATTGAACTGGACCAGCAATGGCATCATATTGATCTGAAGAGGCTGAAATCATGTAGTACTCAGGAACTAATGCTTGATTTTCTTCTTTGAAAGCATCAATGTCTTCAGGTTTATTAAGGATAAAGACAGGCGTATAGTACTCTGCACCCCCAGATCCAAACTCTTCCCCATAAAGCTCGGCATAATAGGCAACAGAGACTTTATTAACGTCTAACGCGACTTTATTAGGAGCATAAATGGTGTTAGCCACACTTTGCTCCATAAAGGCTTTGTTCATCTTATCGGAGTCACCTTGAGATTGGCCCTCGTCATTAGTAGAAGCAATGTCAGTCTTGAATGCTTCAAAAATACCAATAATTTCAAACTCAAAATCACCAAGATTAGTCGCTTGGATGTTTGGTGTGCCGTCTGCTGCCACTACTGCATTACTATAATCGACACCATAACTTGACAGCGTCAAAGGATCACCGACTTTGAGTTTATTTAAATCGGCTACTTGCTTGGAGATAAGGACAGTATTGGCCCCTGAGTCCACTTCTTCTTGGGTTAGAACACGGCCATCAATAAGATTAACTCTTTTTTCTTCAATATCAAGAATGTTAGGATATTGCACTCCCTTGACAGCAAAGGCATGATACTCTTCACCGCCTGCAGTCGCATACATGCCGTTGTCAGACTGCTCTTTCAGGTAATCTGGTATATAGTAAGTCAGGGTTTCAGATCCCAATGATGCGCCAGTATTGTAATCAAAATATTTCACATAAGAAGACTGACCAATCTGTTCAATCAGTTCGGGTTTCAAGGAATCTTCGAGTATGAAATTCTCATTGCTGGTGTATTCTTTTTCCACCGCTTTATAATCTACATCAATAGTAGCTGTTGCCCCCATACTGTATTTTATTTTTTCCTCGACACGATGACTAGCTTGCTGAACCGATATAGCTCCAGCAATCACATTGGAGATGATGAAAATGATGGCAAAAAGTAACAAAGACTTTCCTTTACGCCTTGTCACACTTAACCAAGCACGGTTTAAAAAGTTCATAAGTCAACCTCCTTATTAATCTTTACAAGAAAACGCTTTCCTATACCTATATTATAGCCAAATAGTGACTATCATACAAGTTAAACATCAAAATGTTCTCACAATTTTAATGGCTTTGTAGATGTCATCTTTTGCAACCAGTTCCAATCAAAAGGATTTGACTTGGCTAAAGCATTAGCTTCTTCGAAGCTTACCCAAGCGATTTGAGCTACTTCAGACTCTTGAAGGTTTAGGTGTTTTATGCTCGTTTGAGGAATCTTTGCTGAAAAATAATGCATGATGGACTTAATATCTGGCCTCATCTCATACCCAAAATAATGGAACTCTAATCTTGTTACTCCCAGTTCTTCTGCTACTTCTCTAGCGATTCCTTGCTCAGGGGTTTCCTTGGTCAGAAGGGAACCACCCGTAAATAGGTCCCAAGAGCCTGGATTGACTTCTTTAGTTAGTGCGCGTTGCTGGGTAAGGATATTTCCTTGCTCATCTATCAATAGAGCATTAACACAGGCATGGAATTGCCCTTTTTGCAAGGAATGGACCGCATTTCGGCTAATTGTTTCTCCTGTCAGTTGGTTCTGCTCGTCATAAATGTCCCAAATCTCCATCAGGTTCTCCATTCTTGATAAGTAATGCCAGCCATTGCTTTTTGAATAGCTATTTTCCGGTCCTCAATCATTTGATCAGGCAACTGTTCAAGATTAAACCAGGCCAAGCCAGCATTTTTGAAAGCTTCCATGACCTTGGGCTTACCGCTATAGCGCGATACCGTGAAATAAAGGTAGATATAGGGAAATTGGTCTTCCTGACCAGTGCGATGCACGGTATGGACTAGCTGAAGGCTGTCAGCATTAACCTGAATTCCTAATTCTTCCTGGCATTCTCTAACGACTGCTTCTGTTGCTGTTTCTCCGGGATCGATATGCCCTGTCCCCGCTAGATCCCAATAACCGTCCATATAACCGGTATTTTGGCGTTGATGAAGTAAGAGCTGTCCCTGTTCATTTTGGATGATAGGAAAGACAGCGGCATAGAGTTTAAAGTGTGTTGAGGTCATTTAGTTTCCTTTTTGGTTTGATGGTAACGGTCGTGCCTTGGTCTATTTCACTTTCAATAGCTACTGCTAGCTCCAGTTCCGTCAGAATAAGCTTAGTCATATAAAGACCGAGACCAGTGGATTTATGGTGTTGATGGCCATTAAAGCCTGTAAAACCCTCCTCAAAGAGCCTAGGGATATCCTCAGGCAAAATCCCCAGTCCTTGATCGCTTATTTTCAGGCTTCCAGCATCAATTGTAATGACTATCGTACCCCCTGGTCGACTGTACTTAATCGCATTGTCAATAATTTGGCTAATAGCAAAGGTCAGCCATTTACGGTCTGAGTTAAGCAACCATTCGCCCGAGATAGAGATAGATAAGTCCTTACTCAAACATTGAATCCTGTAGTCTTTGATAATAGATGAGACCAGTGCTTTGACAGATAAGTTTT
Source organism: Streptococcus moroccensis (assembly GCF_030812835.1). GTDB lineage: Bacteria > Bacillota > Bacilli > Lactobacillales > Streptococcaceae > Streptococcus > Streptococcus moroccensis. The sequence goes on from NZ_JAUSTM010000002.1 coordinate 132,764, forward strand.
CAAAGCGGTAGTCATCCGTTTTTTCCTGAAACTTGAGATAGTTCAAGAGCATGGTCAGGTAGTGATCAATCGACTGCACTTGATTAGCGACGTCCTGAGGTGCAAGACGCTCCGTCTGCACCATGAGATCAAGGCTAGCTAGAGGCACCTTGATTTGATGAGACCACATCTTGATTAAACTGGTTAGTTGCGTCCTTTCTTGACGTAAGCTGTCTTGTTGATTTTTTGAATGACTGACGCTCTCTTCTAAGGCATCAAGATGAGCTTGAACTAAGGGGGAGCTGGTTTCAGCAGCTTTGACAGACTTGTGGTCAGAGAGAAGGCTCATCTTTTGCACAAACTGCCAATACAGAACAGCTATTGCTATCACATAAATAGTAAGCGTGAAGACAAGGGCGTTGCTAAAAGTCGCAAGTGGTAGTCTGTAAAGCCAAAAGGTTATGCCTAGGATTAACACTAATATCGGATAAAGTAATAACCAGAGGCGGTATTCTTTGAGAAATTTTCCAATCATTGCACTAAGAATCCTACCCCTCTAATGGTATGAATGCGGTCAAAATCCAGCTGGCGAAGCTTTTTCCTCAGCCTGGTCATATTGACATTGAGCGTGTTTTGGTCGATGAAGTCTTCATTCTCCCACAGTTTTTCCAGCAACTTTTCTTTGGTGACCAGCTGGCCTTGTTTAGATAAAAGGCTATGAAGAATTTTATTCTCCGTAGGGGTTAGAATAATCTTATCAAGTCCTCTGCTAAATTCTCCATCGAGCGTTAGGCAGTAATCCTCAAAGACCAGATCACCAGTCGCGTAATCCTGGCTCCGTCTCAGCAACGCTGTAATTTTAGCTTCCAGAACAGAGAGGGAAAAGGGCTTGGCGATAAAGTCATCCGCGCCCATATTGAGTGCCATAATCGCATTCATCTCTTCATTAGCACTGGAAATGAAAATCAGGGGAATATTAGACTTCTTACGGAGTTCGGTCGTCCAGTAATAACCATTGAAGTAAGGAAGAGTGATGTCCATGAGTACCACATCGGCTCCTGCTTCTGTGATTTCCTGCTGAACAGCTCTGAAATTTGTCACGCCAATCACCTGATAACGGTCTTTAAAGTAAGTTTTGAGCGATTGAACGATGGACAGATCATCCTCCACCACAAAAATCGTTTTCATATCTTTCATAAGTCTATTTTACAAAAATAAAGCTTCTGACGCCAGCGCTGACCTAGCGTTCAATAATCTTATAGTAAGTTCTGCTGGTCACCCGGTAAACAAGGTAATAGAGCAAAATGAACACTAGGATAAAGAGGCTCGCAGTTGGCCACACAATGCTGTCTGCGAAGACGCCCGTGTCGTTTAATAAACGAATTAACAAGGGCATAGCAAAGCCAATATGAATGACAGCTAAACCGAGAGGGGCAAAGAAAATGAGAAGAATTTGGTTGCTAATCGTTTTTCTGACCATTTTCTTGCTCATGCCGATTTCCTGTAAGACCTTGTAGGCTTTTCGGTCTTCATGGCCTTCTGAAATTTGCTTGTAATACATAATCAAACAAGCACCCATGAGGAAGCTAAAGCCGATAATCACTCCAATAAAGAGGAAGGGGCCGGTGAAATCAAGTTTGTTTTGGTACTCCTCCTGCTTATAGCTCGCCCAGAAAAACGGTGATTGTGCTTGATAATCACGGTTGTCACTTTTATCTGCTATCTTTTGGTACTGTTCATCTGTTACCCGACCAAGCAAACTATAAAAGAAGAAGCCATAATAATCAGGATTATTGGCATAAACTTCTGAAACAAAGTCCTCTGTCTGGTGCGCAATCATTTGCTCCATGAGAGCTTGATCATCAGGCAGAATGATAATGGCCGTATTTCCTGGAAATCTCAAGTTGCGTAATGGAAGATCTGGCTGTTCGGCTAGTGGAATAACATAATAAACACTGCCATCAAATAAGGTCATCTGTGTCGTTTTGAGGTTGGTGTGATAAGTCGTATGGTAATAGCCAATTTGCCCATCAGCTAATGATAAGGCAGGGTTACCTGACTTTTCATAATCTACTAGACTGATAAAATAGATAGAGGTACCATTAACATAAGAATCACTATTGGAAAAGACATCAATCAACGAAAAATTTTCCGTATTTTCGAGGTTTTGGTACGTTTGGTAATAAAGAAGACCATCAAAGTCGGCTAATTCTGCTCCAATCTCGGTCACTAAATCAGTTGCAACCTCTTCTGCCTTGGTTCTATCCCTCAAAGACCAAATATCTAAGGAAATGTTTTTCCCGTTAGGATAAGCTCTCTCGAGGCTATCGTTGATGCTTAGAAAAATAGAAGCCGTCGCAATGACTGTTGCCATGACCATACTGGCAAGAACTGTGATATTGGCAAGCCCAAAGGCGTTTTGCTTCATGCGATAGAGCATGTTAGCTGTTGGAATGAAGTGTTTTTTCTTGTAAAAATAGTTCTTGTTGTTTTTACGTTTCCGTAACAGCCAAGTCAGGAAACTGATGAAAAAGAGATAGGTGCCAAAGATGACAGATAAAACAGCTAAAAAGCTATAGAGAATATATTCTTGCGTAAACGGTATCTTATCGTTAAGGGAGAAAGCATAGGAAGCTATGATCATCAACACACCTAGGAAACCTATCAAGGCATTACTTTTTGGCTCTTTTTCAGGGGTTTTATTGGACCTGAGCAATTCCAAAGAGGAAAGTTTATGGATTTTAAGCCAAGTGATTACAAGTAAACTGATAAAAATCCCTGTGAAGAAAAACCAGGTCCCACGGTAGCCGGCTGCCGTCAGTCCAATTTCAAAATTATCAATCTCGATCATATTGACCAAAATCAGATAGAGAAACTTGGCCAAAACTGTTGCTAAAAGGCTTCCGATTAGCATGATCACTGTAAAAACTATAAATAATTCCAAAATAGCCACAATAGCAATACGCTTGCGGTTCATCCCGATGACGCTATATAAGCCAAACTCCTTGCTCCGCTGCTTCATCAAGAAGTTATGACTGTAGTGAACGATGATAAGGGCAAAAATAGCAATGGTCCAAAAGGCAAATTTAAGAATGGTTGGAGTCGTACGTCTATCTTGGATATCAGGTGCTAACCATATCATGTTGATGGTGTTAAGTAAGATAAAAAGTGTTGTACTGGAAAGAATAAAGGGCAGGTAAGCCTGATAAGCCTTTTTGAGGTTGCCCAAAGCCAGTTTAAGGTAAAGCATCCTAGTCACCTCCTAGCAAACTTGTCATGGTTAGTGAGATGGTTTTATAGAAATCTGAGGACGACTGGTCGCCACGGTACAACTGATGGAAAATACGTCCATCCTTGATAAAGAGAACACGACCAGCATGGCTGGCTGCCATCGGGGAATGCGTGACCATGAGAATGGTCTGACCTGACTGATTGATATCTTCAAAAATACGCATCAAGTCTTCAGAATTACGGTAATCAAGAGCTGCTGTAGGCTCGTCAGCCAAGATTAATTGCGGTTTGGTGATGAGGGCGCGTGCGATGGCAACCCGTTGTTGCTGACCACCTGATAGCTCATAGGGACGTTGATTGAGGAGTTCAGTCAGCCCCAAATTGTCTGCTAAGGCTGGCAAGCGCTGCTCCATTTCCGTAATAGGCAGATCACTTAAAACTAACGGTAAAAAGATGTTATCTCTGATATTGAGCGTATCCAAGAGGTTGAAATCCTGAAAGACAAAACCGAGATTCTTCAAACGAAAATCAGCCATATCACTTTCTTTGATATGGGTCAGGTCTTTGCCGTTTAAGATAACGGCACCTGACGTGGGCTGATCTAAGGTAGCCAGGATATTGAGAAGCGTTGTCTTACCAGAGCCTGATTCGCCCATGATGGCGACGAATTCCCCCTTTTCCACTTGGAAATGGACATCTTGAAGAGCTCTGACTTCTGCTTTTGACCCACGTGTCCGAAAAACACGCTGCAAATGTTTGGCGTATAAAAACATAGGGACCTCCTATTTCTTAGCTTAATTGTAACAAAAGTTAGTTGATGTAGCTAGATTTTTCTTATTTCTAGTATACCGATTATAACTGATAGTTTCTCTTACACCTTAAGACGGATGTCTTACAAATTTGTAAGCTTAAAACGGATGCTCTGAATCATCTTGTGCAACATTAGCCGTTTTAGAGGAGCGTATTTTAAGAGCAGGTGACTGAGAAAATGAGTCGCAACAAGTGTCATAAGACTGACCACGATTCCCTTTTCCCATTTTTTTAAGTCACTATTTGCCAACCAGAGAAAAGATAATTCTATAAAGATAGGGTGGAAATAATAATAATATTTGCTGTAGTATTTCAAGGTTTGCCACTGCTTCTCTCGGAAAAGTTCTGTCCTCCAAGCCCAATTGACCAAGAAAAAAGTGAACGGAAGGAGAGAAAAAATAAAATTTTTATCATAACCTTGGTGCTGGAAGATGATAAAGCTTTCGGCTAGCAATAAACCAAAGGCTAATACAAATTTCAAGAAAGGCTGTCTGGCCAAAAATGGTGCCTGACGATTGTCATAAAGACTTTGCCCGATTAAGATGAAGATAGGGACATAAAAAAGGCCGTTGCGACTGGTGAAGAAAATCTGGGAATAGTTATCGTAAAGCTTTACAAAAAATGTCCCTGATAAGCAAGCAGAATAAGTTTCTATAGCACCAAAGAGATAGAGCAAGATAAAGCATGCCCAAAGCCCTTTTTGAGGTAAGAGTTTGCGAAGGCTGTGATAAAAGAAGAAACCAAACAAGATAGCTGGAAAATACCACAAGTGGTAACATGTCCCTGTATAAAACAGCGAGGCCAAAATGCCTATAGGTAGATATATACCTGGATAATTTGACTGCTGATAATACCATACTGCATAGGGTAAATAAAGCAACGACAAGCCTAAGTAGCTGCACAACCATTTTTTAGAGGTTATCTTCAACTGCTCCGGCTTCCTAGCAAGCCAAAAACTGGCACTAACAATGAAAAAAGGAACAGCCATGCGGCTAAAGATACTTTTTTGAACAAAATGTAATCCGTCATTAGGAAAAATCCGTTGAGCATGTAAGAGGATGACTAATACAGCAAATACATATTGTAGCAAACTAAACATGGAAAAGTTAATCTTAATTTCTTTAGTCATTCTGGGCTCCTCCTTCAATTCTAATTTATCCTAATCTAGCAAGACATGCCCTTACATCTCTAGACGGATTTCTTACAAATTTGTAAGACTTTAGGGGAGTTAGCATATCTTTTGTGGTATACTAAAGGAAGAACAAAGGGAGGTGTAAAGAGATGGTAAAACCTAAGATTGGGAAATTGGCTGGACGGGCATTTAAGGTATTAAACGCCACCCTTTCTGTTATTCCAGATACAGTCGAAATTGCTGGTAAAATCACTGATAAGGCTGCACCAATTGTTGACAAGGCTCTAGACCGCCGTCATGAAGCCAAAACAGCTCTGATTCAAATCCCAAACGTGATTGATATGCCGATCCATTCTGCCCAAAGCTATCTTGAAAGCATTGGTTTTTCTGTTCATGTCCTTCCAGCCAAGGCACATAAAAAGTTTGCCAAGGCTGAAATAGACGAGGTTGTGGCCATGAATCCCGTATCTGGTAAATTCAAGGCTGGCCATCTGGTGAAACTTTATTACCTAACCCCGGAAACACTCGAAGCGAGTAAGGCTTTAGGAGACAGCATAGTTTTACCAACGGATCTCAAGGGTACTGATATAGACGAGGCCGAACGAATCCTAACTGAACAAGGCTTCACGGTCATTCGACGTATTATCGCACCAAGAGCAGAACTTGGCGATAAAAATGCCAATCAAGTCATCGAAACCTATCCCAAACAAACTTTCTTGACAAAAAATGTCCGCCCTGGTACTATCATTCGCCTTGACTATCTTGATGGACACAATATGGCTTTGAGTCGCAAACTTCTTTCTGAGCGCCATGCTAAACAAAAAGAGACCCTAGCCAACCTAAATGAATTGGTTAAGAACCCTCAGAAACTTCTCAAATCTAAAAATAAACAGTGACCTTATCCCAGGTATTATTATCAAAAGTAAACCACCAGAAGCAATCTGCATAGACAGATCTCTCCTGGTGGTTTAACGTTAATCTGATATCCTTAGCCACGCATGACGGAATAGCCTGAGAAGTCCCAGACTTCTGTCGCTAACCCGTCATAGAATTCGGGTTCGTGGCAGACCATCAGAATGCTTCCTTTATATTCTTTCAGAGCGCGCTTGAGTTCATCCTTGGCATCAACATCCAAGTGGTTAGTTGGCTCATCTAGAATCAGGACATTGCTTTCCTTGTTTTGAAGTTTGCAGAGGCGAACTTTTGCTTGTTCGCCACCGCTGAGCACTCGGACATTGCTCTCGATATGCTTGGTCGTGAGACCACATTTAGCCAGAGCTGCGCGTACTTCAGCCTGGTTCATGTAAGGGAAAGTGTCCCAAATCTCATCCAAACAGGATTTGTCAACATCGCCTGACATTTCCTGTTCAAAGTAACCGATTTCTAAAAATTCACCCCGTTCGACCTCACCCTCAAGAGGGTCAATGAGTCCCAGAAGACTTTTAAGAAGGGTTGTTTTCCCGATCCCGTTTGATCCGGTAATGGCAATCTTTTGGCCACGTTGCATCTCAAGATTCATCGGCTTGGTCAAAGGGGTATCATATCCAATAACCAAATCTTCTGTTTTAAAGATGTAACGGCCAGGAGTTCTCGCTACTAAGAAGTTGAATTCTGGTTTAGGACGTTCCTGCACCAGTTCAATCATTTCCATCTTATCCAGCTTCTTCTGACGAGACATGGCCATGTTACGAGTTGCTACGCGAGCTTTGTTCCGTGCCACAAAGTCCTTGAGATCCGCAATTTCTTTTTGCTGACGATTATAAGCTGCTTCAATCTGCGCCTTCTTCATAGCATAAACTTCTTGGAACTTGTCATAGTCACCCACATAGCGGTTCAACTGCTGATTATCCATATGGTAAATCAGGTTAATGACACTATTTAAAAATGGAATATCGTGAGATATGAGGATAAAGGCATTTTCATACTCGTTCAGATAGCGGCGAAGCCATTCAATATGCTCAGCATCGAGGTAGTTAGTTGGCTCATCTAGGAGCAAGATATCGGGTTTTTCAAGCAGGAGCTTGGCTAATAGAATCTTAGTCCGTTGGCCACCTGATAGCTCATTGACATCACTATCCAAGCCAAAAGCCGTAATGCCAAGGGCGCGTGCTACTTCTTCTACCTTGATATCGACGATATAAAAATCATGAGATTCTAGAAGGTCTTGCAATTCGCCTGTTTCTTCCATTAACTCTGCCATTTTGTCCTCATCTGCTTCAGCCATTTCCATGTAGGCTTCCCCCAGACGGGTTTCATATTCATAAAGGTAAGAAAAGGCACTGCGAAGGACGTCTCGGATAGTCATGCCTGGTTCCAGCACCGTGTGCTGGTCTAAGTAACCAACCCGGACACGCTTGCTCCATTCAACCTTGCCTTCATCAGGCTGGAGTTTGCCAGTGATGATATTCATGAAGGTCGACTTCCCTTCACCATTGGCTCCAATGAGGCCAATATGCTCCCCTTTTAAGAGTCTGAAAGAGACGTCATTAAATATCGCCCGTTCTCCAAATCCATGGGTTAAGTGTTCTACGTTTAAAATACTCATTTAAAAGTCCTATACTATGATGTTATGGTCATTTAGGTCAATTCCATCAATTGACACACTTCTTTTATTTTACCCTATTTCACTTGTTTTGTCTTATAAAAATAACCGATAAACCAATGAAGTTGACCGCAGTTCAATGATGAGTATGATATAATGAAATAAAAAAACAGGATAAAGGAAATTAAGTGATATGGTGAGAAAAGTCAGCAGTAAAAAGCGTGTTTTAAAGAACATCCCAAAGAAAAAACTCAAACATGTGACAAGGGCATTCTCAGATGTTGAAGACCGTCTCAAAAGCAGCCTTACCCAATGGACGCCAGTGTTTAAAGGAGAGTCTGAACGCAGACGCGCTAATCACCATAACGTGATAAACTTAGCAGACGTAACGACTATGCGCCTTTTAGATGCGATTACTCATCTCAAACGGATTGGTTTTCGACCGCGTCCCATTCTAGTTGATCCTGATCAAAAGTGGTCAGCAGCTAGCCTTAATACTGTGTTGGATATGCAACCAAAACCAGGTTATTATTCCAAAGGAACAATTGTAGACATTTACTACATGGATGAAACAATTAAAGAGCTGGTAGATGAACAGGTTGAGTTACCAGTCCTAAAAGGCTTAACCCTTGAGGCTGCTAGAGAACTTCTGGAAAGAAAAGGATTTAAGGTAAGTCCTGAGCTTGCAATAGCGGACAAAGAGTATGCAACTGCCGAGGTTCGCAGTGTGGTTGACTTTGATCCCAAACCAGCATTATTTACAACCTCTCTCAAACGAGGATCTACCATCACTCTTTACTACACAACTCAGACAACGGTCAACCAAAGCCAACAACTTCTCCAAGAAGAAATGAGCAAACGAAACAACATTGTTGATGCGAGCGGTCAGTTACTGGTGGATAAAATCAATGAGTTCTTGAATAGATGAAGAAACGACCTGTAACTTCTATTTAGTTACAGGTTGTTTTTAGCATTGATACATAATGACACTCCCTAATAAGTAGCCATCAGATCTTTATATCTAACCTTCCTTGTGAGCGGTTTTGGTTTGATTAAGCCAAGCATAGGCAATACCAATAAAGATTCCTGCACCAAGCCAGTTCCCAAAGAAAACCACAATCCACTGACGGAGGACATTAATTACGTTAAAGGCATCAACTTGTCCACGGGCATGGTTAAAGGCAAGTAACATAAAAGAAGCAAAATTAGCTACTAAGTGCTCATTGATCAGGAAAACAAACATGAAGATGGCCGATACAGCGATAAAGAATTTTGCAGATTCTTCTTTGAGGACGATGTAGCCTAAAATGGCCATATTCACAAACATATTGGCTGTGATTCCTTCGATAAAGTTAGACCAGTCTGACTTGCCAAGTTTAATGGTAACAGCTGTCACCACAAAACTGTCGTCTTTTAAGGTCATGAATGAGAAAGATTGGTTAAAGAGATAGGCTAGAATAAGAGCGCCAACAAAATTAAAGAAAGTACAATAAAGTAAAATTTTAGTTGTTTTAGCCCAGCTTATTTTTTTATAATAAGAACCAACAGTTAAGTACATCATGTTAGACGTTGCTAGTTCTCCGTTAAAAATCAAGACAAAGCAAAGACCAATCGCAAAGATAAAGGTAAAGACAAAGCGGGCTAAGGCTGGAAATTGAGCTGAGATAACGTCAGCACCAATAATTCCCACTGCTGTTGACATCGTGAGATAGGCTCCCGCAAACATTGAACGCAGTGCGTAACGCCCTAAACTTTCATCGAATAGGGCTTCCTTTTTGTTGCAAGCAGCTGTGATTTTTTTTTCAAAAAATGACATGTTAAATTCCTTTTAAATCTGTGTCACAAGAAAAGAGATGAGTGACTGCTCACCTCTTTCAGGGGAATATCATTAGCTTTCAGATGCACCTGAGATAGCATCTGTCACGGCAGCATCATTAGCTTCTTCTGAAGCTCCAGATGTTGCATCAGCACCATGTGGGGCGGGTTTTGAATTAGGGATAACAGGAGCTGCTGTTCCTCCTACCAAACGTTGACCAGTAGCTTCTAAATACCAATCTAACCATGGTTTGAAGTTAAAAATGATTTCATTGATACCAGCGTAAGAACCATCAGGATAGTACATCGCTTGGTAATTATGGGTATTGATGATTTCCGGAGGTGTCCCAGGAACAATGGTACGGACATATTCTTGATTACCGTTACGAAGCGTTCCGATGACCCATTCCACGTTTTTCATACGAGCTGGTGGAAGGGTCCCATGAATTGTTCTCATACGGCTACCAACTTGTTCTTTAACACGTTTACCAAGCATAGTTGAAGCTTCTTGGTGCTTGTTATTGTAGTACAAGAATTGGTTGTTATCATCTGCGAATGTCAATTCAAAAGGCATTGCATTGAGAAACATATCCAATTGGTCAACGGTTAAGAGACCATTGCTTAACTTCACATAGGTATTTCCTTCAACAGCATTTACCTGTTTTGAAGCTTTTTCTAGCCATTCTGGATCATCAGGATCAATCCCACGAACTGTAGTTGCAATAGGTTGGGTACAATCTAAGTCTTCTGGTGCAATAGGTTTTGGTTTTTTCAAAGCAGATACCACATCAACATATTTCATGAAGTTATCTAAGCAAGTTTCAAGGAAGTTCACAGTTGCTTCGTTAGTAATGTCACCATTGAGGTCAAAGGCTTCTTTAGCTTTACCCAAAAGAAACTCATTCCCTGGGAGCGTGTAGGCATTGACACCAGGCGCCTCCAAGATTTTACGCAAGTGCACTTGAGCACGTGACGTTCCTTGGTCATAGTATGATGCACCAACAATCATGACAGGCTTATTTTCAAGAGGATGAATCTTGTAAGATAGCCATTCCAAGGTGCTCTTCAAGGCTGGTGTAATCGTGTGGTTGTGTTCAGGTGTGGCAATAATAACACCGTCTGCACGTGTAATTTTATTGTAGAGGTAACGAATGGCAAAGCTATCCGTTTGGTCTTCATCTTGATTAAACATTGGGACATCTTTAATTTCCAATAATTCAATCTCACATTTGACTTTAAAATGGCGCTGCATGAATTGCAAGAGCATGCGGTTATATGATTGCTCGGCATTTGAGCCGACGATAGCAACAAATTTCATCTCAGTTTCTCCTTTGTGGACGTGGCTAGAAGATATTTGACTTTTTATAAACGACTAGCGCTACAGTTCTTCTACTTCTAATCTAAAGATTCCCAGTCAAAGTTTTCAGCTTCTTTACGCAACAAATCTTTGGCATTAGACAGCTTTTCAGTCATTTTAACAAAGAGGCGGAAATCATCAAAGATAGCATCTAATTTTTGGCTAGTCTCAATATCATTCAAATCACCTTCTGAATTAAAGGCTTGAAGAGAATGAGACAAGAGAAACTCGTCTGGTAGAACAGTAGCTTTTAATTCTGGTGCGTTTAAAATCTGGCGCAATTGCAACTGAGCACGAGAAGAACCAAGCGTTCCATAAGAAGCTCCAGTGATCATAACAGGCTTATTAGCCATCGGATAAACACCATAAGATACCCAAGCTAAGGCATTCATCAGAACTGCTGGAATGGAATGGTCATATTCAGGCGTACCAATAATGACACCATCAGCCTCTTCTATTTTTGCAACGAGTTCCTTCACATTTCCAGGAAGAATTCGGTCTGCTGGTTTATCGAATGTTGGTAGGTCTTTTATTTCGACTAATTCTATTTCAGCCTTATCTTCAAATCGTTTTTGCATGTATTGAAGTAACTGACGGTTTGTTGACTTGGCAGAATTTGTACCGACAATTCCAATGAGTTTCATAGGTATTCCCCTTAATTTATTTGATAAATCTATGATAACGTATTCAGAAAGACATGTCAAGCTTAACTAAATTATTTCCTAATTTGTCAACTATTTTGCTTGATTATTTTTTCACAATGATTACCTTCTTTCCTTATTTACCAGGCTATTTTTTTACTAAAACATTGTGAAATTAAATTCAAAAAAATATCACCGCTTATCATTGAAATTAATTTTGGTAAGTGGATATTAAAGTATAATTCTTTCTTTTCCCTGTAAATCTAACATAAACTTGCGATTTTTGATATACTCGCTTATAGTTTCTTGTGAAATTTTTTATTTTTCACTGTCTACTATAAGGGAGGTATGTCACTATATTCTGTTTATCTCATTTAACAATTGGAAAAAATAGACGACAGATGCTTTACTTTCTATCTCCCTATGTCCTGTATTTAATTCTGCTCAACAAAATGATTTTTTAAGCTTTAGTTATTGGAATCCAAAGTTCCATTTTGTAGTCTTTACTATCCATATCACCTTCATAATAATATTCAAAGTCAGGTTTTCCTGAATGCATAAAGCCATGCTCAGGGAAGAAGTTTTCCATCGCATCTTTCCATCCAGTATGGATGCGCTCCAGATCAGAGCCTGTTAAATCCACAACGGCATCCTCTGCTTCTTTCGCTTCCAAAACATTTAAGCCCATGTTTCTTGCTTTGTCTATATCATTAACTCTATAGCCTGCCATAATGTTTGGTGTTTGATTATAAAAGTTTCCCTAAGTGTTCGTCTTCAGGCCTTTTTCTAAAAATGATCTCGTAATGTCCTCAATCTTGTCAATGTTTCAACATCTTCAGCCATAAGAAAAACATTGATTTTCTTCTCAACGCCTATGGTCGAAGGCAAAGTTGGACTACCTTGTTCACCAATGGCTTTCATTTGCTCGTAATAATGTTTAATAAAGGAAGTCGAATTTAGAGTCATGCCAAATCGCAAATTAGTCAGCGTGTATTCGTGACCACAATACACCTTCACCTCATCGGCTAAACTTCTGAAAAAGACCATTGACTGATATTGAGCATCATAATCGCCTGTAAAGACTCTGCCACACCCTGCTGAAAAAAGGGAATCTCCACACAATAAATGCTCCTTATCTACTAAATAGGAAATGTGTTGTTCAGAATGACCAGCTGTCAAAAAGACTTCGATTTGAAAACCGTAGAGGTCAATCTGCTCACCATCTGCTAAAACCGTATGGACCAAGTGACTGACTTCTGCTGGACCATACGTTCTAACATTAGGGTATTTCTCCACGATCTCTCCGATGCCATCCACATGATCAGAATGGACATGCGTGATTAAAATAGCACCTGCTTTTAACTGGTTTTTCTCTAAGTATTCTAGGACGGGTTTAGCCTCCCCTGGATCAACGATAATGGCTTGATCCCCTTGCGACCATACCCAAATGTAATTATCAGCTAATGCTGGAATTGCCTTAATTCTCATAGTTTCTCCTATTCTAATACTTTAACTCTTGTCTGCTTCCTGGTTTCTCCATTTTTTTGTCAACGGCATTGAGACTCCCATGTGTGCTATTGTTCCATCTAAGTTAGCGCAGCCAAAACCGGCATCGATGAGGGCTTTACAAACTTTTTTTCAAAAAAATTTTCGGTAAAAATCATTTAAACTACTCTACCGTTTCGTGTTCTTTAATTGTTTCATATTTTTAGGATAAAAAAGTTAGGTACTCACCTAGCCATTCTAGATTGAACTATGAAACGACCGCCTGCTTAGTAAGCTAGATAGGGATCTAAGTCGGCTAGTGCTCGTTCTGCAATGGCTTCATAGCGTGCTTTCTTATCACGAATCCGAGGGCCTTCAAGCTCCTTGATAATACCAAAATTGACATTCATGGGTTGGAAATGCTTGCTCTCTGTATGCGTAACGTAATAAGGCAGACTGCCAATGGCCGTTGTTTCAGGGAAGAAGATAGGTTCTTCGCCATTGAAGAGGCGCGCAGCATTGATACCAGCAACTAAACCACTAGCAGCAGACTCAACATAGCCTTCAACACCTGTCATCTGTCCCGCAAAGAAGAGATTGCTCTGCTTCTTCGACTGGAAGGCTTGGTTAAGAAGGTTTGGGGAATCCATGTACGAATTGCGGTGCATCACACCATAACGGACAAATTCCGCATTTTCAAGACCTGGAATCATTTGGAAGACACGTTTTTGTTCGCCCCATTTGAGATGGGTTTGGAAACCAACCATGTTGTAAAGAGAACCAGCGGCATTATCCTGGCGAAGTTGAACGACAGCGTAAGGCGTTTTAAAATCGCCATCTCGAGGTCCTTCAAAGTCTTCAGGGTATTCTAGTCCAACAGGTTTCATCGGGCCATAGAGCATGGTTTTGATACCGCGCTTGGCCATGACTTCGATCGGCATGCAACCTTCGAAGTATTTTTCTTTTTCAAAGGAATTAAGCGGTGCTTCTTCTGCTGTTGTCAAGGCTTCATGGAAAGCCATGAACTCTTCCTTAGTCATTGGACAGTTGAGGTAAGCAGCTTCGCCCTTATCATAGCGGGACTTCAGATAAACCTTGCTCATATCGATGGTATTGAAATCAATAATAGGAGCTGCCGCATCGTAGAAATAAAAACCATCACCATCGTTAAAGTCATGAATTTTCGCTGCCAAGGCGTCTGACGTTAAAGGACCTGTTGCGATAACGGTGATCACATCGGTTGGTAATTCTGTGATTTCTTCACGGATAACTTCGATCAGTGGGTGATTGTGGATTTCCGCAGTAACGGCTTCTGCATAGCCTTCACGGTCCACTGCCATCGCTCCACCTGCTGGCACACGGTGGGCTTCACCATTCCGCATGATGATCGAGTCCAAGCGTCGCATTTCTTCTTTCAGCAGACCAACGGCGTTGGTTAAGCTATCGCCACGGAAGGAATTGGAACAAACTAGCTCCGCAAAATTATCTGTCTTGTGTTGCGGTGTAGGTTTTACCCCACGCATTTCATACAACTTCACAGGAATGCCACGTTTGGCGATTTGGTAAGCTGCTTCAGAGCCTGCAAGGCCAGCTCCGATGACATTGATATAAGATTGAGACATGCACTAATACCTCTTTGCTAGGAATCCCTAGCTCAAATCTTTCTATTCTTCTTGAGAAAACAGTGAGATTGCGACGACAAAGTCAAACCTATTTTGGATTCGATTTTCACCCACTCCTATTAATCTCAGATAAATTTTAATACTTCCTGATTATACCAAAAAAGTCGCTGTCTTGCGACTACGACTTCTCTATACCTAGTTGACCCGATTTTGTGTTGTCCCTGTTTTTACAATATCAAGGGTTGCATTTAAAGCGCCTTCGACCAGATTTTTCACAGCTTCATCAGTGAAGTATGCTACATGCGGTGTATAAATCACTTTAGGATGGTGGATTAAGGCTTCAAAGGTTTGGTCTTCAAGCGGTTGACCTGTCCAATCTTTGGGGATATAAGGAGCTTCAAACTCATAAGTATCGATGCCTGCTCCGGCCAATAGTCCGAGATCTAAAGCCTCCAATAGGTCCTCCGTGTTGATTAGTGCACCTCTAGCTGTATTGATTAAAATAGCATCTGGTTTAAGACGTTCAAACATGGCTTTGTCAAAAAGATGGTGGGTTTCAGGACTTGGTGGCATATGGAGTGAAATCACATCAGCCTCTTCGACTGCTTCCATAATAGACTCTTTGTACTCGATGATGCCCTCCATCTGTTCTGAAGGGTAGAGGTCGTAACCAATGACTCGGCATCCAACACTCTTAAACATTTTTGCGGTGGCTTGTCCGATGCGACCAGTTCCTAGGATAGCAACCGTCATTTGACCTAAAACACGTCCACAAATCACATTCTCCCAGCGGAAATTATGCGCTTCAATACGAAGTCGAATGTCCTCTGTTTTACGAATCAATTGCAAAGCAAGGGTCAAAGCGAACTCAGCGATAGATTCTGGGGAATAACTAGGAACATTGGTAATGATGATGTCATTGGCACTGGCTAAAGCCATATTATACATGTCCGTCCCCGCCCCGCGCTGAGCAATCTGTTTGATGCCAAGCTGATTGAGGGCAGGATAAAGCTCAGGCTCTAATTGACCAATTTGCAAGTTGATAATCCCATCAATGCCTGCTAAACCAGGCAATTCATCCATTGTTAAAAGGTGAGGGGTCGTTTCAATGTCGACATTATGCACTTTCCCCCAATTGAGAGCAATTTGCGATTCTTCAGGAGTAGCATTAAACACTTTAAATTTCATAACAATTATAATTTTCTTTCTTTTAGATAATGAAACATAGCCAGGACGCTATTAAGACGGATAGGATACTAAACAACGATCCGATTAAGTAATATTCAGCAAAAGCTGGGTCTTCCGAAATTTTATTATAACGGGCAATGGATTTGGCTGTAAAGACTAAGCCGATTGAGGCAAATTGACCAAAGTAAATGCAAATCCCCATAACAATACGTTCGAGATTTCCAATCGTCGCTCCTGCTCCTTGCATCGTGACATGCTCGTCCTTCTTCTGGTCGATTTGACCGTTTTTCCAGACCACCTTTGAGGGTTGGTATTTGCTAAAATAGACCCTGAAAACCACATTAGCGGGTTTGGTAATCATTAAGAAAAACAGGACCAAACGAAGGCCATCTGCCCAAGGAAGTATGGGATTAGTTAAAGCTATCCCATCGGTAAGAACATGCCAAGTGACGCTAACAATGATAGCGATATGAAGCAATTGATCCAAGGTAAAGGTCAAGCTATCAGAAAGCTTGAGCATTTTTTTGACAGAAGGCTTCAAAAAATCAATGAGCGCGTGGCTAATAAAAACAAGGAGCAATTGCCGATAGAGAGAGGGAACAACGATTCCAACGACTAGTAAAGGCCAGAAAACATGAGCGAGATGTTTAGCCAGAACTTTTTTGTCCCTTTCTTTTTGATCTGCCATAGATTGGTTCTGCAAATGATAATCTGACAAAAAATGGCAACTCAGTAGCGCAACAAAAACAGGGTGTTGGAGAATTTCAGTTACTAGAGGCATTAACGGTCTCCTTCCCTATCTCTAATCAGTTCTTGAAGGGCTAAGCGACACCTCCAGTAAACCTTGAGACCACTACTTTTGAGACGTTTACTAAAAGCACTTTCGTGAAGACCTAGTTTCTCTGCCACTACGTTTTGCTCAAAGGATTCCTGATAGATGCCACGCTCTAGTAAAGCCTTAAAGATCTCTTCTTGGCTAGAGCGCCAGCTAGCTTTAATATGATCAGATGACGCTATCAGGGCATTACCAATCTGATTATCCTTCTCATCCCCGAAATCTATGGCTATTGTGGTGTTGCCATAATCGTTTTTGGTATGAACGATTTCAATGGCAGCTCTAGCGCGCCAATAGGCAGGGCCATCTGCACCGATGCTCTGTTCAGGATCGATGGCTGTTACGATGTCACCAATACCCAGACCGAAACGAATCGCATAAGGCGATAAGGCCACAGTTAATTCATCAATCAATTTAAAAATGGGACAGGTCAGTTGAAAAAGGCCTTGAAACTCATCTCCAAGCGTTACAGTCATGAGGGAGACAAGGTATTTCTTATACTTCTTATTTAGAACCGTTAAGGTTTCTTTGAGGCGTTTTTGAATGTCATAGCGGTCATCCAATTCCTTGGAGTTTACGAAATCACCAATAAGAGCTAGGTACATCATTTATTCCTCCTTTCACACTTTCCATTATACCGGCAATTTTAAAAAATGTCCATTATAACGGAAAGAAAATAAAATCGCCATTATAACGGAAAGTACCAATGGCGATTTTGCTTATTTCACGATTGCTTCTTTATAATCACATTCTGGATCAGAGCATAAGACCTGCTTGCCACCCCCACGGACGGCTTTTTCAACAAGGAAATGTCCCGATTTCGGACAAGACCGCCCCACAGGTTTGTCCCAAGACGTGAAGTCACAAGCTGGGTAACGGTCGCATCCATAGAAGACGCGGTTACGCTTGCTTTTGCGTTCAATCACTTGCCCCTGGCCACAGGTCGGACAATCCACACCAATTTCCTTGGTGATCTGCTTGGTATTGCGACAGTCAGGGAAATTGCTACAAGCATAGAATTTACCAAAACGACCGAGCTTGATTACCATAGGGTGACCACATTCGTCACAGTCAAAGCCGGCAGGTTCATCCTTGATTTGGATTTTCTCCATTTCAGCCTCAGCCTTGGTTAATTCTTTCGAAAACGGTTGGTAGAACTCATCAATGACCTTTTGCCACTGCTCTTTACCAATTTCAACATCATCAAGCTTCTGCTCCATCTCAGCCGTGAACGTTATGTTCACAATATCTGGGAAGAATTCCACAATTAGCTGGTTGACGATTTCACCTAACTCTGTTGGTTCAAAGCGTTTAGCAGCCAGCTTGACATAATAGCGACGCTGAATCGTCTCAAGAGTTGGCGCATAGGTGGATGGACGTCCAACACCGTTTTCCTCGAGCGCTTTGATCAGAGTTGCTTCTGAAAAGCGGGCTGGAGGCTGGGTGAAATGCTGTTCTGGTTTGGTATTGGTGCGCTTTACGGTATCACCAGCAACCATTTCAGGTAGCATCTTGTCCTTGTCCGTATCATTATAGACAGCCAAATACCCATTAAACTTGACCTGACTACCATTAGCAGTAAAGCTCACCCCATTTTGCGAAAGACTAACCTTCATGGTATCAAAGACAGCAGCAGTCATCTGACTGGCTACAAAGCGATTCCAAATAAGGGTATAAAGCTTGAGCTGGTCCTTATCTAGGTACTTAGCAATACTTTCTGGTGTTTGAAAAACGTTTGACGGACGAATGGCTTCGTGGGCATCTTGAGCACCACCAGTGTTTTTGACACGACTACCGTGCTTGGAATAATTGGCCCCAAAGCGCTCTGTGATAAAGTTTGCTGCTTCGCCTTGTGCCACAGGACTGATACGAGTAGAGTCTGTACGCATATAGGTAATCAGACCTTGACTGCCGCTACCGAGATTAATTCCCTCATAAAGCTGCTGGGCAACCATCATGGTTTTCCGGGTTCTGAAGTTAATTTTGTTAGCCGCATCCATCTGCAACGTAGAGGTCGTGTAAGGAAGCGGCGCATTGCGACGACGCTCCTTCTTCTCAACCTGATCAACTGTAAATTCATCAGAAGTCAAACGAGCCAGAACTTCTTTGACCTGACCATTGCTTTCGAGCTTGAGTTTTTTCCCATCTAGACCGTGAAAAGTAGCTTGAAAAGACTTGATTCCCTTTTTAAAGGTACCATCGATAGTCCAGTATTCTTCAGGCTTGAAGGCCTTAATCTCATTTTCCCGATCAATGATTAGTTTAAGGGCAACAGATTGTACCCGACCAGCAGACAGGCCTTTTTTGACCTTTTTCCAGAGAATAGGAGAGATAGAGTAACCCACAATCCGGTCAAGTACGCGACGGGCTTGCTGAGCGTCTACCAAATCTTGGTCAATCGATCTTGGTTCTTTAAAAGCATTTTTAACAGCGTCTTTTGTAATTTCGTTGAAGACGACACGGTTTTTATCCTCAAGATCGAGCTTGAGGATATGAGCTAAGTGCCAAGAAATGGCTTCTCCTTCTCTATCCGGGTCACTTGCGAGATAGACTTTGCCAGCTTTTTTAGCTTCTTTTTTCAAGTCGTTAATCAAAGGCCCTTTACCACGGATATTGATATACTCTGGCTCATAATTGTTCTCAAAATCGATGGACATAGATGACTTTTTCAAGTCACGGATATGGCCAACAGAAGCCACAACCTTATAGTTGCGGCCCAAGTATTTTTCAATCGTCTTAGCCTTGGCAGGTGATTCCACGATGACAAGGTTTTTCTTTGGCGAGCTTTTACTCGTCTTTTTCTTAGTTGTTTTTGCTTTGGTTGCAGTTGTCAAGTTCTTATCCCTTTTCTTAGTAAACTCCAATAGATAGTAAACTATTTTTGAAAGTGTGTCAAGGATTTTCTTTTTTTCTTCAATATAATACATCTAAAGAAGGACAAAAAGAACCACGCCGTGCGTGGTCCCTTCTTAAAGACTGTCCCCATTCCAGATGGAATTTTTAACAATGACATAATTGACAGTCGTCAAACTTTCTAGGTCTCTACCTCCTGCATAGGAAATCGAGGACTGCAAGTCTTGTTGCATTTCAGTTAAGGTGTCAAAGATGCTCCCCTTGGTCGGCATCAAGATTTTTTTGCCTTCAACGTTCTTGTATTCGCCTTTTTGGAATTGTGAGGCAGAGCCGTAATATTCTTTAAATTCTTTACCATCCACTTCAATCGTTTCACCCGGACTTTCATTGTGGCTGGCAAAGAGGGAGCCAATCATAACCATGCTGGCACCAAAGCGAACGGACTTAGCAATATCACCATGTGTACGGATCCCACCGTCAGCAATGATGGGTTTACGCGCTGCTTTGGCACAGAGACGAAGAGCAGCTAATTGCCAACCACCGGTACCAAAACCAGTTTTAACCTTGGTAATGCAGACTTTACCAGGGCCAATACCGACCTTAGTTGCATCAGCACCTGCATTTTCCAATTCACGAACCGCTTCAGGTGTCCCGACATTCCCTGCAATCACAAAGGTTTCTGGTAACTCTGCCTTAATATGCTTGATCATGTTGATGACCGAGTCAGAATGGCCGTGGGCAATATCAATGGTAATAAATTCAGGGGCATCTTCTTTCAGAGAAGTCACAAAGTCATACTCATAGTCCTTAACACCGACTGAGATAGAGGCAATTAGACCTTGAGCGTGCATTTTAGCGATAAAGGGCTTGCGCGCTTCTTCATCAAAACGGTGCATGATGTAAAAATAACCATTTTTAGCTAGCTCTTCAGCTAATTCTTCATTTAAAATGGTTTGCATGTTCGCTGGAACAACTGGTAGCTTGAAGGTGTGGCCACCAAATACCACAGATGTATCTGCCTCAGAACGGCTTTTGACGATACATTTATTGGGGATTAGTTGGATATCTTCATAGTCAAAAACGGGTGAATCGTAGTTCATTTACTCTACCTCAATTGATTTAATGACCTACCTATGCCTTATGAAATAGGCATCGCTACGTGTTTTCCACGCTTCCATAGATTATTTTACCCCAAACGTCCGTTATTTAAAATTAAAGAAGGAGAAATAAAAACAAACATTCGTTATAAACGAACATATGTTTAGTTGCCATTTTTTTGAAGTCTGGTTACTTCTTCTTCTGTAAGAAGGCGGAAATCACCCTCCTCAAGTGATGGATCTAAGGTTAAGCTGCCCATTCGAAGGCGCTTCAGGTGGGTAACCTTATTGCCAAGGGCTAAAAACATGCGTTTCACTTGATGGAATTTTCCCTCCTGAATCGTCAGATGAACCAAATAATCGGACAAAATGGTCAATTCTGCTGGGAGGCATTGGTAACCATCATCAAGAGTCACACCTGTCTTCATCGCTGCAATGGCTTCTGGGGGGCAGGGCTGTTCCAAGGTCACTTCATAACACTTATCGACGTGCTTTTTAGGCGACAAGAGATTATGATTTAGCTGACCGTCGTTTGTCAAGAGCAACAACCCGACGGTATCCTTATCTAAGCGACCAACCGGTGCAACACGCTGGTAACGATCAGGCAAAAGGTCAAGGACTGTCCGCTCCCGCGCATCCTCTGTTGCTGAGATGACACCAGCTGGTTTGTTGAGCATGATGTAGTCAAATGCTGTATAGACAAGCTCTTGACCATCCAAGCAGACACTGTCTTTCTCAGGATCGATTTTCATATCCGACTTTTTAGCTACTTGCCCATTAACTGTTAACCGTTTGGCCTTGACCATGGACTTAGCCTGACTGCGGGAACCAGCCCCAACAGCCACAATAAATTTATCTAACCTCAAGATGGTTACCTTTCTAACTACAAACCTTCAAAATGATACAATTGCGGATATTGGTCACACTCTGGATTTTTGGGGTGGCAAATGGCACGTCCAAAATAAATCATAGCCTGATGAGCTGGCAACCATAATTCTGGTGGTAAGACATCCATGACACGCTGTTCGATTTCAAGCGGTGTAGCCGATTGCTTCACAATCTGGTGGTGCTTACAAATACGAGACACATGGGTGTCAACAGCAAAAGCTGGAATGCCAAAGCCAACAGACATGACGACATTAGCTGTTTTCCGCCCGATACCAGGCAAACTCTCCAACTCTTCTCGGGTCTGAGGGACAATGCCATCAAAGCGCTCAATTAACTGAACAGAGAGCTCATGCATAAACTTAGCCTTGTTACGGTATAGGCCAAGTTTAGCAATATAAGGCGCAATGTCAGATGGCGTGGCTGCTGCTGCCGCTTGAGGGGTTGGAAAGCGCTCAAATAAGGCAGGGGTCGCCTTATTGACTGCTGCATCGGTCGTTTGGGCAGACAGCATGACCGCAATCAACAACTCATAATGGTTTTTAAAATCCAGACTAGGTTGCGCATCAGGGAAAAGGGCGATAATCTCTTCAATGACGTGGCGGGCTTTTTTCTTTGATAAAACCATGGAAACTCCTTCATAGCATTGGTAGTTCATATTATACCATAAGCTAGTACGGGATAAGAAACCATTGATTTATCCCTGATAAAAACTCGGCATGACCGTATCAAACTTCTGGTACCAAGCCAGCACCGCTTCTGCTCTTGTAAGCATGGTTTTTACTTGTTCATCGCCAAAAGGCACTGCCCAAGGAATGGAGCCAATCACGTCTGCGTTAAACTTATTATCAAAATGGATGAAATTTTTTTAATCATGTTTAAATTTGTCGTAGATATTAGAATTCCTGTTTATTAAGCTCATTTATAACTGCTTCATAGAGTGGTCTTGCGTCAGGTGCAGCACCTAGTACTTCAACTAGAGTCATACCACGTGCCATATCAATCATTGGATTATCAAGCATCCCTGGAGCCATCTGGTTAAACATTGCTACAGCTAGTGGTTGTTCTAGAATATCTCCGAAAGTACTTTCCAAACTAAAGCGTAAGAGGGCCAAATCTGTATTGGTTTCATACTCATAATGGTATTGTCCGGAACCAAGTGTGATGAACCCATCTTTTTCTGGCAAGTAAAGCTGAGCTGTCGTATTTACTGGAACAGTTACATCAATGATAATCTGGCTATCACGACAAATCCAGTGACTTGAAATCTCTCCGTAAGGGGTTTCCAAAGTAGCTGTCACCTCATCCAAACCTTTGATAAAGAGCGGTTTGATGACAAAGGTCTTATAGCCTGGTGACGTCTGATTGATACCAGCAACCTTACGATACATCCAGTCTCCAATAGAACCATAGGCATAGTGGTTAAGAGAGTTCATACCAGACTCATCAAAAGTGCCGTCAGGTTTGATAGAGTTCCAACGCTCCCAGATTGTAGTTGCCCCCATATTAACAGCATATAGCCACGAGGGGTAGTCCTCCCTCATAAGAAGAGTTCCTGCTATGTCATGAGCACCATTTTCTGATAAGACATGATTGATATAAGGCGTTCCGACAAAGCCAGTTGACAAGTGATTTTTATGATTTTCAATATTGGTTACAAGAGTCTTGAGAATACGACCACGATCGTTTGGTCTTGCTAAATTGAAGTATAGAGACAAAATGGCACCTGTCTGAGTTTCACTGACAATACGCCCCGTCTTGGTGTAGTATTCATCTTGAAAGGCTGCGAGTACCCTATCATAAAGTTGTTGATAGGTTGTTGCTTCTTTTTTCTTGCCCAATAGCTGAGCCGTTTGACGGACAAGATCTGTCACATAAAGATAGTAGGCATTGGCAATCAGATACTTGTCTGTAGCACCAGTACGATCTGCACTCTCTTCCTTATCCAAAGCCAGCCAGTCACCATATTGGAAACCTGACATCCAAAGGCCATTGTCTTCGGCATGATTGGCGATGTAATCAACCCATTCATGCATGACTGTCCAAGAATCTTCTAAAACACGAAGGTCACCGTAAACTTGATAGACAACCCAAGGCACTACAACTGCCACA
The DNA here is from genome assembly GCF_030812835.1 of Streptococcus moroccensis. Taxonomy (GTDB): domain Bacteria; phylum Bacillota; class Bacilli; order Lactobacillales; family Streptococcaceae; genus Streptococcus; species Streptococcus moroccensis. The sequence continues at coordinate 156,348 of NZ_JAUSTM010000002.1, forward strand.
TCAGACCAGGCAGATGAGCTGTAGGAACCTAGAATATCAGGAACTACGTGTGGTACCCCTTTTTCAAGAGAGGAATCGGCTGCCACATCCTTCATCCATTTACTGAAGAATGGTGCTACATTGTAGTTATAGGCAGCGGTCCAAGAGAAGACCTGGGCATCCCCTGTCCAGCCTAAACGTTCATCACGCTGCGGGCAATCTGTCGGCACATCTAAGAAGTTGCCACGCTGTCCCCAGCGGATGTTGCTCTGGAGTTGATTAATCTTAGGATTTGAAGTGGTGAAAGTTCCTGTTTGCTTCATGTCTGAATGAAGGACACAGGCTGTAAAGTTGGCATTGACATCTTCAAAACCAGTAATTCTGATATAGCGGAAACCATGGAAGGTAAAGTGAGGACGGAAAACTTGCTCAGTCCCATCACAGATATAGGTATCAACAGAAACCGCCTGACGCAAGGTTTCCTTATAAAAATTACCATCCTTATCAAGAACTTCTGCATGTTCAACCACCAATTTTTGACCTGCTTTGCCCTTGACCTTAAGCTCAACCCAGCCAGTCATGTTTTGACCGAAGTCAAGCAAGCGCTCCCCATTTGGTGCAATAAAGTCTGCGACAACTTCACGGCGTTCTGTAATGCGAACGGGTTCGTTTTCTTGAGCCACTAGAGTTGTTTTATCAAATGGCAAGACAAGAACATTACCTTTTAGAATTTGAGGTTGATAGCTGTCAATGGTTTCGCCTAGGTAAATTTCGCTGGATTTAATAGCACCCGTCTCAACAGACCAAGTCTCATCTGTGACAATGATTTCTTTCCTGCCATCCTCATAACAAATATTAAGTTGTAAGAAAGCTCCAACACGGTCACCATAGTGGTGGTTTTTCATTTCAAAGCCCATGATACCAGCATACCAACCTTGACCAACAGTTACAGCAAGTTCATTGTTCTCTGTTAAAGCTTCTGTCACATCATAAATTTGATATTGAAGACGTTTATTGTAAGAAGTCCAGCCCGGAGCCAGATAGTCTTGACCCACCCTTTGACCGTTCAATTCCAATTCATAAACACCCTGGCTAGTCACATAGACAGTCGCCTTATCAACTGCTTTATCAAGTGTGAAGGATTTTTTGAAAATAGGCGGAGCGGTCACACTAGCATCAAAATTATGACCAATCATATCAGCTACAAAATCTTGAGGATTAAAAATACCAGTTGTGAATTGAGTAACTGCTTCTGCAATTTCCCCATGATTGTCTTCAACAGTGATTTTGACCTGATAATTTGTCTCATCTTCTAAATCAGCACCAGCATATTCAATCAGAATAGACTGGTCTGACTCAACCTTGCCACTATCCCATACAAGTAAATCATCATTTGAAACAATAACTTGGTAAGCTTTTTGAACTGTATCATTTTGTCCACTAGCCAATTTCCATGAAAATCGTGGGCGTTTCACAGCTAAACCGAGAGGTTCAGTCTGGTATTCAATAGTTATATCATAAAGTTTCATATTTTTCTCCATTTTTCTTAAAACAAACAGCAAGGATTGAAAAGCCTCCTTTCCAACCCTCGTCTGTATTTAGGCTTTAAGTTCCAAAACCTTATCTGCTTTAGCAACTGTGTCAGCGGCTATAGATTTAATCTCAGTGTAGTCTTTAGTATTGGTTACAAGAAGGACTGTTGTATCGATTAGCCCAGCGGCAGCAATTTTATCCTTGTCGAAATTGCCAATAATATCGCCAGCTTTAACAAAGTCACCTTGAGCAATTTTGAGCTCAAATCCATTACCATTCATGGTTACAGTATCAATACCAATATGAACAAAGATTTCGGCACCATTTGGTGTCACAATATTAACGGCATGACCTGTGGCAAAGGCTAGACTAACCTGACCATCAGCAGGTGCATAGAGCACACCCTCACTTGGTTTGATAGCAATACCTTGACCGATTGCTCCATTTGAGAAGGCTGGGTCATTCACTTCTTGCAATGAGAAGGTTTGACCAGCAACAGGAGCGAGAAGGACTTCACCTTTAACGACTTCTGCTTTTTCGATGGCTGGCGCAGCTTCTTTTGACTCGCCTCCAGCACGACGCTCTGCAATGGCTGCATAAATTTCAACCATACGACCTTCTAAGTCAAATTTACGAAGAGCCAAGAAGATAGCAAGGTTCAAAAGGAGAGGAATGTAGATTGAGAAGGTAAAAATAGCTTGACGGACTGGTTCCGTTGCTACAGCAGCAGAACCATCATAGCTAGCAAGTGCCAAGCACCAGCCGACCATAGAAGCACCGATACCAGTACCAATTTTGTTGGCAAAACTATGGGCACTTGAAGATCGACCAATCATTTTTGATCCAAACTTGTAATCGTTATAATCGACAACCATTCCCATGAGAACACCAGTCAAAGCCATAATAGGAATCCCTGTAAATGTTGTCACAAGTCCAATTGCTGTGTTAAAAATAAAGTGGTCTGGATTTACAATCCTCGCAGTTGTCAAGACTACTGTAATTAATGCCATGTACTTCAAGAGTTTGGTTGGACCAAATTTCTTAACAAGAGGTGTTAAAAGAGCAAATCCAAGGAAGGTTGGAATCAATCCTAATCCACCCATAACCGCAACCAGGTTGTCGTTACCATAAATCCATTTTGCATAATAGGTACCAGAAGTACCAGTCAGACCATACGAAATATTGATGGCAACATTGACAACAAGTAACATCATCCAATATTTGTTTTTGACCAGTTTTGAAAGAGCATCACGCATAGTCATTTGCTCTTCCTCCACGCTCTCAACAACTTCACCTTTGTTTTTGCTATCAACAGCTGACTCTTTTGCAAAAGCAAAACAAATTAGCATTGCAATAACAACTAAGGCACCAAATATTGCGGCTAATTTAATCCAAGCTGCCTTGTCACCTCCCAGCATGTTTGTGACAGGAATAACCAAAATAGCAATGAACATCCCAGATACATACCCAGCAGCAGCACGCCAAGTACCAATATATGACCGTTCTTCCTGACTACGTGTACGAACCAGTTGAAGGGAAACATAAGGGACTGCCATAGCTGTATATAACACGGAAGTTAATAACAAGTTAGTTGCCATGACATATCCCAATTGGAAAATGTCAGTTCCATTTGGTACCATAAACATAGTAATCAGCATCAGACCTGCTGGAACACCGGCCTTAAGCAACCATGGGCGGTACTTTTCCTTACCAGGCTTAGTATTGTCAATAATGTTCCCCATAATAACATCAGTGAAGGCGTCAAAGATTTTATTGACCATGAAGATGGTAGCAATAGCACCTGCAGCCAAGCCAACCTTGTCAGTATAGAAATAGGTTAACTGTCCAACCAATCCCGAAATGACGTTCAATGAAAACATACCTAGAGAATCTGCAAAATAGTCACGAACGCGCATTACTTTTTGAATCCCATCGCGGTCATAGCGGATGGCATTTTTATCTTTTTTAGGTTTCCTAATCATGAAAAGCTCCTTTTAGTAAATTTCTTTATTTTTATATTTTACTGATTGAGAGCATCAACCAGTTGCTGCAAACTAGCCTTCTCGACACCCGGTACAAAACTGAGCAACTGACGCAAGGGCATTCCTTCCATTATGGCTGCGAACATTTCAGCATTCATCATGTCATTTGGTCCTTGTTCTGCTACAGTCGCAGCATCCGCATTGCCAGCCATAACCGAACCCATAGCCTGTTCTAGAATGACCTTGCCATTTTGATCCGCCATAATCTCCCCAATCGTAGAGTTTAAGTCATATACTTTTGGTAAAAGCTGATTAGGAGTTACATGGATAACTTCGCTCATAATAGTGTCCAAGGCTGACTTTCCAAAGCTGATCTTGTAATCTAAATCTTCGACATGCCAGTCGTGAATAGCAACCTCCCAATAGGCAAATGCTCGTTTATCCAGCTCAAATCTGACTGTTTTAGTTTCACCTGCTTCTAAGTGAATTTTATCAAAGGCCCGTAATTCTTTTGCAGGACGAATTAATCTACTATTAATGGGAGAAACATAAAGTTGAATAACTTCCTTTCCTGCTATATTGCTAGTATTTTTGACATCTACAGAGATAGACACTCTTTCTGAATCATTCAGCTTGTTTTTGCTAACAGTCATATTGCTATATTCAAATGTACTATAAGATAAACCATGTCCAAAAGGGAATAAAACTGGTAGATCTTTGGAGTTGTAATATCGATATCCGACAAAGACACCTTCTGAATAAACTGACTGGTCTTTTTCTCCCCCAAAGGTCAGATAGGCTGGCGTATCTTGGAGACGAAGTGGGAAAGTTTCAGCTAAACGGCCACTCGGATTTACGTTACCAAAGAGGATATTTGCAGTGGCACCTCCGACTGCCTGGCCTCCAAGATAGACTTCAAGAACGGCTTGAACCTTATCAATCCATGGCATTTCAATTGCTGAGCCATTATGAAGAACAACAACAATGTTTTTTTGAACAGCAGTTACTGCTTCTATCAAAGCAACTTGATTTGCTGGCATTTTCAAATGTTTGCGATCATAACCCTCTGACTCAAAGCTATCAGGTAGCCCAACAAAAAGAACGGCTACATCTGATTCAGCAGCAAGTTTAACAGCTTCAGCCTGCATTTTCTCATCAATGGCTTCAGTGGCATCATTATAACCAGCTGCATAGCTGATAGTCTTCTCATCAGCAACTGATAGGGCTGATTCAACCTTATGGCTGTTAATATGTGAGCTTCCACCACCCTGAAAGCGAGGTTTCTTTGCATACTGTCCAATATAAGCAATTTTTTGACTGGCACTTAGAGGTAAAATTCCGTCATCATTCTTCAAAAGAACGATGGACTCTTCAGCTAGTTGGCGAGCAACTTCATGGTCTTGGTCTAAAGTGTATGAAATGTTCTTATCACGATTTTCTTCAAAGCGATAAATAATAGTTAAGATTCGCTCAACAGCTTGATCAAGCACCGCTTCATCCAAGTCGCCCGAGCGTACTGCCTCCACAATCTCTAAATCATTCGTTGTATTACCACCAGGCATCTCTAACTCACATCCTGCTTTAAGGGATTTGACACGATCATTCATTGCACCCCAATCGGTCATAACATATCCATCGAATCCCCATTCATTGCGTAAAACATCTGTTAACATTGCCTCACTTTCACAGAGATAAGTTCCATTTAGTTTATTATAACTATTCATGATGGTCCATGGCTTAGCATTTTTGACCATACCTTCAAAAGAAGCTAAATAAATCTCACGAAGAGTACGTTCATCTACTATAGAATCACTTGTCATACGTCGGTATTCTTGGTTATTAGCCAAGAAATGTTTAGGACTTGTCCCAATATTTTTTGATTGGACAGCACTAACATACGCTCTAGCAATTTCTGACGATACTAATGGATCTTCAGATAAGTATTCAAAATTTCGACCACAAAGAGGGGAGCGCTTAATATTCATGGCTGGTCCTAAAATAGTACTGATATTTTCAGCCTGACATTCATTTGCTAAGGTTTCTCCTAAAAGCTTAGCTGTATCACGGCTAAAGCTTGACGCAATAGCGCAACCAGCAGGGAAGCAAACTGCCTTTATACTATCGAGCATACCTAAGTGATCGCCATCTTCAGGTTGTTTACGAAGGCCATGTGGTCCATCTGATACCATTACAGATGGGATATCCATGCGCTTTATGGCTTTGGTATTCCACACATCTTTTCCTGAACAAAGAGATGCTTTTTCTTCCAAAGTTAGTTGGCTAACCATTTTTTTAATTTTTTCTGGTGTCATACAAAATCCTCGCTTGTTTTTTTCGTAATTTTATAATACAATTTATTGAAAACGTTTTATTGTAAAATAAGGTTTTTTATTATAAATTTTGATTTTAATTAGATAAGGATACTTCAATGAACCTAGAAAAATTTTGCCAATCCTTCTACCAAGCGACCTATATACCTATCACAAAAATGACACTACCAGCTCAAGTTGATTATTCTTTTCCTAGGCTAGCTGATCAGCTCCCAATTTTTTCTACATATACAGAAAATATTCATTTTAATAAAAGAACCGATTACTATATTACCAAATCCTTCGCATTCTTTGGTATCATTCAAATCAAAAATAGTCTGGATTATATAGTTATTGGACCTATCTTTAGCACAAGTTTTCTTTCCAATCATGTAGAAGCTTTTATGCAAGAAATGTCTATTCCAAATAATTACAAAGACATTCTTCAAACTCTGTTAGAAAATACCCCTACTTATTCTCTCAACCAATGTCTCCACATGCTCAATTTCCTTAATCTGAATCTGAATAATGAACTCCTAGATTTAACCCCAATAATGACAGCACAAAGCAAGTATAAGACAAACTTTAATCGTCGATTAGCTCAGCAATTGACAGAAAGCAAAGAAGAAAGTCGCATCCACAACACCTACCACTTTGAGCAACGTTTGCTTAAGGCTGTCGAAACAGGAAATACTAGAAGGATTGTGGAAATTCTTAATGAAGCCGGTAATCTTAGCGCTGGTAAGCTAGCCGAAAATACCGTTCGTCAGCAAAAAAATATTTTCATAACTGCTGTAACTTTAGTCACACGAGCTGCAGTTGCTGGTGGTCTTGATGTTGAACAAGCATACAGTTTGAGTGACATCTATATTCAAGAATGTGAGCGTCTAGACGACATTAATAAAATTTTAGACTTGAATCAGACCATGTATTATGATTTCACAAATAGAGTCATTAGACAAAAATTGAATAGCCAGACGAGTAAGGAAGTATTCGTTGCCTTACAGTTCATTCATAATAACACCAATCAAACCATTAAAGTAGAAGATGTTGCACAAATCAGTGGTTATAGTTACTCTTATTTAAAAAAGAAATTTAAAAATGAAGTAGGTAAAACCATCAACGAATACATTATCCAAACGAAACTAGAAGAAGCAAAAGAACTTCTCAAATACTCTGATTTCAGTATCAGTGATATTAGTAACTACCTCTCCTTTTCTAGCCAATCCTACTTCCAAAATCTCTTCAAAAAGTATCACGGTATAACACCATTGCAATGCAGGAAAGGTAAATAGATCGGGTATTTGTCACAGTCATGAGCTATTCACTTTAGTTTTATAGTAAACAATCAAGAAAATGACATTTTGTTCTATATCATTTAGCTTTAACATGCGTGATCTTTTGATCCTGACTATAACTCCATCATATCAACTTGTTTTTACAATTTCCTCTATAGTTCGTATACGACAAAAGACAAGGTCCATGGAGCCTTGTCTTTTGTCGTATAATAGTGGAAATAACAGCAGTCAATAACTAAATATCACTTGTCTTATGGAAAAATATGGCTTTTCCCAGTTTTTGTGCTTATTTTATTGAAGAATTAGGGAATACTTTCTTGATTACTTTATGAACCCTTTTTAAATAGTACCATGTCTTTGATCACTCTTTCTCCTTCCTATTTTTAATTATTTTAACATAAGCTAAGATTAGGTTAGAAATGAGAATCTCCCTCTTTATAAAAACTCGGAAGGATTGTATCAAAATTCTGGTACCAAGCCAGCACCGCTTTTGCTCTTGTAAGCATGGTTTGGACCTGCTCATCACCAAAAGGCACAGCCCAAGGAATGGAGCCAATCACGTCAGTCGCCATGTAGAGCCCCATTAGACCCCAAAAGTTTTCTGGGATTTCTTTTCCCTTAAAATAACCATGGATAAACCCTGTCGCAAAATCTTCTGAAAGTTGGGCATTCCATATCATGCGATTAAACTCTTCATACGGATCACCAATTTCTAAAGTACCAAAGTCAATAATGACCAGTTCTTTAGACGTTTTTTCGATCATCAAATTGCCCACATGGTAGTCTCCATGACACAAACGTTGCGGACGATTATCAAGCAAATGTTTATTGTTCATAATGAAATCAATGAAGACATCACCATCTGGATACAACTCCTTGACCTCGTTGAAAGCCGCAATTTTTCGATCAATTTTAGCCTTATAGTGACTGGCCCAATCAGGTAGTTCTTCATCAATAGAAATATCATGGATAATCTTTAACATCTGACCTGCTTGAACGCCATATTGATACAATTCTTGGGCAGTTAGTCTATCTGCAACATCTCTAAAGTCTTCACCATCAATCCAGTCGTATAGGCTAAAAATGTGATTTTTTTCAAACGCAACATCTAACAACCGAGCTCGTTTTAGTAGTTTGCTAGATAGGTCACTTAGGTATTTTAGCTCTAATTGTTTGCGTTCCGTAAATGACAAGGGAGATATTTTTAGGAAATAAGCTTTGTCTCCCATAAGTTTGTACTTCTTTTCTGGAGAATAACCTTTTTTGATTTGAATTTGTCTAGAGAAATCTATTTCGCTTATAAGAGACATACTATCCTTTCTTAATTAGTTTGTAGTTGACATTCAAAATGGTTAGCCTTTTCCATATTTACGATAGGCTGTTCCAATGGCTCTAAACTCTAACTGCTCATAAAAGCCATCTTCAAAGGATGATAAATCCATGCGTAGTCCCGGATGCGATTGAAAGATAGCTTCGATGAGCATTTGGCCAACGCCTTGTCGACGTCTATTCTGAGCAACGACAATTTCACAAAGATAAATGCTTAAGACGTGGTCTGTGATGTATCTTGCAAATCCACAAACTTCCCCATTATCTTCGACAATCTTCCAGTAGGAATTATTTACTAAGCTTTCAATCATTTCAGTGGTATAAGTCTTCCACCCTTCTTGACTGTATAGCTGATAAATCGTGTCTAAATCTTGTTCTTTAATATGTCTAATGATCATATATAAGCTCCCCATAATGTTAAGCATGAATAAAGTTTCAAAAAAGCTAAACCCATTACTCCACAAAATACATGGCTCATTGACCTTGTCTTTAGCAGTTCATGTAACACAATTCCCTCGTCTCAATCAAGAAGCAAAGCTTTAACTGCATCCATTTGATGCGTTCGAACAACTAGGTGAATAGTATTTCCCAGGTACAAGACCGTTTGTCCATGGACGATTTCTGAACGTCCGTGATTGATTTGCCCCGTGATGAGGACACCTTCTGGGAGATTCAGGTCGCAGACACGCTGACCTGCAATTTTCTCAGAAACGGGAATTTCAATGTAAGTGGCTTTAGAAGTTTCACTGGCATGCTCTGGAAGAATGCGCTCTAGCATCGCTTCGTAAATAGGTGCGCCCTTGAGCAGATCCATCACGATATAAGCCGAAAGGGTAACCAGTCCGAGTGGCATAAGCTGACGCATATCCCCAACCATCTCTGTCACAAGGATAATACCTGTTAGGGGTGCTTTTGATATTGCCCCAAAATAGCCCGCCATCCCAATGACAATGAATAGCGGCAAGTCAGCTGAAGTCACTATGCCAACTTGTTCAAAAATAGACCCGATTAGTAAGCCTAAAAGGGATCCTAAAGCTAGGATTGGCAAGAAAATGCCACCAGGCAAGCCAGACCCATAGCTAAGCATACTAAGAGCAAAACGTATGACAAAAATTAAAAGCAGGGCCCAAAATCCAAAGTTTGCATGTGGAAGGTGCATAATCAGCTCATGACCACCTCCCAATAGTTCTGGCAGAAAATAACCGACAGGAAGGATAAGGGCAAATGGCACCAAGGGATACCATTTGACGGGCAGTCGTAAAAACTTACCAAGTTTTTCATAAACAGTTGGCATAGCTAAAATCACACGTTCGTACTGATACCCAGCTACCCCTAAAATGATTCCTGTGAGGATCAATAACCAGTATTGACTGAGTTTTAAGGCAGGAATATCCATCGGAAGTTGCAAAATCGGCGTTAAACCAAACATCCAAAGAGACACTGCGTTGGCTACCAAACTTGCTGTTAAGGTCGTAATCCAGACTAAGCGTGAAAAGTGACGGTAGACTTCTTCTACCACAAAAAGAAGTCCTGCAATGGGAGCGTTGAAAGCTGCAGATAATCCTGCAGCTGCTCCACTGGCAATGAGTACTCGTGTTTCCATAGGAGACAATTTAAGGTAGCGGGCTAATCCCTTACCAGTCATAGCTCCTAATTGGATAGAGGGGCCTTCCCGACCAAGCATGAGGCCACTTGAAATCGCCAGGACCCCACCGATAAACTTGCGCCACAAAATATTCCACCAATTGGAATCTATTAGACCCTTTAGTTCACCCTCAACCTGTGGAATACCCGACCCTTTGACAGCACTCTCGCCCTTTGTCAGATAGGCAAGAACGCCAGTCAAGATGATATATCCTGTGACAATAGCAAAAAGCACGAACAGATTTTGTCGTGCTAATGCATACAGATGAACGACCCAGTCAAACCCTTGATGAATGAAGAGTCTGAACAAACTGACGACTAGTCCAACCACGACACCTACAAAGATTCCTCTTTGGACAGATACCATGATGGATCGTGAGACATATTGAAATTCTTGTTTTGTTTCTTCCATTTTTAAATTATTTCCGATACATTTTGAACTGCAGGTAGAGGTCATTGTAATCACCCAGTAATTCCTTACCAAGGTTATCGTAAACTTCAAGATTATCAAGGGTTTCGCCACTTGGGTAAAAGGCCTGATCCTCACGGGTTTCTTCATCTAACATGTCTTTAGCCACATTGTTAGGCGTTGAATAGCCCACATATTCTGCATTTCGAAGGGCGTTCTCAGGCCGCAACATAAAGGTAATGAAGGCGTGAGCCCCATCAATATTTTTAGCCGTCTTTGGAATAACAATATTGTCAAACCAAAGGTTGCTGCCCTTAGACGGTACGACGTAAACCAGGTTTTCATTGCCATCTAGCATCTCGCTGGCTTCGCCTGAGAAGCTAACAGCGACAGCTGCTTCTTCTTGGATCATATAGCCCTTAATCTCATCGGCAACAATGGCTTTGATGTTTGGTGTGAGGTCGTAGAGCTTATCAGCAGCTTCTTGGAGTTGAGCAGGATCATTTGAGTTGAGACTGTAACCAAGAGTCTGAAGACCGATCCCCATTCCTTCACGGGCTCCATCAATCAGCATGATCTTGTTGCGGTATTCCTCTTTCCAGAGGTCTTCCCACTCGAGCGGTTCTTCTTCGACCATACTGCTATTGTAAATAATACCTAACGTCCCCCAGAAATAGGGAATGGAGTACTTATTAGCTGGGTCAAAGGATTGATCAACAAATTCTTCGCCCAGATTTTCCATGCCTGTGATTTGGCTGTGATCAATGGGCAAGAGCATGCCTTCTTCGATCATCTTCGAAATCATGTATTCAGAAGGTACAGCAATATCATATGTGGTACCACCTTGTTTGATCTTGGTGTACATGGACTCGTTAGAATCAAAGGTCTGATAATCGACCTGGATGCCAGTCTCAGCAGTGAATTCATCGAGGAGGTCTGGATCAATGTAGTCTCCCCAGTTATAGATGACCAACTTACCCGTGCTTCCAGAATCTTTTTGAGCAGTCATGCCAGCACTAATCCCCCAAAGGATAAGAATAATGGCTAAAATACCAGCAAAAAAGGATACAAAACGACGCATTATGCTTCCTCCTTCTCACGTGAAATAAAGTAATAGCCAATGACTAATACGATTGAAAACAGGAAGACCAGAGCAGACAAGGCATTTATTTCGAGGGAAATCCCTTGACGTGCCCGTGAGTATATCTCAACAGAAAGGGTCGAGAAACCATTACCAGTAACAAAGAAGGTCACTGCAAAGTCATCCAAGGAGTAGGTAAAGGCCATAAAATAGCCTGCAATAATAGCCGGTGTCAAATAGGGCAGCATGATCTCTTGGAACATCTGACGATGACTAGCTCCTAAGTCATAGGCTGCTGAAATCATGTCCGCGTTCATCTCTTTAAGACGTGGCAAGACCATCAAAACCACAATGGGAATGGAGAAGGCCACGTGGCTGAGCAAAACAGAGACAAAGCCTAATTGAAAGCCTATCATGGTAAAGAGAATGAGGAAAGCCGCACCAATCATGACATCGGGCGCTACCATCAAGATATTGTTGGCAGATAAGAGCCCGTCCCGAAGTTTACGTTTGGCCTGATAAATGTAGATAGCACCAAAGGTTCCAATCACTGTAGCAATTAGGGAACTCAGAAAAGCTAAAAGAAAGGTTTGAGCTACTATCAACATCAAACGGCTATCGCTAAAGACAGCCTGAAAATGTTCCAAGGTAAAGCCTTGGAAACCATTCATATCCCCATCGCTATTAAATGCATAGTAAATCAAATAAAAAATCGGCAGGTAAAGTATGATAAATACTAGGGCTAAATAAAGGTTGGCAATTTTTTTCATCGGTCAGCCCTCTCTTTCGTCGCCCACATGATCAGGAGCATGGTCAGAATCAGAACAACTCCGATGGTTGAGCCCATCCCCCAGTTTTGGGTGGTGAGGAAATGTTGCTCAATAGCTGTCCCAAGCGAAATCACGCGGTTCCCACCAATCAAACGCGTCAGCATGAAGAGACTGAGTGACGGGATAAAGACCGCCTGAATGCCAGAACGAACCCCATTCATAGATAAGGGAAAAATAACCCTGGTAAAAGTCTGCCAGTTATTGGCCCCCAAGTCTCGGCTAGCTGAAAGGAGATTTTGATCCATGTCATCTAGGACATTAAAAATCGGCAGAATCATAAAAGGAATCTCGATGTAGGCCGCGACAAAAATAAAGGCAAAATCCGTAAACAAGATTTGCTGAGGCGCAATACCCATAAAACCGAGAAAGCTGTTGACAGCTCCGCTATTGCCAAAAATCCCAATAAAGGCATAGGCTTTGAGCAAGAGGTTAACCCAGGTCGGCAAGATAATGAGCATGAGCCAGAGTTGCTTGTGTTTAAGTTTGGTCAAGAAATAAGCCGTCGGATAGGCAATCAAGAGCGTGACTACTGTAATAATACCTGCGTAGAGAACTGAGTTCAGGCTCATCTTAAGATAGGTCGCATTAGGCGATGTAAAATAAGTCTTGTAGTTCTCCAAGGTAAAGTTATCATGAATGTCAAAGAACGACTGCCAGATAATCAGGGCTAGTGGGATAAAGACAAAGAGCGCCAACCACAACCAGTAGGGAACGGAGAGCCAATTAGAGGTTTTCTTCATCGCGTTCCTCCTCGATGGCATTGATCAACCCTTCTTCTGGCTCTTCTACTTCCACGTACTCTTCAATACGAGCATCGAATTCTTCTTCGGTCTCGTTGAGACGCATGATGTGGATATCTTCTGGTTCAAAATCAAGACCAATGACCTCTCCCACAATGGCCTTGCGGGTTGAGTGAATCATCCATTCGTTGCCAAGCTCGTCATAGGCGATAATTTCATAATGAACCCCGCGAAAAAGTTGCGTATCAACCTTAACTTGAAGCTTGCCTTCTTCTGGAAGGGTAATGCGCAAGTCCTCTGGTCGGATCACCACTTCAATCGGTTCGTTTGGCTTCATCCCACCATCTACCGCTTCAAAGCGTTTACCGTTAAACTCGACCAAGTAATCTTCAATCATGACGCCTGGCAAGATGTTGGATTCTCCGATAAAGGTTGCAACAAAGTGGTTGATGGGTTCATCATAAATGTCCACTGGTGTTCCAGATTGGACAATTTCCCCCTCGTTCATGACAAAAATCCAGTCCGACATGGCTAGGGCTTCTTCTTGGTCATGAGTGACAAAGACGAAGGTGATGCCAAGGTCTTGTTGCAATTCCCGCAATTCATATTGCATTTCTGTCCGGAGCTTTAAGTCAAGAGCTGATAAGGGTTCGTCTAGGAGCACGACGCGTGGTCGGTTGATGATAGCACGAGCAATGGCCACTCGTTGCCGTTGACCGCCTGACAGTTTTTGAATCGAGCGTTTCTCATAACCTTCAAGGCGAACCATTTTGAGAGCTTTTTTGACACGGGTCTCGATTTCTGCTTTGTCCACTTTTTGGAGATTTAAGGCAAAAGCGACATTATCAAAGACGTTCATGTGCGGAAAGAGGGCGTAAGATTGGAATACAGTATGGACGTCGCGCTTATTGGTTGGGACATCGTTAATCCGTTTGCCATCAAGATAGACATCTCCGGATGAGGCATCTAAAAGCCCTGCAATGATGTTTAGGATTGTAGATTTACCAGATCCTGAGGCACCCAGCAAGGTATAGAATTTGCCTTCTTCTAGCTCAAAATTAATATTTTTTAAGACGACGGTTCCATTGTCTTCATAGACTTTAGAAACATCCTTAAAGGCTATAATCGGTTGTTTTTCAGCCAATGACTGACCCTCCTTTTTCATATCTCCAACGGCCATCAAGCCTCTCCTATAATTCGGACTTCGCGTTCTAGCGTCACACCAAATTTTTCTTCAACAGTATGGATTACATGAGCGATCAACTCTTCATAATCTGAAGCAGTGGCATTATCCACATTAATCATAAAACCAGCATGTTTTTCAGAGACTTCAACGCCACCTATGCGATAGCCCTTGAGCCCAGCTTCCATAATGAGCTGACCTGCAAAATGGCCAACTGGTCGCTTAAAGACTGATCCACAAGACGGAAAATCTAGGGGTTGTTTTAATTCACGAAGATAATTCAACCGTCCCATCTCTTGTCCAATAATGTCATAGACACCTGGTTTGAGGGCGAATTTAGCGGAAATAACGATTGCACCTGTATCTTGGACCATCGAATGTCGGTAGCCAAATTTCATATCCCTACTATCAACCGTAATAATCTCACCTTGTTTGGTTAATAATTGAGCAGAGACTAAAATAGTCGAAATCTCACCACCGTATGCTCCGGCATTCATATAGACAGCGCCACCAACAGACCCAGGAATGCCACAGGCAAATTCAAAGCCCGTCAAAGAATGATAGAGGGCTACTCGAGTCGTATGGATTAAATTAGCACCAGCTTCTGCTTCAATCGTATACCCGTTAACAGTAATCGTGTTGAGCTTGTCGAACATGATGACAAACCCGCGAATCCCTTTATCCCGAACAATAATATTGCTGGCATTTCCGAGAACCATCCAAGGAATCTCATGGTCATTAGCATAGCGGACAATCTTAGCCAGTTCTATTTTATTCTTTGGAAATAATAGAACATCTGCTTCACCGCCAACTTTAGTATAGGTATAGCCCTTTAAGGGCTCGTTTACTTTATAGTCTATTTCTGTAAAAACAGACTGTATATGGTCATAATTAATCATTTCAATTCTTTCATCCAAAACTTGGCAAACGCCAGTTCTATTATATCATGGAAAGCTAAATTTTTCGAGAATGAATGGTGACAAACGAAAATAAAGGGAAAAAAGAAAGGCACTCCTTTCGTCTTAGGAAGCCTTCTCTCTTAATTAACTATAAAATTTAAAGTTTTAGTGAAAATTGTTTAACTACAATCGACCATGAAAACCATTATGCACGACAATAGGTGATGTTTACGAAACAGATATACCTTTTTTATCGACGGTTAAAGAAACGCATTCCCCCTTGAAATTAAGAGCATTCACAGCTTTATTGATCACTTCTACCTTTTCATGAGGGGCAATGACCATAACTGTTGGTCCAGCACCTGATAAATAAGTCGCATAAGCACCATGATCATGTCCAATTGCTTTGATGGTAGAAAACTCTGGGACAAGTTTTTGTCGAAACTGTTCGTGAAATTTGTCCGATTCAATAGCCTGACCAGCTTTTGTAAGATCACCAGTCAGTAAGGCAGCAACTGCCACGTTAGCGATAGATGATGCAGCAACTGCTTTTTTATAAGACAGTTGTGTTGGTAGGACACCTCGACTATCAGAAGTCCGTAATTCATAGTCTGGAATAAAGGCTAAAAAAGCAGCATCTGGAAAATCAGCCACGATAGCAGTCGCTTTTTTATCAACATAACTGGCAACGACCAGATTCCCAAAAATAGCTGGCGCCACATTATCGGGATGACCTTCTATTTCAGTTGCCAGTTGCAACTTTTGTTCTTTAGAGAGGTTGAGGTCTCCCAATTGATTGGCTAATTCAATACCAGCTACAATTACCGAACTAGATGAACCTAATCCTCTTGCCAATGGAATATCGCTTACCATTTTAAGGCGATGTGGTTTTAAATCAGACTTTATTTTTAGAGCAGTTTTGAGCAGTAAATTATGCTTATCATGAGGCACGTAATCAAGATCGTGTTCAATATACCACTCCTCAGATGGCCCTTCCACTGTGATGGTCAAGTATTTACTAACCGCTACTCCCACTGAGTCGAATCCTGGCCCCACGTTTGCTGAGGTAGCAGGAACTTTAATTTGCATATTACTCTCCTAAAACGCGTAAGATATTATGAATTTCAAAATCAGCAACAGCTTTTAAGTCTTTTGAAACATTATCCAACTGCTTCTTGTTCATAGCGTGTGTGACGATGACAATACGAGCAGTTTGTCCGTTGGCTTGACTTTGAAGAATTTGTTTAAATGAAATTTGTTGCGCATTAAAAATTTCTGCAAGCCGCAAAATTTGACCAGGTTGGTCTGGTGTTTGAATAGAGAAATAGTAATCACTCTTAATATCCTCAGCCTTAGCTAACTGTGCTGGACGAGAAAATTCATTAAAGGATTTACCAACTGTCTTATCGTTTAATCTACGGCTGATACGGATTAAGTCGGCAACAACGGATGTCGCTGTTGGTTTTTGCCCTGCACCAGGTCCGTAGAACATTGATTCTCCAATACCAATCGATTCAACAAAGACTGCGTTCATCACACCATTCACACTGGCTAGAGGATGATGTTTAGGAAGGAAGGTTGGAGACACTTCTGCTGCTAACCCGGAAGCCGTTTCCTCAATTGAAGCCACAAGTTTGATAACATAGCCTAGTTCTTGTGCCAAGACAACATCGTCAGTGGTCACGTCACGAATCCCTCTATGAACGACATCCTCAAAATTAATGGTCATCCCAAATCCAAACTGACTCAAAATAACAGCTTTATAGGCTGCGTCGATTCCGTCAACATCATTGGTCGGGTCCGACTCAGCATATCCGAGCTCTTGCGCTTTTGCTAGAGCAGCTTGATAGGACCAGCCTTCTTCGACCATTTTAGTCATCATAAAGTTAGAGGTTCCATTCAATACACCTAACATTCTTGTGATTTTGTCAGAAGTAAAAGAATTAGCTAAGGTTCTTAAAATGGGAATACCACCAGCTACAGCTGCCTCATAATAAAGAGCGACCTGGTGTTTTTGTGCAATAGCCAGCAAGTCTGCCCCATGGACAGCCAGCAAGTCTTTATTGGCAGTTACAACATGCTTTCCAGCTTCAAGAGCACGCGTGATGAAGGTTTTAGCAGGCTCAATCCGTCCCATCAACTCTACAACAATTTCAACATCAGTATCTGTCAAAATCTCATCAATAGATGTCACAAAGTTATACTCATGGCCATCAGCCAGCAAACGATTCTTTTCCTCATCGTCCTTAACAAGGACTTTTGCAATTTCAATTTCCGATTTCGCCGCTTGTTCGATCTTGATTTTATTTTCCTTTAAAAGATAAGGGACACCACTAGCAACTGTACCAAAACCAAGCAAAGCAATTTTCACTGTCATAACGACTCCTTAAAAAACATTTTTTCTATTATATCAGATTTTTCAGAAAGTTTGTAGTACTTCTTCTCTTTAATCTTCTGACCTTTGCTAAAGCCATAACATTCTTGACTTTACATACAAGCGTTTATGACCATAATGTTAACTTCAGTTTGAACTAGAAATTTCCCTTAATTTTTTATAAACTGATAGTAAGATGAAAAACTAATAGGACGATTAGAGCAACATGCGTTTAGATAAATTACTTTGGAATCATGGGTTACACTCCAAGAAAAAAATCAAACAAGCCATCCGTCATCATGAAGTCATGATTGATGGTGAGCCTGCAAGGCATATCGGGCAAAATGTTGATGCTTCTTTGCAGCATATCAGCCTTTTTAATCGGCCTATCAAAGATTCAAGTCAGCTGTACTTTATGCTCCATAAGCCAAAAGGCGTTGTGACAGCTGTTAAAGATTCCAGCAAACAAACGGTTTTAGACTTGCTAGATCCTGAAGATCGCCCCCAAGGGATTTACCATATTGGCCGGCTCGATGCTGATACTGAAGGCCTTCTTCTCTTGACCAATAATGGACCTCTCGGACTCCGCATGCTCCACCCTGATCATCACATCAGCAAAACCTACTTAGTTGAGGTGAACGCTGCCATAGACTGGCGTGCTATTAGTCGCTTTGATCAAGGAATTACATTCCGAGATGGAACGCGATGTCGTTCTGCCCAGCTCCAGATTCTTGAAAGCCGTCCAGGGTATAGTTTAGCAACAGTGACCTTATCAGAAGGAAAATTTCATCAAGTTAAAAAGATGTTTTTAGCAGTAGGTAGCAAGGTAACCTCCTTAAAACGCATCTCCTTTGGTCCATTTGAATTAGATGCTTCATTGGAACCAGGCCAATACCGACCTTTGACTCAGGATGAACTTCTTTTATTGAAACCCTATTTAGATTAATACCACATCAAAACTTCTTAGCATATATATATGCAATTACAGTTTATAAAAAGACCTTTCTGGTACTAATGGACCAAAAAGGTTTTATTTATTTTTGAGCACGACTTCTTTCTTTGACAAGATAGACTGGACGTTTTTTGGTTTCCATAAAGACTTTACCTAGATATTTCCCAATAATCCCTAAGGATAGGAGCTGTAATCCTCCTAGAAATAGCACAATAACTGTCATAGATGGCCAACCAGCAACGGGATCACCAAAGGCCAATGTTTTAAAGATAATCAAAATACCACCAGCAAATGCAACCAAGCAAAAGAACAGCCCTGCAAAAGTAGCAATACTCAGAGGAACTTCAGAGAAATTGACAATTCCTTCCACTGAATATTTGAACAAACTCCAAAAATTCCAGCTTGTTTCCCCTGCTACACGCTCGATATTTTTATATTCTAAGTACTCGGTCTTAAAACCAACCCAGCTAAAAATCCCCTTAGAGAAGCGATTGTATTCTGTGACTTCCAAAATGGCATCAACCATGTGACGACGCATCAATCGAAAGTCTCTCGCTCCATCTACCATCTCAACATTTGAAATGCGATTAATGAGGTTATAGAACTGCTTAGCAAAGAATGATCGTATGGGTGGCTCTCCATCTCTGCTGGTTCGCCGACAGCCCACACAATCCAAATCAGCATTAGCTTCCAAGAGTTGGACCATTTCGAGTAAGAGTTCAGGGGGATCTTGCAAATCCACATCCATAACAGTCACCAAATCCCCCCGCGCTTCACGAAGTCCAGCATATAGGGCTGCCTCTTTGCCGAAATTTCGTGAAAAAGAAAGATAGTTTACCGCTGAATGGGACTGACTCAGTTGTCTCAAAACATCCAGGGTTTTATCTTTGGAACCATCGTTAACGAACAAATAGTCTAACTGATAGCGACCAAGTAACTTAGCTTGAATTTTTTCCATCTCTTTAAAAAATAATGGAATGGATTCTTCCTCGTTGTAACAAGGAACAATAACAGATAATAACATAAATACCTCTATTGATCATCGTAAGACGATACGTTGTTTTTTAGCGTCCAATTCCCCCAACCTAAGGCTGCAATAAAGACAATTTGAGGAAGGAACTGGATTAAATAGCGAGATTTGCCACCTTCAAAGAGTTGAAGAAATAGCAAGCCTCCAAATAAAGCTAACCCTAAAAATTGGTTAATCTGATTAGAAGGAGTTTTAGAATGGATAAAAAAGAACACTAATCCCAAACTGAGTAAGACCCAAATAAATTGAATAAAATAATCATAATATTGAAACCCGGATTCATCCGTATAGATCAGATACCGACGAACAAATTGAGCTAAGTCGTGATTAGCTGTTTTGTCTGTTAAAGGATTCATATAATCTGATTTTTCCTCGTCTGGCGACTTGTAAATCCAATTGAGATTGCCTTGACCAGTGGTTCGATATTGCTTGTATAAGGTATGATCCAAAAAGCTTATTAGATTGTATTCTTTTAAGCGCCGTTTGATTTCAGCCAGCTGGTATTCATTTTTGAACATCCCGTTGTTGTACTTGTTATGGTCTTCTTCGGGAACGTACTGTAACAACCCATCTTTCATATCGGTCTGATCAGTCCCACTGTGCGTTAATCCCAAATTAATAAAGGTCAAAGCATTTTTTGAAAGACCGTCTTCTGTCATAATAACCACTTCGGTCTGGTGATCTTTATAATAGCCTAGCCCACCATAACTGACACCTAAACCTAGGGAAAACAGCAAAAAATAAGGGGTGGTTTTTCGCATTGAGTGATAACTAGCATAAACGATAAAGAAGGCAATGACGATAATGGCGCCTGTCGGTCGAAAAGCCAGTCCCAGACCAGTCAGGAGTCCCAAGAATAGAAACCCCCACTTGTCTTTTTTGGTTGGGTTATTCTTTAATATAGCTATTAAGGCATAAATCTGAATGGCCAGAATTGGTAAGACCATGACATCAGTATACATGGCCATAAATTTTGGCGTCAGGAGAATTAAAAAATAATAAAAGGTAAAGGTTCTATCCGCAACAGCCTGATCAAGATGGCGTTTCGCTGCGAGGTAAAGGATACCACCAGCTAAATGGGTATAAAGGATATTGAATCCTTGAAGGACCCAAACTGCCTGTTGCCCAAAAAGATGATAAAAGAACCGCTCATATAAAAATAACATTAAGTTATTAGGGTTTCTAGAAAGATAACTGGAGATAGACTTAGCAGGAATGGCTTCAATAGCCCCGTTAAAGACAACTGCAGCATCAGAACGGATCATCATATCCGACGAAAGTAAAAGAATGACCTGAAAAATAAGAGCTCCAAGAAGTAGCCAGATTTTTTTGCTCATTAGCCAGCGATAACCTGCTTGAATTTTGGAAAATTTGAATTTCAGCAGGTACAAGGTCAGAACGACAAGAATTAGAACAAACACCAAGGTATTTAATGACTCATACTTACTGTATATTTGCCAAAACCAGGTGAGACTTGAGAGCAGCCATAATATAGAAATGCCAATCATCAAAATGTTTAAGATTCGAAAGGCGAGGGTTATTATTTTTTGCATAATCTCTTCTTTCTTTTTGATAGCCCTTATAGTTTACCAAAAAAAAGAGAAATAATCTGATAAAAACCTTATTTAGAGATCAGCTTGCCTCAAACACCACTAATGCTTTGATTAGCTTACAGCCTAGTTCCCTAGAAATTCCTTTTTTAAAATAATCCTGATCTCGTTTCAGTGATTAAAAATAGAGTCTAGCGGGCATCAACTGAACTGTTTCGATGTGATTAAAAATGAGGCTGGGAAAAAATCCTAGCCTCCTAATCATTTATTATCAGTTAAACAAGGCGCAGTGGTTGGGAGTAACACTCACTGGCTATGCCAGTTTTAGTGTTACCCCTGCACAGGTCATTAGGTATATTAGCACCAATGAGCCACTGCTGAGTGGCCTCTAAGTCGCCGATTTAATCAGCTATTATAGCCCTAACAAAAGAGGGAAACGTCTTTTCCACTATTTCCAACCTCAAACAGTCACTTTCTGACTGTTTGAGCTATGCGGGGGTGGGAGTGAGAAGGTCTGGGGATAGACCCTCTCAGGCCGTAGCTAAAAATGAAAAAGGGAGGGGAAATCGAACCTATTCGGTTACCGATTTTTGTCCCACTCCCAATTGAAATCTTTAGTAAGATTGACTCTAAGATTAAGTTGTTATTAATCTTGCCAGGTTTCCTGATTTTCCTTGAATTTTTCAAGCAAGACTAAGCCTTCTTGTGTGATATAGTCTTTTTCTTTCGCAACTTGGATCAACTGGCTGTATCCAGATAAGGTTTCTAGAGAGACACCTGCTTCTGCAAAATTTTTGTCGGCTTTTGGCAATTCATAAGTAAAGATGGCTACAACGCCAAGGACTTCTGCACCTTCACGTTGCGCTGCTTCCACAGCTTCAAGGACAGACCCTCCAGTTGAAATCAAGTCTTCAACAACCACCATTTTTTGCCCTTGATGAATACGCCCCTCTACCTGATTACCAGCTCCGTGAGCTTTTGGCTTGCTACGGATATAGGCAAAAGGCAGGTTCATTTTGTCCGCAATAATAGCACCATGTGGAATACCAGCCGTTGCGGTTCCAGCAATGACTTCCACTTCTGGAAATTTTTCCTGAATGGTTTGGACAAAACCATCTTCAATGCGCGTGCGGACTTCAGGATAAGCAAGAGTCACACGATTGTCTGTATAAATTGGCGATTTGATCCCTGAAGCCCAAGTGAAGGGGTCTTCTGGCTTCAAATAAACGGCTTCAATAGCTAATAGGTCACTGGCAATTTGTTGGGCTAATGTTGACATGATAATCTCCTTTTTATATTATAGCTGTCCTGACCAAGCTGCTTTAATCGCTTGATAGCTAGCAACTGGGTTTTCTGCTTGGGTGATGGGGCGTCCAACGACGATATAGTCACTTCCAATTTCCTGGGCTAACTCAGGTGTGACAACCCGTTGCTGGTCTCCGACACTGGCTCCAGCAGGTCGAATGCCTGGGGTCAAACAGACAAAATTTGCAGACGTCGCTTCTTTGATCGCAGACACTTCTTTGGCTGAGCAAACAACGCCATCGAGGCCTGCTTCAGCAGTCCGAGTGGCATAATGAACCACCGAGTCGACAAGACTCGTTTGGATGTTTTGGTCTGCCCGCATCTGTACTTGGCTTGTAGAAGTGAGCTGGGTAACAGCGATTAATTTGGCTTTGTCTCCAAGACCACGTCGTGCAGCTTTCATCATTTCTACTCCACCTGCTGCATGGACATTGGTCATGTCTACATCTAATAACGAAAGGACTCGCATGGCTGATTCAACTGTATTTGGAATATCATGGAGTTTTAGGTCAAGAAAAACTGCATGTCCTAAAGATTTAATGTAACGCACGATTTCAGGACCAGTGCTATAGTAGAGCTCCATACCTATCTTAAGGTAGAGTGATTCTTCCTTGGGAAATTGGTCAAGAAATGTTTTCACGGTTTCAAAATTTGGAAAATCGAGGGCAATGATGGGACGTTGTTCTCGCATACTATTTCCTTTCTATCTGGTCTGGGAGAGCAAGGCAAACAAAAATACCCCAACCGTCGAGGCTAGGATACAGAAAAAGGCAGCGTCCACCAAATGACCTATCCTGAGATAGGTTTTTTCCTGATACCTTGAAAGCCTCTCTGGACTTTGTTAAAGGTTATTTGTTTTACAATACCATTAATCCTTAATAATGTCAAGAAATAGTCTGAGCGAGGGTTGGAAGAATAGAGTTGGCATATTGTCAAGTCAAGTGCAACACGTTCGATACTGAATTAGAATGCCTTTGTTTAGGCTGTTTGGGCTTGCACAAACAGAAAATTTGCGGTTTTATAGTGGTGAAGTCGCCTAGGTCTATTATTGATAGCAGAGACATAA
>NZ_JAUSTM010000003.1 GCF_030812835.1 Streptococcus moroccensis
ATGTGTTTGTGGTGAACTACATTATATCTCTCTGAGGTGTTTTTGTATACTTTTTTCTCAACTAGAAAGTGGCTAACTTCATTTTAGAACTTTCGTCTTAATTTCGGGAGTGTTAATAATTATTTTTGTAATAATGATTCAAAAGACCATTTTAAGAGACGAACAATTGAAATGAGGGGATGAAGGTAATGAAAACTATTTTACAAGTCAACAATCTAACCGTCCAAAATGAAAAAGGAATTTTGTTTGAGGTTCCTGATTTTAAAATTACAGAAGGAGAAAAAATTGGTTTTATTGGTGAGAATGGAATAGGTAAGACGACATTTTTTTCTCAGTTATTCACTCAAGAGTGCTCTAATATAAAAAGAGCGACATCAATTGGATATTTAGAACAATTATTGGATTTTAATAATTTAAGTGGCGGACAACAGGAGAGATTACAGTTGGAAAATATCCTATTTTCTGATGATGAATTAATTCTTCTTGATGAACCTACAACCAATCTTGATGCAGAGAATATTGAATGGTTAACTAATATGGTTAGCTTTATAAATAAAACAGTTCTGATGATTTCACATGATAGAGAGTTTCTTGATCGAACAGCTGACCGAATAATTTTTGTGGAAAATGGAAAATTGCAGAATTTTTATGGAACTTATTCAGAGTTTCAAATTTGGGAAGAACATAAAATAGAAAAGCAGCTAGCTCAATATAAACAGGATATCAAAAAGAAAAAACAACTTGAGAAAGCTTTGAGGGAAAAGAAAGAGAAAGCAGATAAATTATTAAAGAAAAAGAAAAGCGTGTCACAATCCGAATGGAAGATGCGATCGTATGTTGGTGACTATGAAGGTAAGGCTAAATCGCTAGCAAAAAGTGCTAAGAGTATGGAGAGTCGCTTATTAAGGGAAGATGTTACCACTCAGCCACAAAGACGTAAGCAATTGACAATTAGGGTCCCTGAAACGTTATCAATGAAGAAGGGAAAATCGCTAATTAGAATAGGGGACAGTAGTTACAAGAATTCTAATAATATTGCTTTAAAGATAAAAAACTTTAGTGTCAAGGCAGGGGATAAAATTTCTTTAGAGGGAAAAAATGGAGCAGGTAAAACTCAATTTCTTGAACTACTCTGTTCAATTAAAGACTTTATCTCTAGGGAGGATTACATATGTGATAATCTATCTATCGGATATTTTAAACAATCTTTAAACCTATTTGATGAGGAAGCCGAGTTGCTAAAAACATTATTACAGGAGTCCGAACAAGATAATCAAATTGTATTCGATACATTAGCTAGTTTAGGTTTTAGAAATGATGAAATGAAACGAACATATGGCCATCTAAGCGGTGGTCAGAAGGTCAAGTCGAACTTAGCTAAAATATTATTAGGAAATTATAATCTTTTACTCCTTGATGAGCCTAATAACTACTTAGATATTGTAGCTACGGTAGCCTTGGAGAATTTTTTGAAGCGCTATGATGGAACATTTATTCTAGTTACACATGATAAGAGGCTTAGAGAGTCAGTGTGTGACAAACAAATTACAGTCGATTCATTGGAGATATGTTCTCAGTGAGAAAGTTGAAAAATATTGGTAACTTGCATACGGAGTTAGATAAAATCAATTAAGAATACTCAATCCATTTTGATTACATGGCAACCTTGGTACAAGCTATTAAAAAATTAGCTATTAGAGATGTTGTTTTGTATGCTGATAAACAGATTGAAGTAACAAAAGAAGTTGTAGCAAAATAAAAAAACGCAGGCTGGGTTGAGCCTGCGTTTTGGATTCCACAAATTTTAGAAAAGACTACGCTATTTCAAAAATTTTTAGGAATGAGAATAAATGACTAGTCTATTTTATGGTGTTAATTGGTGTCAATTTTATCCAAATGAATGGATTTCAGTCCATTTTTATGGAATTTTCAAACTGTAAAATGTTGATATAAAGGGATTTATGAGGATTGAGTATTCTTAGTTTTCAACCGAGAAATTCTCAAAACATTGACCATCACGAAGACTGCAGATTTCACCTATCCGCTGTAAAAATACGAAACTGGGAATTTTTTTCAGAAATAGTAAATGGCTTAGGATAACGTCATCAAAAAACGTTAACTCTAGGCCATTTTGTGTTCTTTACTTTTTAGTAGAAAGCTTAAATTTTTAGTTTTTAAACAACCTCTTTAGTACTTTTTTCTTACCAATTAGAGACTATTTCTATAAGCTAAGGGAGTTTGGTGAAATTTCTTTTTAAATTGCTCTGAAAAATAGCTTGGAGAACTAAAAGAAAGGTAATGACTGATTTCAGCAATTGGGATTTGGGTATTTTTTAAGAGGGAACATGCCTCTTCCATTTTTTCGTTTAGGATGTAGGAATTGATGGATTGTTGAGTTTCTTTTTTAAATTTTTGACTGAGATAATAAGGGGTATATCCCAGTTCATTAGATAGGGCTTCGAGAGAAATTTTTTCAGTAATATTTTGTTGTATATAATTGATGACATCACGTGTTAGTTGACTGAAATTTCGGCTCTTTTGTAGTTTATTTACCCTTTTGACGAAGGTTTCAACGATTTCTTTTGAAAGCATAATAACCTCGGAAATAGTTCTACTTGTCTCAATTTTTTGAATATAGTAATCAGATAAATTGTAAGAAGTTTCAGGTGACATACCACCAAAAATTGCTGCTCGACTTGCTAAAACAATTAGGACGATGATTTCGTTCTTAGATTGTCTAAGTGGGTTACTTGGTGCCATATTTCCAACAGTTCCGCTACTAGTTTGATGATTAGTTTTGTTAAGAAGGTTAAGATCACCGTTTTGGATAGCTTTAAAGAGTTTCTGTTCAATTTGCCAGGTTCCATGCCAATTTTTTTCTTGCCACTCTGGCTCCGTAATGGGTGATATCGGTTGTTGAACTTTAACAACAATCGTTGAAGTTTCTAACGTTTCTGAATAAATAGTGTAATGAAGCATTCCTAGTAAGGAGGTTGCTATACGTAAATTTATTACAGGAAAAAAGGAACGGTGATAGAGAAAATCCTCTAACCACTTTTTATCTTTTTGTTTGAAGTGCAGAAGTTGATTTTCAGACTCATCACTGATAAAAATAGGACCTAATATATGGAAGAGAGAAGACAATTCTCTTTTCTCATAGAGAATTAACCAAACTAGACCAGTTTGCTCACAGAGAATAAGTGGAGAAGAATGATGTTTGAAATGATCCGTTATCATTTCAATGTTAGTGCTTTTGATGAGCTGTTCCAATCCAAAGGTTCGGTAAGGGCAGTTGGTACTATTTAATTGGTAGGACTCGTCTAGTTGCCAATAATAAACGATATGGGTAGATAGAAGTAATTTTTGTAAAAAAGTTAATTGATTTGAATAAGTCATCTGAAAAATCCATTTTTATTTTATTTTAGGCGAAAAAATGATAAAAAACAAGAAAAAACGATAACGAAGACACAGGAAAACGCTTATAATTTAGTTATAAAATATTAAAGGAGTCTTTCAGATGAAAAGGAGAGAGAATCAAAAATCTAATTGGCTGGATCCCAATACAACAGCTGAGAATGAACGATTACCAAAATGGTTTGGTTTAGCATGGACAACTAGAGGCACCTCAGTTACAATAAATGCAGTGTTTATCGCCTACATCACTTATTATGCAACAGATATGCTAGGACTTTCTGCTGGATTAATTGGTTTTTTAATCTTGCTTTCAAAAATATTCGATGCCTTTACGGATTTGATTGCAGGTTTTATTATTGATAAAACCAATACCAAGTGGGGTAAGGCTCGTCCTTATGAAATTTTTATTTTGTTTACTTGGTTATTTACCATTATCATGTTTTCTATTCCAGACTGGAGTACAACAGCTAAGGCAAGTATTATTTTTATCATGTACAGCTTAATTAATGCTGTCTGTATAACTTTTTTGGGAGCAGAAGATGCCGTCTACATGGCACGTTCTATTAGAAATACTCAAAATCGTATTTCAGTAATGTCAGTAAGTGGAGCAATTGGTATGATTGCTGCGGTGGTTTTTAGTATTATTTTCCCTCAATTGATGGCAACAGTAGGTGCTACAAAAGAAGGCTGGTCTTATTTGGCCATGATTATTGGTATTCCATGCGGTTTAATCGGTCTCTTACGTATGGTTCTTATTAAAGAAGTAGTGGTTGATGAGAAAGTGGAGACAACTTCAGAAACCAAGGTAAGCTTTAAACAAACACTAGGTGCTGTAATGAAAAACAAATATATTTTTATTATTGCACTCATTAATTTTATTACTTTCTTAATTGCTAATTTAAGTACAACTGTAACTACTTATTATTTTAAATACATTGTTGGAGATATTAGATTGATGTCAATTGCTAGCTTGGGAGTGTTAGCAACTCCTGTTTTGTTGATTGTTTTTCCTATGCTAACTCGTAAATTTGGTACAACAAATATTATGCGAGGCGCCATTGTCTTCGGAATTATTGGTTTGATTATTCGTTCTATCGGTGGTACAAACATGACCACAATTGTTATTGGAGGTTTGATTGCTAGTATCGCATCTATTCCAGTAACGGTTATGATTAATGCTTACTTAATCGATTGTATGGACTATGGTGAGTGGAAGTCTGGTATCAGGGTTGAAGGTATGTTAAATTCAATTTCAAATTTCATGGCAAAATTTGGAACGGCGGTTTCATCAGGTGTAGTAGGATTGATTTTGAGTATGGCAGGTTATAACGGAGCTACAGAAACTCAAGTTGCTTCAGCTAATCAAGCTATCATCGCTTTATATAATTACTTGCCGCTGGCTCTTTATGTTGTCATGTTTTTACTTGCAATGGCTTATACGATAGATAAATTTATGCCTAAAGTACGTGAATCGTTGAGTAAATAAGAACGGTCAGGGCTGATTTAATTAGCCCTGATATTAGTAAGGGAGCTTAGAAATGGATATAAAGCGTTTAAAAATCAATGGAATTGTGGAGCCCCTGGGTTTTCATTTTGATGATATTATAGTAAGCTGGACGGTTGAGAATTCTACAGGGACACATAGCCATTCGGAATGTATTCTTGTTGCACTAGACAGTGAATTTAAAAATATTATTTTTGAATCAGAGCAAGGATTACTAGATTCTTCAGGTGTTTCTATTCCCATAACACTCGCTCCTCGGACTCGTTACTATGTCAAGGTCCTTGTTGAAGATGATATGGGAGACAAGGCAGAAAAAATCACTTTCTTTGAGACTGGAAAAAGGGATGAAGACTGGCAAGGGCAATGGATTACAACCAGCCAGGATGACGAATTTCATCCCTTATTTTCAAAATCTTTTATCAGTGAAAAAACAGTCAAAAAAGCAAGACTTTATATCTGCGGCCTTGGATTGTATGAAGCATACCTGGGAGCCGAAAAAATTGGGAATGAATATTTAACCCCCAACCTTAATGATTATCAAAGTGCCTTACAGGTTCAAACTTACGATGTTACCCATCTGATTAAGAGGGAGAATACATTTTCTGTCCTGCTTGGGAATGGTTGGTATAAAGGAAAATATGGTGATGAAAATAGTGTTCCTTACGGAGCGCAGTTCGGCTTGGTTGCTGAGCTCCATATCAAATCCACAGATGGAGAAGTTTGTGTGATTACTACTGACCAGAGTTGGACTTATATTCCAAGTAATGTCGAGCAAAGTGGTATATATTTTGGTGAAAGTTATAACAGAATATTATGGGAGAATCATGATAATATGCCAAAGTCAGCTCAATTGATGACCATGAGCGTTCCCTTGATTGATCGCTATAGTTTACCAGTTGTTGTCAAAGAAACCTTAGCCGTTAAAGAGCTCATTGTTAGCCCAAAAGGTGAAACTATTTTAGATTTTGGTCAAAACTTTACTGGTTGGGTTGAATGGGACAACTGTCTGCCGAAAGGTACTAGAGTTCAGTTGGAGTTTGGGGAAATATTGCAAGACGGTAATTTTTACAATGATAACTATAGGACGGCTGAATCAGTTTTTATTTACACTTCAAATGGTGAGAAAGAGCGCGTGCGCCCCCACTTTACTTTCTTTGGTTTCCGTTATGTGAAAGTAACAGGTTGGGTTGGAACTTTGGATACTAGTATGTTCCGAGGCTCTGTTGTTTATTCAGACTTGGAGAGAACAGGATTTATTCAAACAGGTCATGAGAAAATCAATCGACTTTACCAAAACTCTCTTTGGGGAATGAAATCAAACTTTTTAGACTTACCGACAGATTGTCCCCAACGTGATGAACGCCTCGGTTGGACAGGTGATGCTCAAGTCTTTTCCAAAACAGCTTCTTACCATATGGATACAAGAGCCTTTTATCATAAGTATCTGTGGGATATGAGACTAGAACAACAAAAGAGACACGGAGGAGTTCCGGCCTTTATCCCTGTTCCTCCAAATAGTAATTTGGCTTTTGAGACTGCTATTTGGGGAGATGCTGCAACCTTTATCCCAAATACTCTTAAAGAATTTTATGGTGTGTCACAATATTCGGAAATCTACTATAAACAAATGAAGGATTGGGTTGACTTTGTTGCTCGCAGATTAGAGGATGTCAAGGGTACTAAAGTTGCTCTTTGGGATTTTAGCTTTCAATTTGGAGATTGGTTAGCCTTAGATGGACCTAATGAGCAATCGTTCAAAGGAGATACGCCAGATGATTATCTGGCTACGATGTATTTTTGTCGGAGTCTAGAAATTGTTGCTTTGTTTGGTGAAGCCTTGGGTAAGGCTGAATCAAAAACTTATCGTTCCTATTATGAGGAGCTAAGACAGTTTCTTTTAGATACCTATTTTACACCTGTGGGACACTTGTCTTCAGGTACACAATCTTCTTATATTGTTGCTTTGAATTTTAATATTTACAGAAATCGAGCAGTCTTGATTGATGATTTTACTAAATTATTACAAAAGCACCAAAATTCTATCAAGTGTGGATTTGTTGGGGCACCTCTGATCTGTCAAACCTTAGCAGAATGTGGTCGTCATGATCTAGCTTATCAATTGCTTTTTAAAGAAACGTATCCAAGTTGGCTATATGCGGTTAATTTGGGGGCGACTACGATTTGGGAACGATGGAATAGTGTTTTACCTGATGGTCACATGAGCGGTACTGGTATGAATAGTTTAAATCATTATAGCTACGGTAATGTTGTAGAGTTCTTATATCGTTATGCTGCAGGACTAGCTCCCAAAGAAGCAGGATTCAAAACAGTAAAAATTTCTCCTAAACTCAATGGAAAACTGAAATTCTGTGATTGTCAATTTGATTCGGCATATGGTCGCTATCGTGTTAAATGGGAAATTTTGGAAAATCGGCAAGTTACTTATGATTTACAGATACCATTTAATTGTCAAGCTGAAGTTGAGCTAGAAGGTTGTGAAGAAGTCATGGTTTTGGAAACAGGCAATTATCATTTCCAATTTGAAACAAAGAGTGACTATACACAGCGCTATCATGAAGATTCAACTTTGGGTGAAATTTTTGAAAATTCAGCAGCTACTGAAATATTTAAAAAAATTGTTCCTGTGTATGAGTTAATGGCAGATAATGGCGCGATGAGAATCAATCAGTTAAGAGAACTTGTGATGCTAGGACTAAGTCAGGAAACGGAGAAGGAATTATTACGGGAACTTAAACATTTTAAGTATTAGAAAAAGAAACTCAGTCTGGCTAAAATTGGCATAAGCTTGATTTAAAAGATATGAGAAAGGAAAAATAGATGTTTGAAACTCATAAAATTGATGATATTTTAATAAAATTTGTTGAACAAAAATGAAATAGCAGGTGCTTCTATGATTGTTCGTAAGGAAGGGAAAGTGGTTTATCATAATGCTTTTGGCTATGCTGGTATTCAAGGGCAAGTTCCTATGAATACGGATACGATTTTACGCCTTGCATAAATGACTAAGCCAATCACAGCAATAGCAGTCATGCAATTGGTAGAAAAAGGAAACATTAAGCTTTATGAAGATATTAGCCAATATATCCCATCCTTTGCTGAACTTTTAGTTTGCAAAGATAATGTGTTGCAGGAATTTTATGAGGCAGATCCCAATAATCCAACTCAAGCAGGTGCTTTGCAAGCAACAATTGAACAGATGACCTATGTTCCTGCCCAGCGTCACATTACTATTTTTGATTTACTTAATCATAGTAGTGGTATGGAAATGGGACCAATCAGTAATACGCTAGCAGAGACCCTGGGTGGTTACCCAAGTACACTTCAAGAGCGTGTTCAGAAATACGCAGAGCTTCCTCTTGATTTTCAGCCTAGAACAGCATCAGGCTACAGTCCAGTCTTAGCTTTTGAAGTTTTGGCAGCAGTCGTAGAAGTTGTTACTGGACAAAGTTTTAAGGATTATATCAATGAGCACATTCTTTTACCATTGGGCATGATGGATACTTCATTTGATACTATTGATTTCAAACGTCTGTCAGGTCTTTATGAGTATAATGAAGATGAACAAAGTTTAACTGACGTTAGTGACACGGATATAACTTGGTTAAAAATGGATCCCTTGAGGACTGGTTATACTTCTGGCGCGGCTGGGTTATATGGGACAGTAGATGATTATGACAAAATTGCACAAATGTTTCTCAATGGTGGACAAGTTAATGGTATTAACATCCTATCACCAGACACAATTGCTAAAATGTCTGGTCAGGGTATTTCCCATGATAGTCGATTATTCCCTGCTGTTTATTGGGGATTAGGTATGTCTGTTATGGAGCATCCTGAGAGGATTCATTCTGCACGTTCTTACGGAAGTTATGGTTGGAGCGGTGCATATGGTACGCATTTCGTTATTGACCCTCTTAATCACATGACCTATGTTTTAGGGGTAAATCGCTCAAACATTGGAGGAGCAGGTTCTCCGATTTCTTTTGCGGTAGAAGAAGCAATCGCATCTGTTTTTTTTAAAAATTAGACAAGCGATCAATTGTTAATATTAGAAAGGTAACAAATGATGAAACGGATTAGTGATCCAAATATCCAAGAATTTGAAGTTAGACATTTAGAAACAGTCAAACAGGCTGCTTCAGAATGTGTTGTATTATTGAAACATGATGGGAGTCTTCCTTGGAAAAACATACCTACAGTAGCTCTCTATGGTAATGGTGCACGTCATACGATAAAAGGTGGAACAGGTTCAGGAGACTTGGTTGTACGCAACATGCTAAACGTAGAGGAGGCGTTTGAGCAAGCAGGGATTCATGTAACCTCAAAAGCCTGGCTAGATGCCTATGACCAAACTTATTTATTTGCACGTCAGCAATTTTTAAATGGAATTCGAGAGCAGGCTAAAGCACAAAACACAAACCCAGTCATGCTTGGTATGGGAAAAGTAATGGATGAACCAAACTATGATATCCCATTGGAAGCTATGGGTGACACTGCAGTATATGTATTGTCACGTATCTCGGGTGAAGGGAGCGACCGTCAAGCCACAGAAGGGGATATTCTGTTAACACCAACTGAGATTCGAGACATCCTTAAGTTAAATCGAACCTATGAGAACTTTATTTTAGTGCTTAATGTTGGGGGTTTGGTCGATTTAACTCCAGTACTAGAAGTAAAAAACATTTTACTCCTTAGTCAATTGGGAGGCATCACTAGCGAAGTTTTGGTTGATATCCTTAAGGGTGAGTCATATCCTTCTGGAAAACTAGCTATGACTTGGGCACCCATTGAAAATTACCCATCAACCAATGGGTTTGGAGACCCGGATGATACTAGGTACAATGAGGGCATTTATGTCGGTTACCGCTATTTCAATACTGTTCAAAAAGTTCCGACCTTTCCATTTGGATATGGCTTAAGTTTTACTCACTTTGAACAGGAATGTCAAGCTGTGGTAGTGTCTGGAGAAACCGTACAAGTTAAGATTAAGGTTGTAAATACCGGTAACTTTAAAGGAAAGGAAGTCGTCCAGCTCTATTCCCAGGCACCTCAAGGCAGTCTTGATAAGCCTTCCCAAGAATTGATAGGTTTTGCTAAAACAGAGGAGATAGCACCAGGTCAGAGTGATACCGTATTGATTGAGTGTGACTTAAATCAGCTGGCCTCCTATTCTTCTGATTTAAGTGCTTATCTTGTTGAAAAAGGAAACTATCAGTTACTCCAAGGGAATAGCTCAGCGACTACTAAAGCTATCGCTAAGTTAACTTTAAGAGACACTGTAGTTTTATCACAACACACTAAAATTTGTCCAGGATGGGATTTCAATGATTTTGTGCCAGAAACTCGAGCTGAAGATTTTGGTGATTCTTCAAAATATCATCTAGAGCTTTCGCCTGAAAATTTCGGTCAGTCAAGTATGACTTATTCCCCTGCTTCTCAGGAATTGAAAAAACAGGAAGCATTCTCTTGGGATAAGGTGGTCGCTGGCGAACGTTCTGTTGATGATTTTGTCGCTACTTTAACAGATGAGGAACTGGCTTATATGGTTGTTGGGATGTACCCAGAAGAAGAATCTTTCATGGTCAATGTAGGAGCTTCTTCTCAATCAGTTGCAGGTGCTGCAGGTGAGACCAGCGCTAAATTATCTGATAAGGATGTACCTACCGTAGTCATGGCTGATGGTCCCGCAGGAGTTAGAATTAGTGAAACCTATAAAATTGTAAATGGTAGAATTAAGCCCACATCCAATCCGTTAGCAGCAATGATGGAATTCTTTTCACCAGAAGAATTAGAACAAATGGCTAGTATGGCTCCCCAGCCAACTCAAGAAGAATTAGATGCGGCTACCTATTACCAGTATGCTACTGCACTCCCTATTGGAACAGCTATAGCCCAAAGTTTGAATCTATCTTTGGCAGAAAATTGTGGTCGAGTTGTTGGTGAGGAAATGACTCTCCATGGTATTCATCTATGGTTAGCACCTGCCTTGAATATTCAACGCTCTCCTTTGTGTGGTCGTAACTTTGAGTACTATTCTGAAGATCCATTACTAAGTGGCTTAGTAGCTGCCGCTGTTACAAATGGAGTCCAAAGTCAACCAGGTTGTGGTGTTACTATTAAGCATTTTGCAGCTAATAATCAAGAAACCAACCGTTTTGTTTCTAATTCGATTGTCAGTGAACGAGCACTGAGAGAAATTTATCTTAAGACCTTTGAAATTTGTGTAAAAGCATCAAATCCGTCAGCAATCATGTCTTCTTATAATCTTATCAATGGAGAGCATGCTTGTACTTCAGAGGATTTGTTGACGATTATTTTGAGAGATGAATGGTCTTATAAAGGTATTGTAATGACTGACTGGTACGCTACTCAAAATATTATGGCAAAGGAATCCGGTCGAACTAATAAACATGATGTTGCTTCTGCACTTGGTTGTGTTCAAGCAGGAAATGATCTTATTATGCCGGGTACAGAAGCAGATAAACTTACAATCTTAGAGGCATTGCAGAGTTCCGCACCACCTTATGGTATGACAAGAGGACATCTGCAACGAAATGTTGCTAACATTTTAAATTGTATTTTAAAATTAGCTGGGAAATAATGTTGACTAGATAATTCCTTTTGGGGAAGTGCTTTCAAAACTTTTTTTAAAATGATATACTTTAATTAAATACGTTACAGAAAGTTTTATGGTGTACTGATGGATTTTACCTATTTAGACTCTCTATTGTCATTTTATGAAATACCCTTTTGGGTTATTGATAGGGGACAGGAGCAGGTGGTGTTTTCTAAACATTCTAGTCCATTAGTAGACTTCAATTTACTGAAGTCTTGCAGACAGGCTTTTAATCAAAATTTATTACCATTTATTTATGTTCTAGAAAGTAATCTAGGTTATCTATATTGGAGTAATGGTGCTTATGATTTTGTGGGTGGCCCTCTGCTATTGACTGATTACTCTGGTTTGTTTCAGCATCAATTACCTGATTTGTTAGATATTAAGCAAATGAGTGTTGCTGAGTGTCGGCAATGTCTAACCATTATTTCTTATTTTTGTAATCAATCACTTTACCTTTTATCGGACATAGAAGTTCTTTGGGCTCATAATGAGGAGTATTATCATGTGCGAAACCAGGAAATCGATTTTTATCGATTTGAGAAATCAGAAAATGAACGGCGTCATGATTCTATAAGCTATGAAACGACCTATTTAAAATTGATTGAAGAAGGCGATGAAAAACGCTTGTTAGACTTCTTTGACAATCAAAGTTTAGATGAAAAAAACATTGGAAAAATAGCTGAAACCTCATTTAAGCAAATGGAATATATGGCTGTATCCTCTATAACGTTAGCCTGTCGTGCAGCCATTAAAGGTGGTCTTAATCCTGAACTTTCTCATGATTTATCAGACTTATACCTACAGAAAATTGCAAAATGCAAGTCTGAAAAAGAGTTAATTGTAATGACTGGAAAAGCGCAATTTGACTTTTGTAAAGCTGTTGGATCACATAAAGACAGTCGAAGTGATAATATTTTTGTTGAACAGTGTAAGGATTATATTACGAATCATTTGTACCAAATCTGTAAAGTTGGAGATATTTCTAAAAAATTAAATATCAGTCGCCCCTATTTATCGACTCTATTTAAAATCTCTGAAGGCATTACTATTCAAGAATATATAATGAAAATGCGATGTGAACATGCTGCGGAAATGTTAAGTTATTCTGATGAACCACTCTCTGTTATTGCTGAATATCTTTGTTTTTCTTCGCAAAGTCATTTTGGCGTACAGTTTAAAAAATTCTATGGGATGACACCCCGTCAGTATCGTCAAAAAAATAAATATATTAAAACGAATATATAAGCTTTTGATATTTATAATAGTAAGAAAACAGAAACCCTTTAAAAAGACTTAGTTTACAGTATTTTTAAGGGGTTTTTATTATGAGATTTTTGAAATAGGTATATGTTCTCTTGACCTGTCTATTGATATTTTGAGTAAGTGTAACCTATCTCTTTTAGTTTTAAAATCGCGATTCAATTCGGAAAAAAGTTCAGATATAATAAAAAGTAGACATCTGTAATATTTTTAAAGGGTCTTATATTTTAAAATGGTATTGAAAACGTTTTTATTAAAGGAGTAACTTATGTCTGAATTTGATTTTTTAGCTTCAATACCTCGTGGCAAAGATGATAAACCGTTTTTGCTCAGTTTTGGGGAAGTGATTTATAATTTTAACGATATTGATGGACTCTATACAATGCTTGATAAAGATTTTTCGGGTTGTATTATTTTTAATTTCAGTAAAGATATGAATTCTGATAGGGTAGGGAGTGTTGAAGTTGATGGAGTACCTGTTACTAATATTTACCTTAAAAAACTTGCTGTAATGGGTAATATGTGGGCATTGGCGGTCAAAGTTCGTGGTTTAATAAGTGAGTATGATCGTACCTACACATTAACTATTAAAGATTTTGTTGATACAGATGGAAACACAATGGAACCTCAGGATATTGAAGTAAAAACTCCACCTCAAGTCTATCCGGAGGAAAGGTTCGAGGAACATGAATCAATTGCTTATCAGGTAGCTCAAGAAGGCATCGTTTTATTAGAAAATAAAGAGGGTATCTTACCTTTAGCTTCTCAACAAACTATTAATTTGTTTGGTAAGGGAATATTTCAATTTCGAGTTGGAGCAGTAGGAGCTGGGAAGATTAATCCACGATACATCAAAAATATTGTTGATGCGATCAAGGAAGACAATGATTATCAATTAAATGAAAATCTGATTGAATTTTACCGTTGTGATGAGGATAAGTTGCCACCACAAAATCTACTGGACGAAGCCAAAGAATTATCAAATACCGCTATTATGTTAATCACTCGTAGTTCAGGTGAGAATATTGATAATACAACAGAAAAAGGGGAGTACTACCTTTCAGAAGAAGAAGATACCTTGTTAAGCAAACTCTCTGAGACTTTTGAGAATGTTATTGTAATCCTAAATGTAGGCTATCCAATTTATACTGGTTTTGTTCAAAAATATGGAATTAAGGGTCTAGTATATTCTGGTTATGGTGGAATGTTGGGAGGCCCAGCGTTATGGGATACCTTGACGGGAAAAGTAGCTCCATCTGGTAAGTTAACAGATACTTGGGCAAACTATTTAGATATTCCGTCGAGCCAAAATTTTTACGATGCTGCAGGAGTTGAAAGACTAGATGCTAATTCACAGCAGTACATTAATACAGTCTATGAAGAAGATATTTATGTTGGGTACCGCTATTTTGATACCTTCAATAAGCCTGTAGAGTACCCATTTGGCTATGGTTTAACTTATACATCATTTGAAATTGAATCTAAACAATTAAATTTTAATCCAAAAATTGGTTTAGAACTAGAGGTAGAAGTTACAAATACGGGTCAAGATTCTGGTAAAGAGGTTGTTCAAGTTTACATTGGTCATCCTAGAAATAATTTAGAAAAACCAAAGAAAATTTTAGTTGCCTTCGAAAAAACATCGTGCTTATTTGCAAAAGAAAAAGAGCAAGTCGTCTTTAATATACCACTTCAGCATATGATGCTTTACAATCCAGAAGAGTCAGCCTATATGCTAGAAGCAGGTACCTTTACAGTTTATTTAGGCAATGATGTAAATGCGACAGAAATCGGAGCATTTTGTGTAGAAAAAGATACCATTCTTCGTAAAGTAGAGCATCTAATGACACCCCCAATTGAATTTACTCTATTAAGTCAAAATGAACCCGAACAAAGTTACCCTCAAGGAAAGTTAAGCGGAATTACTGATGAAGAAGATTTTTCTTATCTGACTCCAAGACGACAATATAAACCAAAATTTTCAGGTAAAAAACCTAACCAAAAATTAACGTATCAAGATGTAAAAGAAAACCCTCAATTGGTTGAAGATTTTGTCGCTCAATTCTCTGTTGAAGAATTAGCTAGACTATCAATCTGTGGTTCTGCAGGTTGGGGTATGGAAGGAATTGGAGAGGCTGGTCATGTTGTCGGCATCGAAGGCTATGATTTTCCTGAATTACTGGTTGCTGACGGTAATAGTGGCGTAAATATACATGCCACAAATATTGGTATGCCTTCGAGTGTAACTGTATCTTCTAGTTTCAATAAGGAATTGAGCCAAGAAGTCGGTAAAGTGATAGGGCTAGAAGCCAAAAGCTTAGGTATTCCCCTTATTTTAGCACCGGCCTTCAATATTCATCGCAATCCTTTAAATGGCCGTCATCCAGAATACTATAGTGAGGATCCTTATCAAGCAGGCATGATGGCAGGCTATTACGCTAAGGGGATGGAATCTGTTGGAGTAGCAACAAGTATGAAACACTTGATTGCTAATAATTGTGAATCAAGTCGCAAACGAAATCATAGTATCTTGTCGGAGAGAGCTATTCGTGACATCTATTTTAAAGTTTTCGAATTGGCCATGGAAGTGCAGATGCCTGCTTCAATTATGACAGCCTATAATGCATGTAATGGATCGCCAACTGCTTCTGATTCAGAATTGATTCAAGGACTTCTCAGACGAGAAATCGGTTTTGATGGTTTTGTTATGACCGACTGGACTACTTACGATACAGTTCCTATTGTTGATATGATAAAAGCTGGTAATACCTGGATAACACCTGGCTCCCTAGATGAAACCTATACAAGTCAAATTATTGACGCGGTTAATAATGGTAATTTAAATCTGTTGCAACTTCAAGAAAATGTTAGCTGGCTCATTAAAACGATGATTCGATACGTGTGAGGTAACGTTTATGAAACAATTTAATACTCTATTATGGACAAAGGATGAGTATTCGTATTCAACTGTTGGAAGTTTTATTCCAAGTATCACAGCTTATTTACATGAAGATAATAAGCCTCGTCCAGCTTTACTTGTTGTTCCCGGGGGTGGGTATAGGATAGTTTCACCCACTGAGGGTGAGATAGTTGCTAGGAAATTTTATGATATGGGTTACCAAACTTTTGTGGTGACCTATTCAGTAAATATTAGTAATGAACCTTTGTTTTTACAACCCTTAAAAGATTTATCAAAAGCTGTACAACTGGTGAGGAAAAAATCAGATGAGTGGCTTGTCGATAGGAAGAAAGTTTATGTCTGTGGATTTTCAGCCGGAGCTCATTTGGCCGGAAGCTTAGCAGTACATTATAATCATAAGGATATTAATTGTCAGGGAGAAAACAGACCAGATAAAGTCATTTTATCTTATCCGGTAGTTACATCAGGAGAATTTGCCCATAGGGATTCTTTTGTAGCCTTACTAGGTGAGGCCCCATCGCAATCAGATTTAGACTTCTTATCAATTGAAAAAAATGTCTCATCAACTACACCTCCTATGTTCATTTGGCAAACTCGAACTGACGAGACTGTATCTGTAGAAAATTCATATCTTCTCGTTCAAGCTTGTTTGAAAGCAGGAGTTTCCTTTGAACATCATGTTTTTAATGAAGGTCCTCATGGTTGCTCTTTGGCTGATGAAAAATGGGCTAATGGAGATTATAAAGGATCTTATACCCTTCAGCAATTTCAAGATTATTTTGAATATTGTTTGGAAAATGAGATTGTACCTGCGCCACCATTTTCTACTTTTGCTGATTTTCCAAAAGGGACAAATTTTGCTGACCTCCTACTGTCAGGGATGAAAGAGCATATGGCTCCTAAACCAATACCTAGTGTTAGTGTTTGGCCTAAATTAGTTAAAAATTGGTTAGATTAATTCCTGGC
Organism: Streptococcus moroccensis; assembly: GCF_030812835.1. Taxonomy (GTDB): domain Bacteria; phylum Bacillota; class Bacilli; order Lactobacillales; family Streptococcaceae; genus Streptococcus; species Streptococcus moroccensis. Next base: position 16,705 of record NZ_JAUSTM010000003.1, read on the forward strand.
CATAAACCTTTTAAATCACTGAAATATTTTTATTCAAATTCTCTACAATTTTAAAATGAATAGAGTCATAAATTGGAATAACACGATGAGAAGAACGCTGCTATTTTGTGGCGTTCTTCTTTTTAATGCTAGATTTGATTTGGAAAAAAATTAGAGATAATTTTTACTTTATTTTAAAAACATTAATAACAAAAAATTTACAATGATAATATTTAAAACAATAAAAACTCAGTATACTTGAATAGAAGTAAGCGTTTTCTAAGTGGAGGTTTCATGACAAACTATTTTTGTAATCCTATCAATATTGATTATAGGTATCAATATTACAAGAATAACACCAATGCTTTCAATAGTCTCTATAAGAGGTTTCGAGAAGCTGCTGATCCAACATTAATAAATTTTAATGGTGAGTACTATTTGTTTCTCTCTATGACAGCTGGTTTTTATTCTAGTTCAGATTTAAAATCGTGGAAATTTTATCCTTACCAAGGTGATATACCAATCTACAATTATGCACCTGATGTCTGTGAAATCAATGGTTATCTCTATTTTTCTAGCTCAGAAATGACAGAACCAACAATTTTTTACAGAAGTAAGGATCCAAAGACTGAACCTTTTGAACCAGTAGGAGGGAGTTTTCCTATTTGGGATTCTCATCTATTTGAGGACGATGATGGGAGAGTGTATTGCTATTGGGGATGTTCCAATCAAGAACCAATCTATGGTGTTGAAATGGATATCGAAAAAATGGAACCTAGGGGTGACAAAATTGCATTAATTTACTCCGATATAAATAATAACGGTTTCGAGCGATTTGGTGAAAACCATATCCCTCCTAAGACAGAGGAACAAATCTCAAAATCTGTTGAGGAAATGTTGGTATTCGTAAAACAAAAATATACGGACCAAGAAATTGAACAGGATCAGACGGATGATGCAATTCGGGAAATGCTTAGAGGATACTTGGGGAACAGCCCTTATATCGAAGGAGCTTGGATGACAAAACACGAAAGAAAGTATTATTTACAATATGCAATTCCAGGCACTCAGTACAACATTTATGGTGATGCTGTTTATGTAGGTTTACATCCCTTAGGTCCTTTTACAAAGGCAAAAAATAATCCCTATTCTTACTTCCCTACAGGTTTTATTACGGGAGCAGGTCACGGTTCTACCTTAAAAGATAATGCCAATCGATTTTGGCATACCTCTACCATGAGGATTAGTCAAAATGGAGAATTTGAACGTAGAATTGGAATGTGGCATGCCGGTTTTGATCAAGATGGTGAACTTTTCTGTGATCAACGCTTTGGTGACTGGCCTATTCGTTTTGGCGCTAATCCTTTTGAGGGCCCGGACATGTTGTTGCTTTCATATAAGAAGACTGTTACTGCCTCATCAGGAATTGGAATAGAGAATATAGTTAATGAAGATATCCGAAATTATTGGGAGGCTGCTTCCAATGCAGAAGGAGAGTGGATAGAGATTGATTTGGGTCAGATTCAAACAGTTCAAGGAATTCAAATCAATTTTGCAGATGATGATTTCGAATATCATTTAGATACGGGTCTCTGTCCCATTGAAAAGGGATCGGATGCTGAGCGTTATTTAGATACTCAGAAAGAGGTTATTCAATGGCGACTAGAAGGTTCCCTAGATGGTGAGACCTTTGAAGTTATTAAAGACAAATGGGATGCTAATACTGATTTACCACATGATTTTATTGAATTAGAATGGTCTTCAAAATACCGCTTTATCAGGCTTACCATTCGTCAAGTTCCTTATGGAGTTACACCAAAAATATCTGGACTTAGAATTTTTGGACGAGGTAATGGTGAACAACCAGCTAAAGCAAGTTCAATACAAGCAGAACTAAAATCACCAATTGATTTACACTTATCTTGGCAAGGGGAGACAAGGGCCAATATTCTTTGGGGACACGACCGTGATAAACTTTATCATAGCCGATTAAACTTTGAGGGTAACGATTGCCAGATAGGTGCTCTTACCTCTGAACAAGCTATCTATGTTCGCATAGATACTTTCAATGAAGCGGGTGTCACACAAGGTGACGTTGTTAAAATACGATAAAAAATATATTTTAGAAAGGAGAACAAAATGGCTAAAGAAAAAAACAAAGACAAGCTTGGTTTTACAAAATTCTGGGGATGGCAACTTCGAGGTGTATCCCTTGGATGTATGACAATTATTATTGGTTACCTTCAAATTTATTGTACAGATACTTTAGGTTTAAATGGTGCAATAATTGGTGCTATTATGCTAGGCTCAAAAATTATAGATGCCTTTACCGATTTAATCGCTGGATTTATTATTGAAAATACGAAAACAAAACTTGGAAAGGCACGACCTTATGAGCTTTGTATGATTCCTCTTTGGATTTGCACCTGGTTGCTATTTTCAGTTCCACAAGATTCAAGTAATACTATCAAATATATTTGGATTTTCTTTATGTATGTATTCATCAATTCTATCTTTTCAACTTTCTTGATTAGTAACCAAACTCCTTATATGCTAAGAGCTTTTGATTCTCAAGAAAAGATTGTTAAAGTTAATTCATACGGAGGTATCGTTGTTACAATTGGTTGTGCGGTGGTATCAATCCTATTCCCACAAATGATGGCAACTATGGCAACGTCTTCGGCTGGTTGGTCAAGTTTAGTTGGTATTTTCTGTTTGCCACTATTTGTACTTGGAATGATGCGTTTCTTGTTTGTGAAAGAGACAGTTTCTATAGATGGAGAAGAAGATAGTAAAATTACGCTTTCGGAAGTAATTGATGTTTTGAAACATAATAAATACATTTATATTGTATGTGGCATCTCAATCCTCTATAACGTGATTATTTCGATGAATAGTTATACTTATTATTTCAAATGGATTGGTGGTGGTATTGAACGTTACTCTAGTTTAGCAGCTATTTCAATGCCCTTATTACTTGTAATGTTTATTTTCCCTATCTTAATGAAAAAAGGGATTGCTATGTCTCGTATTATCTTATTCGGATCAGTTCTAGGTGTTATTGGCTATATATTGAACTTTTTTGCAGGAGATAATATGGGTATTCTACTTACTGCGGCGGCCCTGTACAGTTTTGCTGGCTTACCAATCGCTTATTTGTCTGGACTTTTGATTCTTGACTGTAGTGAATATAATATTTTAACAGGTAAGAAAAGAATGGAGACTACCATGAGTGCTATCAGTTCTTTTGGTACGAAAGTTGGTGGTGGTCTCGGAAGTGCCTTGGTAGGAGTGATCTTATCCGTGTTTGGCTACAATGGTGCTGCACAGGTACAAACTGCTTCAGCACTTACTGGTATTAAAGTTATCTTTAGTTTTGTTCCAGCTATTATGTATGCAATTATTGTAATCCTTTGTATTTTTTATAAGCTAGACAAAGTACTGATAGAAAAACGTCAAGAATTACAAAAATAAGGAAAAATTTACTTTTAATAATAACGTAAACAACCTGCCGCTTTAATTTGTTGTTTACGTTATTAATTTTAGATATAAGGAGTTGACTTGGATGAAAGCTATAATGGTAATGTTTGATTCTCTAAATCGAGAGATGTTAGAACCATATGGTTGTGAGTGGATTAAAACTCCTAATTTTGATAGGTTACGCCAAGAATCTGTTACTTTTGATTCTAATTATGTTGCTAGTATGCCCTGCATGCCAGCTCGTCGTGATCTTCATACAGGTCGTTATAATTTTCAACACCGTTCTTGGGGTCCAATAGAACCTTTTGATGATTCCATGCCTGAGCTTTTAAAAAATAATGGTATTTATACCCACCTTACAACTGATCATAAACATTATTGGGAAGATGGAGGTGCCACCTATCATAATAGATATTCATCTTTTGAATTACATCGTGGTCAAGAAGGAGATAACTGGAAGGTATTACCAGAATTAATTGAAGCAACACATCAGTGTTTAATCGGAAATTCACAAAGAAATTATTATGATGAAGTAAATCGTAAATTTTTGGATTCTGAGGAAAAAATGCCACAGGCTCAAACATTTAAATCAGGTTTAGACTTTATTGATGCTAATCATAAAGAAGATAACTGGTTTTTACAAATTGAGACGTTTGATCCCCATGAACCATTTTTCTCTCAAGAAATCTATAAAAAAGCGTTTGAGCATAATTATGATGGAACATTGGGTGATTGGCCGCCTTATTATCCTATTACGAATGAAACATCAAAAGATATTGAGCATATGAGGTATGAATACGCAGCTCTTATCACAATGTGTGATTTTTATTTAGGTAAAGTTCTAGATAAGATGGACGAGTATAATCTTTGGGAAGATACTTTGCTAATTGTAAATACTGATCATGGCTTTTTATTAGGAGAGCATGATTGGTGGAGTAAGTCAATTATGCCTGTTTACGAGGAAATCGCCCACACCCCCCTTTTTATTTATGATCCAATTTCAAAAATAAAAAAAGAAAGACGTCATCAGTTGACGCAAATTATTGATTTACCCGTCACCTTATTGGATTTCTTTAATATTAAAAAACCTAAAGATATGCAAGGGGTATCTTTGTTAAGTACAATTGCGAATAACTCACCAACTCGCAAGCATGTTCTTTTTGGTTACCATAATGCCCATACGAATATAACAGATGGGGAATGGGTCTATATGAGAGCTCCTCGAGAAGGAACAGAATTTTATGAATATACATTGATGCCGACTCACATGAGTAGTAGATTTCAACCTTCTGAAATGATCAATTTAACTTTGCAGGAACCCTTTAAATTCACAAAGAATTTACCCACTATGAAAATTAAAGCGAATATTGGTCTTACCGATCCTATTAATTTTGGAAGTAAGCTGTTTAATATAAAAAATGATCCTAAGCAGCAACATGAAATTTTAGATAGCTCTCAAGAAACAGAGATGGCCAATGCAATGATCAAACTCATGAAGGAAAATGATTGTCCTCCAGAACGACTTACACGTTTTGGGTTTCCTCAAGAAGGTACTATTAGTCAATCTCTAATTGAGAAACAGAGAAAAGAAGAGGTTCAAGTTCGTATTCCAGAGGCTTTGAAGTCAAAAAAATGGGAGAGAGGAGCTGTTAACATCTATTGTGACATTATAAGATATTTACCAGAAGAGCATGTTTCGACAGTAACTAATATTTTGATATCCTCAGTTTCTAATAAGGAACTAATTACTGTACAAGAAATGTTTACTTGGATTGACACTGTATTTCCTCCCGAACAATCTCCGATGATGAAATATATTGCCGTCTTGAGTAGTAGATTTCATTAATATTAAAGAGGATTCATTATGAAGCATATTTCTGTGATGATAAAGCCTACTTCCTCCATTTGTAACATTAGATGTAAATATTGTTTTTATGCAGATGTAAGTTCAATGCGTGAAGTGACTTCTTATGGGAAGATGACACCTGAAATCACAAAGAATATGATAGAACAAATTTATTTGGATTTAGAAGATGGAGATAAATTAACGCTAACCTTTCAAGGTGGTGAGCCAACTTTAGCAGGGTTATCTTATTTTGAAAATCTTGTTGAAGTAGTTAATAAACAGGAAAAGAAAATTAATGTTCAATATGCTATTCAAACAAATGGAATGATTATAACCGAACGTTGGTGCTCTTTCTTTAAAAAGCATAATTTCTTAATCGGTTTATCTATAGATGGGTTGCCTGAGTTTCATGATTTATCCCGAATTGATGTTAAGAAAAGGGGGACATACTTTCGAGTAAAAAAAACAAAAGAATTATTCGAGAAATATCAGTTGGATTTTAATATTCTTTGTGTTTTAACAAATTTATTAGCTAGGGAACCTAAAAAAGTATACAAATATCTAAAGGAAGAAAAAATTGAATATGTTCAATTCATACCTTGTTTAGATGATTTAATTAAAACCAAGAAAAATAAATTTGCACTTACCCCCCAGCGTTTCTTAAGTTTTTACAAAAAAATATTTGAATTATGGATGAGAGACTTAGAAAAAGGACAGTATATAAGTATAAAGCTATTTGATGATATCTATAATTTATTCGTTAATGGACAAGTCAATGCTTGTGGTATGTTAGGAAACTGCTCTATTCAATATGTTATTGAAGCTGACGGTAGTGTATTCCCATGTGATTTCTATGTATTAGATGATTTTAAAATGGGAAATATTCAAAACGAACGATTAAGAGAATTATTTAATAGTAAACAAGCTCAACAATTTATATCAGAAAAAAATCCGATAAATATAATGTGTCATAGTTGTCCTTTTAAAGAGGCTTGCTATGGAGGATGTAAACGAATGAAAGACGCTATGTTTATTGATGAGAAATATAGTATGTGTGGCTACAGAGACTTATTAAAAATTTTTATCCCTAATTTAAGGAAAATAAATACACTTCTTAATAATATTTAGGAGACAGAAATGAAAGTAAAAAAAATAATGAAAATTGTTGGATTAATTCTAGTTGTTTGGAGTCTTATCAATGCAGGAGTTTTTCTCTATTTAAACCAAAAATGGCGGTTCAATAAAGGCAATGATAGCACTTACGCAGTTGAAAATGTAAAGACTAAAGAAAATAGTCTATTAAAAGGTAAAAAAATTATCTTTTTAGGTTCTTCGGTCACAAAAGGGGCAGGTGCTGGTGATGAATCTTTTGTTGACTATTTAGTCAAGCTTGATGAAATAATCGCTACGAAAGAGGCCGTAAATGGAACAACACTAACTGACTCTGGTTCTAAATCCTATATTAAACGAATGGAATCTAACATTGATCCTAGTATTCAAGCAGATTTATTTGTTGTTCAACTTTCGACTAATGATGCTTCAAAGAAAAAAGATTTAGGTTCTATATCTGATTCTAAGGATAGAAAGGAATTTGATACTTCAACAATCATTGGTTCTATGGAGTACATCATTTCCTATGCTCAAGATACTTGGAAATGCCCTATTGTTTTCTATACAAATACCTATTATAAAAGTGAAAGGTATGAGGAAATGGTGACTGCAGTCAAAGCATTACAAGATAAGTGGGGAATTGGACTTATTAATCTGTACGATGATCAAGAAATGACTAATGTTAGTCCAGAACTTCGTAAACTTTATATGGTTGATGCTATTCATCCAACTAAAAAAGGATATTTAGAATGGTGGACACCAAAATTTGAAACTTATTTAGAGTCTTATTTGAAATAGAATTATTTTCTAGTAGAGAATTTTAATGAATAAACAATTCAGGGAGAAATATTATGTTAAATGTTAATTGGAATTCAGACTGGCTATTTTCAAAATCAGAGATCAATATTTTTGATCCAACAGCAAATGGGGGAGACGTTGAAACAGTTCATCTTCCTCATGATGCGATGATTTTAGAAAAACGAACAGAAGATACAAAGAATAAACATCAAACAGGATTTTATCCTGGAGGAATTTATTACTATAATAAAAACTTTTTTGTACCTGAAGATTGGGCTTCTAAAACTGCAATTGTTGAGTTTGAGGGAGTTTACACGAATGCTCGAATTTTTGTGAATGGAGATTTTGCGGGTGGATGTAAGAACGGTTACAAAACTTTCTCTATATGTTTAGATGAATTTTTGAAATACGGTCAAGAAAATACTATTAAAGTTGTTGTAAACAATAGTATGGAACAAAATAGCCGTTGGTATTCAGGAAGTGGTATTTATAGACCTGTCCATTTGCACTTAGCAAATTTAACCCACATTGAGTTACATGGCGTAAAAATTGATACTCCAGAAGTTTCAAAAAATGTGGCAACTGTTTTAGTTCGAACAAAAATAAATCATCAAGAAAAATTAACAAAAAAAGTTTTATTGAAAACTACAATTTTTGATTCAAATGCAGAAAAAGTTAATGAAATAATAACTCCTGTAACTTTATTTGGATTTACGAGCGAGATATTTTCTCAACGATTTGTCATAAAAAATCCTCAACTTTGGGATGTCGAAACACCACACCTTTATCATGCAAAAATAGAAATTGTAGAAGGTACTGAATTACTTGATAGTAGTACTGAAAATTTTGGTATAAGAAGTTTGAGTTTGGATAGTGAAGAAGGATTAAAACTCAACGGTAAGCCAACTAAGTTAAGAGGCGCGTGTATTCACCATGATAACGGTGTTATTGGAGCTGCAACTTTTGCTGATGCCGAAGAAAGACGCGTGAAACAACTAAAAGAAGCAGGTTTTAATAGCATTAGAAGTTCTCATCATCCAATTAGCAAGAGTATGCTAGAGGCATGTGATAGATACGGTATGTTGGTCCTCGATGAATTATCTGATATGTGGACTAGGTCAAAAAATATTAATGATTATTCGAATGATTTTCTTGAGAATTGGGAATCAGACGTGGAAGCTTTAGTAGAAAAAGATTACAACCATCCATCTGTTATCATGTATATCACAGGGAATGAGATTCAAGAAGCAGGAACTCCTAAAGGAGCAAAGCTAAATCGTGATATTCACTCTAAATTTAAAGTATTAGATCCTTCTCGCTACACAACAAGTGCCATTAATGGTTTGATTGCTGCTATGGATAAGATGGGTGAAATTATGGCTCATATCATGGGAGTTAGTTTAGAAGAACTAGCTGCCCAGCAAGCTCAAGCACAAGAAGCCAACAATAGTGGTGAAGGAAGTGATCAGGCGAATTCTATGCAAAATATCCTCCGAGGACCTTTAGCAGATGCGTTTGCAGTTGATAGTATTTTGTCTGAAACTTTAGAAGAATTTACTGCAGCTACAGATGTTGCAGGCTATAATTATCTGACTGCTAGACATGAAATAGAACATGATTCTCACCCTAATAGAGTCGTTTTGGGAACAGAAACATTTCCAGTTGATATCGCTAAGCTTTGGCGTATTGTTGAAGAAAATTCCCATGTAATTGGTGATATGACATGGACTGGATACGATTATCTAGGTGAAGCAGGTATTGGAATTTTCTACTACGACGGCCGAATGGGCTTTATGCCAAACTGGCAGAGTAGTGTTGCTTATATTGGAGATATCGATATCACAGGATTTAGAAGACCGATATCATACTATAGAGAGATTGTTTTTGGACTCAGAAAAGCTCCATTTATAGCTGTTGAGCGTTTAAATCGCAAGGGGCAAACTCCGAATCAAACTGCTTGGATGTGGAAAGATAATATTGCAAGCTGGACTTGGAATGGATTTGAAGGAGAAGTTACTAATGTCGATGTTCTTTCTAACAGTCCTACAATTGAACTCTTTTTAAATGGAAGAAGTCTTGGTCAAAAAGCAACTGGTGAAAGAGAAGAGTACATAGCAACTTATGAAGTACCATATGAAAAAGGTGAGTTGTTAGCTGTTTCCTATGATTCTGCTGGCAATGAGACAGGCCGAGATTATTTAGTTACAGCAGATAAGGCATCACAAGTAAGCGTAGATATTTCTAAGTCAATTTTGAGAAATAATTCTGAAGACTTAGCCTATCTTGATATTTCTCTTGTAGATGACAGTGGCTTATTTAATAATCAAGATAGTAAAATTGTTAATGTAGAAGTCACAGGAGCTGGTACTCTGCAAGGTTTTGGAAGTGCAAATCCAGAAATTATTAGTCACTATCAAGATAATTCTTGTGAAACTTTTGATGGAAAAGTTCTTGCAGTTATTAGAGCTGGTCAAGAACTCGGCAACATCTTTGTTAAAATTCAGGCAGAAGGCTTTGCAACTAAAGAAGTAGAAATTGAGGTGAAATCAATATGTTAAAAGTAAAAGAGCTAACAATTGAAGGTCGTAAGTCCCCAATAGGTTTAGATAGCTTGTGTCCGGCCTTTTCTTGGAAATTGGAGTCAGACATCTCTGATAATAAGCAAGAGGATTATCAGCTAGTCATTAAAAAAGGGGACCAAATCATATGGGATTCAGGTATCACCAAGGCAGAAGAAACGCTTTTTATAGATTATCAAGGACCTGAATTAGAAGCGAAATCAATCTATAAAGTCTATCTAAATGTGACAGACATTAATGGAGAACAGGCTGAATACGAAAGTTCCTTTGAAACTGGTCTATTGAGCCCAGAAAATTTTAAGGCTAAATGGATTACCCATGATTTTGAAGATGATGAAGAAGCAATTATTGTTTATTCTAAAAAGTTTAAGGCAAATCAGGGTTTTAATGGACGCTTATATATCTCAGCTTTGGGAATCTATGATGTCAAAATTAATGGACAAAAGGTTGGAGATGCTTATTTTGCACCAGGTTGGACAACGTATAGCAAGCGTCTGCAGTATCAAACATATGATATTAGTTCCTATTTACAAGAAGAAAATACAATCGAGATTGAAGTTGCAAATGGATGGTACAAAGGAATACTAGGATTCAGTAATGAAGGAAATCATTTTGGCAATCGAACGGCGCTTTTGGCTCAGATTGAGCTAACAAATCAAAGTGAGGACCGATTGTATCATCTCACAAATGAGGAATGGACTTGCCGAAGAAGTCAACGTCGTTATGCCGAAATTTATCATGGTGAAACAATCGACTATTCTCAAGACATTGAGCAAGAACATCCAGTTCATCTTTACGAATTTGACAACTCTGTTCTAGTATCTCAAGAGACAGAACCTGTTCGGATTGTTGAAGAATTAGCAGCTAAAGAACTTTTGATCACTCCAAAAGGAGAAGTCGTACTAGATTTCGGTCAAAACTTAACCGGTGTAGTTCGTGCATCTATTAAGGCTAAAAAAGGAACAGAGGTTATCCTACGTCATGCAGAAGCCTTAGATGAAAATGGTAATTTATTTACTATCAACTTAAGAACAGCAAAAGCAACAGATACTTTTATCACAAGTGGTAATGATGATGTATTTATGCCAATATTTACCTTCCATGGTTTTAGATATGTAGAAGTTAAGGGACTGGGAGAAGATATTCGACCGAAAGACTTTGTTGCATGCGTAATGCACACAGACTTTGAGTCAACTGGTAAGATCGAAACTTCTGATGAAAAAGTAAATCGTCTATGGGAAAATATTGATTGGACTTTACGAGATAACCACTTAGATTTGCCGACGGATTGTCCGCAACGAGACGAACGTCTCGGATATACTGGAGATGCTGGTATTTTTATCAATACTGCTGTTTTCCATAAAAATGTTAATTTAATTTACCAAAAATGGTTGCGTGATGTTGCAGCAGATTCGAGTCGTGAACTTGGTGTTCCAATGGCTAGTCCAAATATTTTAGGACCTGGGGGTGGTATTGCTATTTGGCATGATGCTGCAGCAATTATTCCATGGGCTCTTTGGCAATATTATGGCGATAAACGTATTCTTGAAGAGCGCTATGAGACCATAAAGGATTGTGTTGAATATAGCCGAGGACTGGCTTCAGAAAATGGCTTAATCTATCAGGGACAGCAACTCGGCGATTGGGTAGCTTTAGATGCCGAAAAAGGTCCAATGCGTAAACCAACGGAAGACTTGTTGAATCCAACACTTTTAGAAAAACGAGGGACAACCGATCGCTACTTTGTTACCAACGTATTCTACTTAAATTCAACAAAAATACTTGCTGATACCGCGAAAATTTTGGGAAATGAATCGGATTATGAAACATATAACCGTCTCTATCAAACTATAAAGTCGGCTATTCAAGAGGAATATATTACTCGTACTGGTCGAATTGTGAGTGAAACGCAAGCAGGATTTGCTCTAGCTTTGTTCTTCGATTTATTAGAAGAAAAAGACCAGAATCGAGCAATTCAAGGTCTATTGGACAATTTTAATGAGCATCGTCAGCATTTAACAACAGGATTTGTTGGGACTCGCCTATTACCTTTAGTTTTAAGTGAGACAGGAAATCACGATCAGGCAGGTGCACTTTTCCTAAAAGAGGATTGCCCATCATGGTTGTACAGTGTTAATCTAGGAGCCACTACAATCTGGGAATTATGGGATGGTGTTAACGATGACGGTAGCTTTAATAAATATGAAATGAACTCACTTAACCACTATAGTTTTGCATCTATCGGTGAGTGGATGTATAAAAAATTAGGTGGACTTGAAATTATTGAACCAGCTTACAAAAAATCTCTGATTAAGCCTCAGTTTATTAAGGGAATTACCGAAATGAAGACTAGTCTTGAGACACCATATGGTCTTCTTTCCTGTCATGCTAAATGTGAAAATGGACAATATAGTTTCGATGTTGTTGTACCTTTCAATACAACCGCGGTTATTGAGTTGCCAGAAAAAGAAAGTCTTGAAGTAGGCTCTGGTCAGTATCATTTTGAATATGAAACAGATCTTTCTTATGAGAAAGAATTCTACACAATGGACAGCTTATTTGGTCAGGTTCTAGAACATCCTGTTGGAATTGGCATTCTTCAACAATACGCACCTGAATTGTTGGAAAATAAATTATTCTTACAATTTGCGTCACAAAACAGTATTCAAGAGGTTTGTAACGTACTACCTAATGAAGCTAAAGGTTTAATTACTTTTGCCCTTGCTGAAATGAATAAAGCTGAGAAAACAGTTGACAGATAAATTTATTTGATAAATTACAAGAAAACTACAACATTTATTTGAACTTGCTCAAGAGAATCTCTAAAAATAGTTATATAAAGTAGGAAAAGTAATGAGTCTACAAGCCTTTATTATGAATTATTTTTTGAAGAAGATGAATCAAAAAAATTCTCATGACATCATAGATTATAATATGATAAGAGAAAATAATAAGAAAATAATTCATAATTTTTCAAAAAAAATTATATTTAAAAAAATTATACATAATGGTTTAACTATCGAAGAAGCAACAAAAACAGATAATGATAAGCTACTATTTTATATTCATGGTGGCGGATTTACTACAGGATCTGCTGCTGAGAGAAGAGAAATCGTAGAGTTTTTGGTGACAAAGTTTGGCTATCATTGTTTTTCAATCGATTATAATCTATCTCCGGAACACAAGTGGCCTCGACATTTAGATGATGTATTGGAAGCCTATCTATATTTACACGAAAGAGGTGTCGATGTTTCTAAGATGGTAGTAGCAGGAGAAAGTGCTGGTGCAACGTTGGCGCTTTCCCTATTACTAAAATTAAAAGAACTCAATTTATGCATGCCTAAAGCAGTTCTAGCTTTTTCTCCTTGCACAAATCAAGCTGACGGCTTTCCTAGTCATAGAGAGAAGGCCAAGACGGATTATATGCTTGGAGATACAGTTAATAGTAAACTTCAGAAACAGGCTATTTTCGGAGACAATTGGAATGACTTAACTTATTTGAGGTCTCCGCTAATCTCACCTTTTTATGGAGATTATGATAGCCTTCCTCCAATTTTTCTTTCCGCATCTGATAATGAAGTTTTGTATGATGATAGTGTTGAGTTATATCAGAAGCTAAAACAGAGAAAACACAAGGTTGAGATAGATATCCAACATAATGTTTTCCATGCATATCCCATGTTTCCTAAAATTCCAGAAGCTAGAAAAACATTGAAAAAAGCTTTTGATTTTGTGCAAGGGAAGTAGCTCAAACTTCATTGATAGTTGTTACTAAGATTATTGTACAAATGAAGAACAGAAAACAAGACAATTCCTACTAAAATTTATCTAAAAAAAAACAAAATAATGTACAAACAGTTCTACATATTTTATGAACAATAAAAGAAAACGCTTACCAAAAGGAAGATATTATGACTTATTTTGACGCAATTCCAACAATCACATTTGAAGGTAAGGACAGCCACAATCTATATGGAATCATTAATTACTTAACTAAGATATGTTGACTAAAGAAATCGTTAACAATCATATTGATAAAGTAGAGGTTGACTGTCTTGGCTTCTTTAAAGTTATCTACAAATAATTAGAGGAGACTTGAATCGTATCAAGTCTCTTTCTTGATAAAAACTATGTGGTATAATTAGAGAGTAATTTAAATGAAGAAAAGTGTCATTTACTTGACATCAGAGGGTAAGGGGAATGATAAGGAACTTTTGAAAGTCATCATTTGATGGCTTTTTTTGTTATAATAGAGAAAATGAAAAGAGCGAAACCCCGATAGGTATGTATCCCTAGGAATGTCATAGAATAGAAGGCAAGAAGGAGAATTTATGGCCCGCGATTCACAAGTGATTTTAACCAATATGTGTCTAGTCGAAAACGACCAAGGCCAATTTGTCATGCAGATCAGAAGCCCAGAGCGTTACGCTTGGGATGGGGCTGCTTTGCCTGGCGGACATGTCGAGAATAAGGAGAGTCTTCATGCCTCAGTTGTCCGAGAAATCTTTGAGGAGACTGGTTTGACCATCTCTAATCCCGAGTTAGTCGGCGTCAAGCATTTTCATACCCGTGGAGACGGCATTCGCTACCTGGTCTTTCTCTATCGGACTGCTGAGTTTACAGGTGAGATTCAGTCGTCTGAAGAAGGGGAAGTCGTTTGGGTAAGCCGTGAAGACATTGCCTCAGGCAAGGTTGAGCTGGCTGACTCTATGGGAGATATGCTGGATTTTTACTTTGAAGAAAATGCCTCAGAGCTCTTTTACGAGCGAGACGCAGACGATATCTTACAGCGAGTGTTTTTGTAGGAGGGCATGATGGCTGCTATTAGACCTGTTTGTAATCACGACATGTCAATCTGGGCTGAATTAGCGGCTAAGGTTTGGCAGACGAGTTCGTCCAAATTGATAGAGAGATTTCAGTCTGGTGCCTTTCCGTATGAATTTCTTTATTGGGAAAATGGCAGAGCAGTCGCCTTTATCAGTCTGTCTATCAGGCAGGACTACGTCGAGGGAGCGACTCAAAAACCTGTAGCTTATTTGGAAGGTATCGGTGTTTTAGAAGTTAGTCAAAGGCGAGGAATCGCTGGAGAATTGGCCGATTTTGCTCGTATCTGGGCCAAGGACCAGGGATTGACACAACTCGCTTCTAATTGTGATCTGTCTAACACCATTAGTCAAAACGTTCATCAGGCTCTTGGGTTTCAGGAAGTGAGCCGGACGGTTAACTATATTTTAGATTGTTAAGAGGAAAGTATGACGGTAGAAGATTATTTAACTTTTAATCAAAAGAGATGGGACAGGGTCTCCAAAAATAGAGCCAATGCTTATACCAAACCTATTGGACACGAAGAATTGATGGCAGCACAGAATAACCCGATTGCGGTATCGCTGACAGTGGGTGAGACAGTACCAGCGACTTGGTTTGATAAGACAAGGGGAAACAAACTTCTAGGACTTGCCTGTGGTGGCGGCCAACAGGGACCGATTTTTGCTCTTAAAGGGTACGATACAACGATTATGGACTATTCCAAGGAGCAATTGGCATCTGATCAGCTGGTAGCAGAGCGCGAAGGATTGACCATCAAAACCGTTCAGGCAGATATGACCAAACGGTTTCCTTTTGAGGATGCTAGCTTTGATATTATCTTTTGCCCTGTATCCAATGTCTATATTGAAGACTTGACCAATATGTGGCAGGAATGTTATCGTGTATTAAAAGCTGGTGGTCTTTTGATGGTTGGCTATATGAATCCGTGGGTTTATATGCTTGACGGGGACGTTGTCTGGGATCAGCCAGACCAAGACTTAAAACTCACCTACAAACTCCCTTTTAACGTCAAACACTTAGAAGCAGAAGGGATACGATCTGTAGATCCAGCCTATGGTTATGAATTTAGCCATACTCTGGAAGCGCAAATTAGGGGACAGTTGCAGGCAGGTTTTGCTATGATTGATTTTTACGAATCAAAGAATCCAGAACATCGCTTGTCTGAGTACAGCAGTGACTATCTGGCAAACCTCAGTGTCAAATGGTAGGACAAACATAGAGAAAGGAATCCTATGCCAGAATTACCAGAAGTAGAAACCGTTCGACGCGGTTTGGAGCGTCTTGTGCTAAGAAAGAAGATTGTGGCAGCAGAGGTGCGCGTGCCCCGCATGGTGTCGCCTGAGCCCGAAGCTTTTGTCCTGACAGTGGCTGGCCAAGCCATTCAAGCCATCAGACGGCGGGGCAAGTACCTGATTTTTGAGCTGGACGAGTGCCTCATGATTTCCCATTTGCGGATGGAAGGCAAGTATCTGCTCTTTGAGGAAACGGTCCCCGACAACAAGCATTTCCATGCCTTCTTTCAGTTAGACTCTGGGGAAACCTTGGTCTATCAAGATGTTCGCAAATTTGGAACCTTGGAATTGATTGCCAAATCAGATGAAGAGGCTTTCTTTGTCCAGAAAAAAATCGGTCCAGAACCGACTGAGCAAGACTTTCAGCTCAAACCATTTGAGACGGCTCTGCTATCCTCCCAAAAGAAAATCAAGCCCTACCTCCTAGAGCAAAGTCTGGTAGCTGGTCTGGGCAATATCTATGTTGACGAGGTTTTGTGGGCGGCCAAGGTCCATCCCGAGCGAGTAGCTAGCACCCTTAAGAAAGCGCAAATCAAGCGCCTGCACGATGAGACGATACGGATTTTGCAGTTGGGTATTGAAAAGCGGGGGTCTACCATCAGAACCTATCGCAATGCGCTTGGCGAAGACGGGACCATGCAGGATTTTCTCATGGTCTATGGCAAGACTGATCAACCGTGTGCTCGCTGTGGCCGGACCATTCAAAAAATCAAAGTGGGAGGACGGGGTAGTCATTTCTGCCCACGGTGTCAAAAAGTATGAGTCAAATCATTGGATTAACAGGTGGGATTGCCTCTGGCAAATCAGCAGTGACCGCTTATCTGAGAGAGCAAGGCTATGTGGTCATCGATGCAGATGAGGTGGTCCATGAACTTCAAGCCAAGGGCGGTCGCCTTTATCAGGTCTTGGTCGATTGGCTAGGACAGGATATCCTAAAAGCCGATGGTGAGCTGAATCGGCCTGTTTTGGCTGAAATCATTTTTGCCAATCCTGACAATAGGGCCAAGTCAGCGGAACTTCAGAATGGGATTATTCGTGAAGAATTAGCCAAACGCAGGGATGAGGTGGCCCAGACAGAGCGACTGTTCTTCATGGATATTCCGCTCCTCTATGAGTTGCAATTTGACGGGTGGTTTGATGCGGTTTGGCTGGTCTATGTCGATCGGAAAACCCAGTTAGAGCGCCTGATGGCGCGAAACGGCTATACAGCCCTTGAAGCCCAGCAACGACTCGCCTCACAGTTGTCGCTGGATGAGAAGAAGGAAATGGCTGACCTTGTCATTGACAATAATGGCTATCTTGAAGAAACCTATGCCCAGCTGGAAGCTGCCTTAAAAGAATGGTAGCTTTTCGGGCGAAATTGGTCTGGAATTTGGTATAATGGATAGAGATAATCGGTGTGAAAAAGGAGATTAGAATGGCAAGGATTCAAATAGCTAAGGGCGCAAATCCTGTTGAACTAGAATTAGGGATGCTTAACCGCCACGGCTTGATTGCAGGAGCAACAGGGACCGGTAAGACGGTCACCTTAAAAGTCATTGCAGAACAGTTGAGCCTATCAGGGGTTCCTGTCTTTCTAGCAGACATCAAAGGGGATTTGACGAGCCTAGCTAAGCCAGGTGAAGTGACTGAAAAATTAGCGGGTCGAATTGAAAAGCTAGGCCTTAAAGATAGCTTTGAACCGCAGTCTTTCCCAGTACGTCTTTGGGATGTCTTTGGTGAGCAAGGGCACCCTGTCAGGACGACGGTTTCTGAGATGGGGCCTTTGCTCTTGTCCCGCCTTTTGAACCTCAATGAAACCCAGACTGGGGTCATGAATATCGCCTTTAAAATTGCGGATGAAAAGGGCTGGCTGTTGATTGACCTTAAGGATTTAAAAGCTTTATTGCGCGAGCTGGCGGATAATGGTAAGGCCTATACCACAGAGTATGGGAACATTGCCAAGGTCACTGTCGGTGCTATCCAACGTAGTCTTTTAGCCTTGGAGCAAGAAGGTGGGGAGCTTTTCTTTGGCGAGCCAGGTTTAGAGCTTGCTGACTTTATGCAGCTGGATGGCAATGGTCAAGGGATTATCAATGTCCTCAGTGCTAATCGATTGTTCCAATCGCCACTCCTTTATTCAACCTTCCTTTTGTGGATGTTAGCGGAGCTTTATGAGACACTTCCAGAAGTTGGTGATCTTGATAAGCCGAAACTGGTCTTCTTCTTTGATGAAGCCCATTTGCTCTTTAAGGATGCGCCTAAAGTCTTTGTAGATAAGGTCGAGCAAATCGTCCGTCTGGTTCGCTCTAAAGGTGTAGGGGTCTTCTTTGTGACGCAAAATCCCATCGATCTGCCAGAGACAATCCTAGCTCAGCTTGGGAACCGGGTGCAGCATGCCCTTCGTGCTTACACGCCTAAGGAGCTCAAGGCAGTCAAAACAGCAGCCGAAACCTTCCGACAGAATCCAGACATCGATGTGGCGACAGCCATTACCGAATTAGAAGTTGGGGAAGCCTTGATTTCTTTTCTAAACGCTTCAGCGCAACCAAGTATCGTTGAGCGGGCGCTAGTCTTTCCACCGATGAGTAGCTTTGACACAGTAGACACTATGACCATCCAAGGATTGATCAACCAATCGCCGATGGAACTCAAGTACCGAGAGCCTGTCGATCGCGAATCTGCCTTTGAACTGCTAGCTGAAAAACTCTTACAAGAAGAGCAAGAAAAAGCGGCCGCAGAAGAAGCGGCGCGTCTCGAGAAAGAACGCATTGCTGCTGAAAAAGAAGCAGCTAAAGCGCAAAAAGAAGCTGAAAAAGCAGAGCGAGCAGCTGCACGAAAACCAAAATCAGCGGTTGAAAAAGCAACTGATAGCTTCATCAATTCAGCTGTAAGGACCATCGGTCGTGAATTGGCCCGCGGTATTTTGGGCAGTCTGCGTGGCAAGCGCTAAAAGAATAATACAGAAGGTGAGCAAGTGTGCGCGTTAAAATTAATTTAAAATGTAGTGACTGTGGCCAGCTCAACTATCTGACCAGTAAAAACACCAAAACCCATCCTGAAAAAATCCAAGTGCCTAAATTCTGCCCCAAAGAGAGAAAAGTAACCTTGCATATTGAAAGTAAGTAGCTTTTGTGGTAGAATAGAGAGAATTGATTTTAGAAAGTGACGACTATGTACAACATTTTATTGACAGTTTTCTTAATTTTATCGGTTATTACTGTAATTGTGATTTTTATGCAGCCTACAAAGAACCAGTCATCAAACGTCTTTGATGCGAGTTCAGGGGCGCTCTTTGAGCGTACCAAGGCCCGTGGTTTTGAAGCAGTGATGCAACGTTTAACAGGGATTTTGATTTTCCTCTGGTTAGCGGTTGCTTTAGCTTTGGCCATTATTTCAAGTCAATAATTCAGAAAAAGGGCCGACCAGGCCTTTTTCTATTGTCTAGACAAAGGACTAGATGAGAAGACTTTTGGTCGTCAGGGCGATTGCCCAGAGAGAGGACACATGAAAACAGAGATTTTAGAACAGTTAAAAGCCCAAGGCCCTATGACTATGGATGCCTTGGCAGACCGTCTTGGCCAAGCAGGTGCTAAGAACTTTACCAATTTAGTCAAGACCGTTTCAGACATGGAATCCCGTCGCCAACTGACCTTTAAAAAGGATGGAACCATCGGGATCAGAGAAAAGAAACCAAAAGCCATGACCTTGAAGGGACGTTTTTCAGCCCACAAAAATGGTTTTGGTTTTGTTATGCTAGAAGATGATGTCGAAGAGGTCTTTATTGGTCGTAACGATGGGGGTTATGCTATCGATGGAGATACGGTTGAAGTCGTTGTGACCAAACCCGCAGATCGACTCAAGGGTACTGTGGCAGAGGCCCGTATTGTTGATGTCTTGGAACATAGCCTAACGACAGCTGTTGGGACTTTGGTCCTTGATGATGAAAAGCCCAAGTATGCTGGCTATATTCGTAGCAAAAACCAGAAAATTTCCCAGCTTATCTACGTTAAGAAGCCAGCAGTAATCCTCAAAGGAACTGAAGTGGTTAAGGTGGATATTGTCAAATACCCTTCTCGTCATCACGACTATTTTGTGGCAGAACTCCGGGATATTGTTGGACATGTGGATGATCCTGGGATCGATGTCCTTGAGGTCTTGGAAAGCATGGACATCGTTTCAGAGTTTTCAGAGGAGGTCCTAGCAGAAGCCAATGCCATTCCAGAAAAGCCTACGGAGGCTGATTTTGAAGGACGATTGGACCTGCGTGATGAAATTATCTTCACTATTGATGGGGCGGATGCCAAGGACTTGGACGATGCCATTCATATCAAGGTCTTGCCAAATGGCAACTTTGAGCTTGGGGTTCATATTGCGGATGTCTCCTACTATGTAACGGAAGGCTCCGCCCTTGACCAGGAAGCCCTTCGCCGTGGGACCTCTGTCTATGTGACCGACCGTGTCGTTCCTATGTTGCCAGAGCGTTTGTCAAACGGCATATGCTCACTGAATCCTAATGTCGACCGCTTAACCCAGTCAGCTATCATGGAAATTAATGACAAGGGGCGCGTGGTCAACTATCAGTTGGCACAGACCGTCATCAAAACCACTTACCGCATGACATACACTGCGGTCAATGAGATGATTGCGGGTAACCAAGAGACTATTTCAGAGTTTGGTAAGATTGTAGCTTCTGTGGATCACATGGTGACACTTCACAAGATATTGGAGGAGATGCGTGTCCGTCGGGGTGCTCTCAACTTTGACACTAAAGAAGCTAAAATCCTGGTCAATAATCTTGGAAAACCCGTTGACATCACGGTTCGTCAGCGCGGGATTGCAGAACGCATGATTGAGTCCTTTATGTTGGTTGCCAATGAAACGGTGGCAGAGCATTTTGACAAAAAAGAACTGCCATTTATCTATCGGATTCACGAGGAGCCTAAGGCTGAGAAACTCCAGACCTTTATCGATTATGCCTCAACCTTTGGGATTCCGATTCACGGAACGGCTAGTAGCATTGGTCAGGAAGCTTTACAAGACTTTATGGCGAAGGTTTCAGGCCAGCCAAATAGCGAAGTCCTCTCCATGATGCTCTTGCGCTCCATGCAACAGGCCAGATATGCCGAAAACAACCATGGTCACTACGGACTTGCTGCGGGGTACTACACCCACTTTACCTCACCGATCCGCCGTTACCCTGACCTTATGGTCCACCGCATGATGCGCGATTACGGGACCAAGGCTGTGAGTGAAACAGCGACGCATTTCGAGGCAATCGTTCCTGAGATTGCTAGCCAGTCTAGCCAACTCGAACGCCGTGCCATTGAGGCCGAGCGTGAGGTGGAGGCTATGAAGAAGGCTGAATTCATGCAGGAATTTGTTGGCGAAGAGTTTGATGCGATTGTTTCCAGCGTTGTCAAATTTGGGCTCTTTGTCGAGCTGCCAAACACTGTGGAAGGCTTGATTCATGTGACCAATTTGCCAGAGTTCTTTAACTTTAATGAACGCACCCTGACCCTTCAAGGGGAAAAATCTGGCGTGGTCTTCCGTGTTGGCCAACCGATTCGGGTCCAATTAACCAAGGCAGATAAACTGACAGGTGAGATTGACTTTGAATGGCTCCCATCTGATCAAGACGTTATTGAAAAGCGTCTCAAATCAAGCAATGACCGTAAGGATAGAAAAGGCCGCAGAGGACCTACAAGAGGTAAGGCCCAGGGGCATTCCGGTGCTGGGAAAGATAAGAAAAAAGCCTCTGCCTCTAAAGGCAAGGGCAAGAAACCATTTTACAAAGAAGTAGCGAAAAAAGGAGGCAAACATGGCAAAGGGCGAAGGACAGGTGGTCGCGCAAAATAAGAAAGCGCGCCACGACTACACCATTGTCGATACTGTCGAAGCAGGTATAGTCCTGACAGGGACCGAAATCAAGAGTGTGCGAGCCGCTAGAATCAACCTTAAGGATGGCTTTGCTCAGATTAAAAAAGGCGAGGCCTGGTTGGTCAATGTCCATATCGCACCCTATGAAGAGGGCAATATCTGGAACCAAGACCCGACCAGAACTCGAAAACTCTTGCTTCGCAAGAAGCAAATTGCTCAGTTAGAGGGCGAGGTCAAGGGGACTGGGATGACCTTGGTCCCACTCAAGGTCTACCTCAAGGATGGCTATGCCAAGGTCCTGATCGGCCTTGCTAAAGGGAAACACGATTACGACAAGCGTGAATCCATCAAACGCCGTGAGCAAGACCGCGATATCAAACGCCAGATCAAAAACTTTAATGGCAGATAGGACTTGAGCCTTCGGAGATCGGAAAACACATCAGCTCTAGACTGTTTTTAGAGAATGTGGATATACTTAGTTTTCTATTAGTATGGTACTGCGTGCTCAATCCTGGACCTTATTTTCAACTTAATTAGACCAGCCTTGAGCTGGTTTTTTTGAGCTATTACTTAGGAAATTCATTCCTAAAAGGGTATAATGGGAAGACAGAAAAGGAGCTAAGAATGAAGCACGCATGGGCTGAGATACGCTATAATTGGAAAAAATACCTGATGATTGAACTTTTGATTGTACTCATGATGTTTATGGTGGTCTTTTTGACGGGACTAGCTGGAGGATTAGCTGAGCAATCTTCAGGCGCCTTGAAAGAACTGTCAGCAGAAGGTTTTGTTCTGTCAAGCGATGCTAAAAATCTATTGGCTGATTCTAGCATGAGCCTAGAAGAGGCGGACAATCTCCAGTCAGAATTGAGCGGGCGCGTGACCGCCTTTAGTGTAGAGCGCTCTGGCTTAAAAAAAGAGGACCGTGCTGAAAAACAAGATGCCGTTTATTTTGTTCTTGAAGAAGACAGTTTTCTGATGCCAGAAGTCCTTGAAGGCAATAGCCTCCAAGCAGGCGAAAATCAGGTTCTCTTAAGTGAAGAGTTTGCTGAAGCTGGGATCGAGCTGGGGGACGTATTACTCGACACAAAATCTGATTTGACCCTTGAAGTCGTAGGTTTCATAGAGCGTCAAACCTATACCTTTGCTCCTCTAGCCATTATTTCCCAAGAGACAGATCGTCAGATGAAATTAGCCATTAACCCAGCTGCAGAAGAGCGTTACCAAAGTTTAGCGCTCGAAGACTCGAGTCAAATGGTTACGACAGAAGGTTTTACAGTGTCCTCCAAATCAGACCTAATTGAACAAGTACCGGGCTATGCGGCGCAGCAACTAACAGTTAATCTGATATCAGGTGTCCTTCTTTTTGTATCAGCAGCTATTTTAGGGATTTTCTTCTATATTCTGACCCTACAAAAACGGCAACAATTTGGTGTTATGCGTGCCATAGGGCTATCTATTCGTGAGATTGTCAGTATCCAATTTGGGCAAGGTTTCTTCTTAGCCATTCTTGGTGTAGGACTTGGAAGTGCACTCGCCTTAGGCACCATGAGTCTTCTTCCGAGCAAAGTGCCTGTTACGATCGATCTAAGCAGTGCTTTATTTGCAGCAGGTATTTTTGTTGGTATGGCTGTGTTTAGTATTTTGGTCTCTTGCTTACAAATTGTGAAAATAGACCCTGTCAAAATCATCGGTGGAGGTGATGTGTAATGAGCTTGCAATTAAAAGGCATTTCGAAAGCCTATCAGGATGGGCAAGAGAAGAATATTATTTTAGACAAGGCTGACTTGACGGTGCAACCAGGTGAATTTGTCGCTATTTTAGGACCGTCAGGAAGTGGTAAGTCAACTTTTCTATCGATCGCTGGTCTTCTGTTGACAGCAGATGAGGGAGAGACTTTATTGGACGGTAAACCGGTTCATGGTTTGTCTGACAAGGAGCGAACGAAGCTTCGGCGGGAAAAAATGGGTTTTATTTTTCAGAGCCATCACCTTATTCCTTATCTACCCATGGAGGAGCAATTACGTCTAGTAGCGACCAAGGAATTAGCCCGTGAAAAAACATCGTTAACGGACCGCATCGACTCTCTCCTTACTGGTTTTGATTTATCAGCTCAACGTCGATATTTACCTCAGCAACTCTCTGGTGGACAAAAACAACGGGTGGCCATTGCCAGGGCTCTTATCAATCAACCGAGCCTTCTGTTGGCAGATGAGCCGACAGCTAGTCTGGATGGCAAACGGGGACATCAGGTGGTTGAGCTGATGAAGCGTGAAGCTAGTCAACGCGGAACAGCAGTAGTCATGGTGACGCATGATGAACGTGTTCTGGATTTGGTCGATACGATTTATGTCCTCAAAGACAAACAATTGCTTTTACAAACCGAGGTAAGGAAATGATTAGAGAAATTGTCAAAGATACGTTTTTCCTGCAACAATCGTCTCAAGAAGCTAGTAAAGAAGATATGACCATAGGGCAAGACTTGCTGGACACCGTACAAGCCAATAAGGACAGGTGTGTTGGTCTAGCTGCTAATATGATTGGTCAGCAAAAACGCATCATTGTCGTTAGTCTGGGGTTTGTCGATTTGCTCATGTTTAACCCTGTCATTGTCGAGCAATCAGGACCCTATAAGACGGAGGAATCCTGTCTATCCCTAGAAGGCAGTAGGCCGACTAAACGCTACCAGACCATTAAGGTTACTTATCTCGATCAGAACTGGCGACGAAAATCAGTTGTTCTCAAGGATTTCCCTGCCCAAATCTGCCAACACGAGATAGACCATTGCGATGGGATTGTCATTTAACTGATTGATCAAAAAAAGAACCAACAAAAGCTACGAAAGATAACTGATTTTAATTTCTTTTAAAAAATCTCTCTAAAGATAATAGCTATTTCCAATCAAACCACAATCGATGGTTTGATTTTTTTATAGATGTGATAAAAAAAATATATTTGGGTGTTTGTTGGAATCGTGGTAAGATAAGAAAAAATAATCTGGAGGAAATGACGATGATTGAGGTTAAAGGCATAAAAAAAGCATTTGGAGATAAAGTCGTTTTAGATGGGGGTTCCTTAAAAGTGAACCAAGGGGATGTGGTGGTTATTTTAGGGCCGTCTGGCTCAGGGAAAACAACATTTTTACGATGCATTAACCATTTGGAGACGGTTGATGAAGGAGAGCTTGTCCTGTCAGGTAAGGATTATTCTTTAGCGCAATTGAGCCGACAGGACATTTTAGAAATTCGTCGGAAGACTGCCTTTGTATTCCAGAATTATAGCCTTTTTAACAATAAAACAGCTCTCGAAAATATTTTAGAAGGTCTGGTGATTGCCCGAAAAGTGCCGAAAGACGAAGCTCTTAAAATAGCAGAAACAGCTTTAACCAAGGTTGGTTTATGGGACCATAAAGATAAATACCCTCACCAGCTTTCTGGTGGGCAACAACAACGGGTCGGAATCGCACGGGCCATTGCAGTCAAGCCTGAAGTAATTCTTTTTGATGAGCCAACCTCTGCCTTAGATCCAGAGCTGGTTGGTGATGTGTTACAGGTTATGAAAACCTTAGCAGAAGAAGGCATTACGATGATCGTCGTTACCCATGAGATGACATTTGCCAAGGATGTTGCTAACCACGTCGTCTTTTTTGATGGTGGTAAAATTGTAGAGGAGGGCCATCCGTCCGATTTCTTTACCAGTCCAAAAGAAATGAGAACGCGCCAATTTTTGGCCCGGATTCTGCCTGATTTTGCCATCGATTATGTTTTATAATAATGCTGGAATTTTCTGTTTTTACCTAAGAATACTTAGGTCTATGATTGTGGAAAAAAGTTTTTTCAGCTATCTGTCTAGCTATCTAAGAAGGAGGAGGAACACTATCTAAATGGTAGGTGTTTTTCTCTTCTTTTTTATTTTGTGATTATTTAAACAAGCTATAAAGAATTCTTATCTGATTGATAGTTTATTTCTAATTTGAAAAATTTTAACGGAGTGATAGCTAAAATATATTATGCAAATGCATGGTGGCATGATAAGATAGTTCTCAAAAATAAACAGCACATGGTGCAAGGAGGCGCTTATGGTATCAAAACGTGAGTTAGTTGAGCAGGCATTTAATGGCGAAGTGGTAGACCGAGTTCCTGTTGGATTCTGGTTTCACTTTACAGAAAAAGACGAGTGGCTTAATGGATTAGATTCGGAAAATATCTATCAAAAAAATCTACATGGGCATCAGAAATTTCTTAAAACAGTAAAACCTGATTTTATAAAACTAATGAGTGATGGTTTCTTTAGATATCCTAGCCCATTAATCCATGAAGGTGTTAAATCAGTAAATGAATTAGCAGCAATCTCTCCCTTACCTGACAATCATCCTTGGTTTGACAAACAGGTTCAGCTTGTTAAAGACATTAAAGCTTCGTTTGATGAAGACATTGTTGCTTTATATAATATTTTTTCTCCGGCAACACATCTAAAGTGGCAGCTAGCGAATGAAGTCTCGTCAGGAGACGACCAACTTGCTGATTTGTTGTTAGAAAATCCTGAAACGGTTCAAAACGTTTTAACTGTTATCGCTAATGATTTGGCAAAACTTGTAAAACGGTTATTAAAAGAAGTGCCAATCGATGGTATTTATTTCAGTGTCCAAGGGGTTCAGGATAATCGTATTAATTCAGATGTCTATCCAACCTATATTCAACCTGCAGATTTGATTGTACTTGAAGCTGCAGGTGGTGAAGATGGACTTAATATTTTACATATTTGTGGCTATGAGGGCGCTAGTAACAATATAGCAGTATATAAGGATTATCCTGCAAAAGTATTTAATTGGGCTGTCAAACCAGAAAATGTATCTCTGAAAAATGGTCGGGAATTGTTTGGTGGGAAGACCGTTCTAGGTGGTTTTCAAAATGAAAAAAATAGCTTGATTTACAAGGGAACCCGTCAGGAGATTGAACAAGAGGTCAAAACGATTCTGTCTGAAAACGGTAGACAAGGCATTATTTTGGGGGCAGACTGTACCATTCCAAGTGATATTGATGTTGAACGCATTCAGTGGATTCGTGATGCAGCTCATTAATTTATGTAAGGAGAAAATAAAATGAATAAGAAAAAATGGTACATTGTCGGTAGTGTTGTCATTATAGTAGCTCTAGTAACAGTTTTAGGACGACAACTATTGCAATCTGATGAAAAGGCATCTTCTGATGTTGTGACTTTACGAGTTGCCCATACCCAATCTTACGCTCCCTACGATTTCATCAATGATGAGGGAGAATCAGATGGTTATGAGGTTCAAGTTTTAAAAGCGATTGATGAAAAATTAGAAGGATATCAGTTTGAATATACTGGGACAAGCGATGAAGATTTGCTTGTTGGGTTAGAATCAGGAAAGTATGATATTGGTACAAAAGGGGCATGGTATACTGAAGAAAGAGCTAAAAAGTTTTTAATTCCTGAGACTGCTATAGGGGCAAGTGTCATTGGCTTTACTATCCGTAAGGAGGATGAATCCAAATTCAAATCAATTGATGATTTTGCTACTGCAGAGGCAAAGTTAGTTCCCATTTCACCCCAAAATGCGCAATATAATGTAATTAAAGACTACAATACAGAAAATCCGGATACCCCAATTGAGTTAACAGCGGCTGAATCATTTACAGTAGCAGATGCTTACGCATGGGTCCTTGAGGGACGCTATGATGGGTATTTCGATATCAAATTGTCTTACGAAAATGCCGTGATTGCAGAAGATGGTGCTTATCACAAGTATGCTGATCAATTAAGTTATTTCCCTTACCGTGGCATTGAAACTTATCCGTTGATCCATAAAAATGCCCAAAATGAAGCGTTTGTTGAAGCTTATGAACAAGCCATAAAAGAACTTGAAGAAGAGGGTGTATTAGCTGAACTTTCTGAACAGTATTTCGGTGAAAATGTTTTTAACTATGTGACAAAATAGGAGAGGTTAGAATGGTTGAATTTTCACTTGCTCGAGTTGGGGACTTTATTCCTCAACTCCTTCCTTTTATACCAGTAACAGTTGGCCTTATTGTAATAACGTTTTTAATAGGTTCTTTATTAGGAGGTTGTCTGACTTGGATGCAGTTATCAAGAGACAATGTTTTGGTAAAAATAGCAGAAACTTATATTTTTATGTTAAGATGCACTCCTCCGATTGTCTTATTATTTCTTGTTTTTTATGGTATTCCAGAATTTTTGAAATGGTGGCTAGAAGTAGATATCAACCATTGGCCCAGAAGTATTTTTGTTGTAGTGACATTGGTTCTTCTTTTTTCAGCAATGATGGCGGAGGTGTTTAAATCTGCTTATCTAGCCTTACCTAAAGGCCAGGAAGAAGCTGCCTTAAGTATTGGGTTAACCCCGTGGCAAACCTTTTATCGTATCGTTCTTCCACAAGTTTTTAAGTTAGCCTTACCGAATATGACAAATGCTCTTTTAAATTTATTGAAAGATGCAGCCCTAGCCTATACAATTGGGATGGTTGATATTATGGGAGCAGCTAATTTGTTAGTTGGTCGTAATTTGGGGAATTACTCTTTAGAAACTTACACGGCAGTAGCTGTTATCTATTGGGGGATTTCTTTGGTGATTTCTGTTATTTCTCAATGGATGGAACGGTCGTTGGCGCCGAGGATTTAGGAGGTTGTTTTGGACTACATTATTCAAACCTTTTTCAAAACATTAGCTGGAGTTCCGGTCACTTTAGCGATTATGATTGTCTCTTTAGTGATTAGCTTCCTGCCTGCTTTGTTATTAGCTTTAGGGCAAATTTATAACATTAAAGGTGTTAAAACGTTTT
Source organism: Streptococcus moroccensis (assembly GCF_030812835.1). Classification (GTDB taxonomy): domain Bacteria; phylum Bacillota; class Bacilli; order Lactobacillales; family Streptococcaceae; genus Streptococcus; species Streptococcus moroccensis. The sequence goes on from NZ_JAUSTM010000003.1 coordinate 45,298, forward strand.
CTCTTATATACCTTGCTTTTATAAGGGCTACTCCACCGATAGTCATGATATTATTTTTCTATAGCTTATTTCCGAGTCTTCTAAATAGTATCTTTAAAAATCTAGGTATTACGATCAATGTTTTTGATTTTAATCCAATAGTTTATGCTTTTATTATTTTTAGCATCATGACAACAGGGTCTTTATCGGAAATTATTCGATCAGCCTTACTTGCCATCAGTAAAGGACAGTTAGAAGCAGCTCAAAGTATTGGAATGAGTTCAAGTCAAGCCTATAGGAGAATCATCTTCCCACAGGCTTTTAAAGTAGCTTTGCCTAATCTCTGTAATTTGGTTATTAACTTGGCGAAGGGGACATCACTAGTTTTTGTCATGACAATCAAAGATATCACAGCAATTGCGCGTGTTGAAGCTGCCTACGGTTATCAATATTTTGAATCTTATTTTGTCATTTTTATAATTTACATTCTTCTGTGTGGAACTATTCAACTAGTATTTAATCACTTGGAAAAACGGTTTACCTTACCTGCATAATAGGATGTGGAGAAAAGTTTTATCTTTTCTCCACATTTCGTGTGAGAATCTTTGATTTCCCTCTTCTTTTTTGGTAAGTTAAGGGTAGTATTTAGACGAGGTGGAGAGCTATGTCACTGAAGGCAACAATTCTGGATAAGGGTCTTGAAGGGCTTTTTGTTCAGGCGACAATTGGGATTGAAAAAGAAGGGCAGCGCGTGGATCAGGATGGACAAATTAGCCAAAATTTGCACCCTAAAAGGTTTGGTTCCCGTGACTTTCACCCCTATATTCAGACAGATTTTGCTGAGTCGCAGTTAGAGTTGATAACGCCAGTCTGTGGGGCGTCGACGGATGCCCTAAGGTTTTTAGGGGCTGTTCATGAAGTGACCATACGGCAGCTAGCTGAGGATGAGTACCTTTGGCCCTTGTCGATGCCAGCAAGACTGCCAGAATCCAGTGCTATTTTGGAAGCTCAAATGGCAGATGAGGATCGACGGTATCGTGAATATTTGACCGAGAAATATGGCAAATACAAGCAAATGGTCTCTGGGATTCATTACAATTTTGGCCTAAGCCCAGCCTTCTTTCAGGCTTTAGCGAGTGAAAAGGGTTCTCTTACGGAGACACGTAATCTGGTTTACATGAAGCTAGCTCGGCAATTCTTGCGCTACCAGTGGTTGCTCATTTATCTTTTGGGGGCGTCCCCGCTTGCCCCAGACCGCTATTTTGAAGGCGGAGAGGCCTTGGATTCTCCAGCACGTTCCATTCGGTCCAGTCGTTTTGGGTATGTCAATGAGCCTCATGTTCACGTATCCTTTGACAGTTTGGACCAGTACATTAAGGATTTGAGACATTTGGTTGACACAGGAGACCTGATTGCTGAGAAAGAGCTGTATGAAACCGTGCGCTTTAGAGGAGCCAAATCTGTCAAAGATTTACCGGAAAAAGGTATTGAGTATTTGGAGTTTCGCCTGTTTGACCTCAATCCCTTTGCGCCTTACGGCATGACGCCTGAAGATGCCCGATTTGTTCACCTCTTTTTGATGGGTCTTCTTTGGATTGAGGAAACTCCGGATTATCGTGCGGGCCTGCCCCTAAAAGAGGCCACAGCCCTAGCCCATCCCCTGACACCTGCTGCAGATATAGCAGAAGCTGAACTGGTTTTTGAGGCCTTGCTGGAAATGGCAGAGCAGATAAGCCTTTCCGTCAGCGACCGAGAGCTTTTACTAGACAAACGTAGCCAGATTAGCCAGCCCGAGAAAACGGTGGGAGGTCAACTCTGGCAGACCTATGAAGCCTCAGGCAGCATGCTCGAGGTAGGCCTCAACTTGGCCCGCTCTTATAAGTCAGCTGTTATGGAGAAACCCTTTGGCCTTCAAGCCTTCTCTGAGATGGAATTGTCAACCCAAGCCTTTTTAGCTGATGCGATTCAGTACGGGTTTGCTGTTGAAATCCTTGATGAACGCGATCAATTTGTCAAGCTGACCTTTGCAGACCATATCGAATATGTCAAGAATGGCAACATGACTAGCCAGGATAGCTACATTTCACCACTGATCATGGAAAATAAGGTCGTGACTAAAAAAGTTCTCGCGCAGGCAGGATTCCAAGTTCCTGAAAGTATCCAGGTCACCAGCCTTGAAGAGGCTGAGCAAGTGTTCTCACTGGTCTGCTCAAAACCCATTGTCATTAAACCCAAATCAACCAACTTTGGCTTAGGCATCAGTATTTTTGAAAAGGGGATAACGGATAAGGGCGACTTTTTAAAAGCTGTTGAACTTGCTTTATTAGAAGACAAAGAAGTCATGGTGGAAGATTTCATCGTAGGAACGGAGTACCGCTTTTTTGTGCTTGGCGATGAGACCAAGGCTGTTCTTCTGCGCGTGCCAGCCAATGTCATAGGAGATGGTGTCTCTACGGTCAAGGAATTGGTCGCGGTCAAAAATACTAATATTTTAAGGGGAGATGGCAAATCAACTCCGCTCAAGAAAATTGAACTGGGAGAGTTGGAACAGCTTCAGCTCAAGGCTCAAGGTTATACTGTAGATAGCGTTATTTCAGAAGGCGAGACGGTCTATCTGAGGGCTAATTCTAACATCAGCACAGGTGGTGACTCCATCGACATGACCGATGAGGTCCATCCGTCTTATAAGACGATTGCGGTTGCGATTGCCAAGGTCATGCAGGCTAAAGTCTGTGGAGTGGATTTGATAATCCCTGATATTACGTTACCAGCAGACAGCAGTCCGACGAGTTATGGGATCATTGAGGCTAATTTTAACCCCATGATGATGATGCATATCTTTCCAGCAAAAGGTACCTCTCGTCGTTTAACGACAGATGTCCTTAAAATGCTTTATCCAGAGTACCCCTGGTCTTCTTAGCACAAACGCTCAACTGTTGAGCGTTTTTTAAACCCATCAAAAGGACTAAAAAGCTTTTTATTGGACATGTTTAAAATGTCAATTTTGTGTGGGACAGTGTTGGCCTGTAATTGCTTGTATTGCCTGTAATGTTCTGTAACTATGCCATCGAGCTGCCAGATTAAGACTGAAGACAAAGTCCTCTCATTTTGGTAAGATAAGAAAAAGAAGTTTTAACATTTGACGATACTTTTACTGATGAGAGAAGAAAAGGAGATATGATGCCAAAAGTCATTATTGCTATGGATTCCTTTAAAGGAAGTGCCAGCTCGTGGCAAATAGGACAAGCGGTGAAAGACGGTGTATTGAAGAGCTTGCCAGAAGCTGATGTTCAGGTATTAGCAGTAGCTGATGGGGGTGAAGGAACGATTGCTGCCTTTTCTCATAATCTGGCAGGGCAACGCATCACCGTAGAAGCGACTAGTCCAGATGGTCGATTGATAGAGGCGGATTATTTTCTCAGTGAAGACTCGGATTACGCGGTTGTCGAAGTTGCTCAAGCTTCTGGGATAACGCAGATTGATGACACTGACTCTCAACTGTTGCAATACAGTAGCTATGGGACTGGTCAAGTGATTGCCCATGCTCTAGATCAAGGGATCAAACGGTTATATATCGGCTTGGGTGGGTCAGGAACGAACGATTTAGGGTTAGGATTACTAGCTGCCCTTGGGCTTAAGGCATTTAATGACTCGGCCCAAGAAGTAGAGATGATTCCAAAGCATTTTTCCAACATCACTCGTTTTGAAAGCGGTGGTTTGAAACCTGAGCTTCGGGGTGTCGACATTCAGTTTCTAGTCGATGTGTCCAACCCCCTTTGTGGAGCAGAAGGTGCTAGCCAAGTGTTTGGCCCTCAAAAAGGGGGTTTAGATGAGGAAATCGCCTACCTCGACCGAGAGTTTTACCGTTTGGCTGAGCTCCTGAGCCCTGAAAATCCAGACCATCTTCGTCTCTTGCCTGGAGGCGGTGCTGCTGGAGGCATTGGAGCAGGGATTTATGCTTTTCTTGCATCAGACAAAGTCAGCATGGTGCCAGGCATTGAAACGATTCTGAGTCTGGCTGGTTTTAAAGAGTCTTTAACAGATGCTGATTTAGTGATGACTGGGGAGGGCAAAATGGACCAGCAGACCCTATACGGGAAGGTTCCTCTCGGAGTCCTGCAACTGGCTAAGCTGGAGAATGTCCCGGCGGTTGCTATTGTGGGAAGCCATTCGACAGACTTATCCCAGCTTTACGACCTTGGTTTTGCAGGGGTATTTTCAATCTGTCCTGGTCCACTGACCCTTGAAACGGCCATGAAAAATGTTCTCCCCTTAGCGGAACAGACTGGTCAAACTCTGGCTAGATTTTACAAGGTTGTTTCAGAGTAAGTTTGTGGAAAATGTTGGCTAACAGTCTTTCATTTCAAGAGGTTGGGTGACAATCCCAGCCTTTTTTGTTATCGGTAAAAAAATAGGGGTTTAGACTGTAACTTGCGGGTGACTTTGGTGGCATTTTACTCTAATGTGATTTGTGAACGGATAGTTGTATTTTTAATCTGTCCATCAAGAAATCATTCTAATCAGTGAGTTTTTTAAAATTTCAAAAAAAGTTCTCAAGAGAACTTTTTTGCTTGACGAATGATTGTCAAAGTATTAAACTAGTTCCCATGATTACTAAAAGAAAGGATTGATGATTTTTGAAAAATCCAATCATGCAAGTAAGGCATTTTTTGAATCAATTGGAGCATGTTATGGATGTGACAGCAGTCAAGTATGACGTGAAACACTTAGGTGGACCGCAAGGTCACGTGATTCTTTTTCTGACCCGTCATCCTGATAGGGAGATTTCCATACGGATGATCGAAGAGGAATTAAAGATTTCAAAATCAGTTGCGTCCAGTTTGATTAAGCGGATGGTCAAGAACGGCTTTATAGAAGTTGTTCCATCTCAAGAAGATAAGCGATATAAGCATGTCTATCTAACGGAACTAGGCTGTCAGAAAGCCATTGCTTATCAAGAATTTTTAGATGCTATTCATTTACAATTACTCAAGGATGTTTCTATTGATGATCTTAGGTTATCCTATACAGTGGTTAAAACGTTAGAGCGCAATATTGAGTCCATTTTAGAGGCTGAAACAGAAAAAGGGGGACAATGATGTTTAAATTGATGAAACGCTTCACCAAAAAAGAAGTCGCAGTGATGGTGTTGACACTGGGCTTGGTTTTCTTAAGCGTATGGCTAGACTTGGAAATTCCATCCTATATGTCTGAAATCACAGCCTTATTGCAGACACCAGGGACAGAGGTCAGTGCCTTAAAAGAGCCAGCGATTAAGATGCTCAGTTTGTCTTTTGGAAGTTTTATTGTTGCAGCAATCATTGGCTTTTTGGCTGCAAGAACGGCGGCTTCTTATACCACACGGCTAAGAAGTCAAATCTATACTAGGGTTATGGATTTTTCACAAGCTGAAATTAAACAGTTTTCGATTCCTAGTTTGTTAACTCGGTCGACCAATGACTTAACACAGCTTCAGGTACTTATCACCATGGGATTGCAAGTCATCACTAAGGGACCTATTATGGCGCTTTGGGCCATTAGCAAAATCGCTGATAAGTCAGGGGAATGGGTGGCTGCTGTAGCGGTTGCTGTAGTCATTGTTCTTTTAATGTTGACAGCCTTTTTATTCCTCGCCTTCCCTAAACAGCGTCGAATTCAAAAATTGGTGGACCGTCTCAATGCAATTACGAGAGAAAGTTTGATTGGGATTCGTGTCATCAGAGCCTATAATGCAGAAGGTTATCAGACAGATAAATTTAATGTCACCAATGATGAGTTAACCCGTCTTCAACTCTTTGTTGGGCGTATCTTTAGTCTGATGGGCCCTGTCATGTCTCTTATTTCATCTGGTCTGACACTGGTTATTTATTGGATTGGGGCACATCTGATTTCTGAGGCCGTTCTTGAAGCCAAAATTGGTTTATTTGCGGATATGGTCGTCTTCAGTTCATACGGGATGCAAGTTGTTATGGGATTCATGATGATGATGATGGTCTTCATGATTTTACCTCGTGCCCTGGTTTCTGCAGGTCGGATTAACGAAGTCCTTACATTAGATAATAGCTTGACTTATCCTGAAAAGACCTCAATAGAACCAAGGGGACAAGGGCATATTGTTTTTGATGACGTTTCTTTCCGTTATAGTAAAACATCAGAAGCTGTCATCGAACACGTTTCCTTTAGTGCCAATAAGGGAGACACGATTGCCTTTATAGGTTCAACGGGTTCAGGGAAATCGACCTTAGTGAATCTCATCCCACGATTTTACGATGCGACTCAGGGAACGATTAAGATCAATGGTGTTGATGTTAAAGCCTATGATCAAAAAGAACTGCATCATCGGGTTGGCTATATTCCTCAAAAAGCTGTTCTATTTTCTGGAACCATTCGGTCAAATATTGCAATGGGGGATTCTGCAGCAGGTCAACTCTCAGATGATGCCATTTGGGAAGCCCTTGAATTGGCACAGGGGAAAGACTTTGTTGAGGCTTTAGATAAGGGCTTAGATGCTGAAGTAGCTCAAGGAGGAACGAATTTTTCGGGTGGGCAACGGCAACGCTTGGCGATTGCCAGGGCTTTAGCTCGCAAACCTGAAATCTTAATCTTTGATGACTCGTTTTCTGCTCTTGATTATCGAACTGACAAGGCTCTTCGGCAAATGCTTTCTGAGCGAACGCAGGACATGACCAAATTAATTGTCGCTCAGAGGATCTCTACTATTATGGATGCAGATGATATTTTAGTCCTTGATCAAGGGAAAGTGGTTGGTCAAGGCACACACAGAGAATTATTGGCAACTAATCCAATCTATCAAGAAATAGCCTATTCTCAATTATCTAAGGAGGAGTTAGAACATGGAAACTAAAAAGCCGTCCTTACTAGAACAAATGAAACCCTTTATCAAAGGATTCCAGCTTCCTTTTGTTATCGCTGTTATAGGAGCCGTCGTTGCTAATTTTATTACCGTTTATGGTCCTAGACAGGTCGAAAAATTAACCAATAAAATCACAGAAGGTTTAATGGGACAGATGGATCTTGAAGGGATTGGAAAAATTGCCGGTTTTCTGGCAACACTCTACCTCATTAGTGCAGTTGTCAATTACCTTCAAGCCTTCATTATTAATACGATTGTTCAAAAATATTCACAGCGGCTTCGAACGGCCATCGCTAGTAAAATCAACCGTGTACCATTAGCTTATTTTGACAGTCATTCTCAGGGCGATACTTTGTCACGAGTGACCAACGACGTTGACACCGCCTCTCAATCGCTTAACCAAAGTTTAGGAACTTTAATTACTGCGACTACCTTATTGATTGGGTCTATTGTCATGATGGTGATTACGGACCATTGGCTTGCTCTGACAGCCATTGCATCAACCGTGATTGGCTTTGTAGGGGTAGCTCTGATTATGGGGAAAGCCAGAGGTTATTTCGAGGCCCAACAGCGCAATCTTGCTGCTGTGAATGGGTTTGTTGAAGAAACGTATTCTGGGCACAATGTGATCAGCAGTTATAATGCTATCGATGAGACCAAAACATCATTTGAAGCCTTAAACGATAACCTTTACCAGTCCATGTGGAAATCTCAGACCATCTCAGGAATTATGATGCCTATGATGACCTTTATCGGTAATTTTGGGTACGTCATGGTCTGTATTGTCGGGGCTGTTCTCTTACTTGATGGGAGATTGACCATGGGAACAATTGTTGCTTTTATGATGTATATTCGTATTTTTACGCAACCTCTTCAACAGATTGCGCAAGCATTGACACAATTCCAAGCTGCAGGAGCAGCCATGTCCCGTGTTTTTGAATTTCTTAACCAAGACGAACTAGAAGATGAAACCGGTAAAACGAAACAATTAAATCGCTCAAAAGGAAATGTAACGTTTGATCAGGTCTCTTTTGGTTATCTTCCGGGGCAACCCATTATTCATAACTTTACAGCTCAGGCCAAATCAGGGCAAAAAATTGCAATTGTAGGCCCTACGGGTGCTGGTAAAACAACAATCGTCAATCTTCTTATGAAGTTTTATGACATCGATAGTGGTCAAATCTCAATTGATGGTAAAGATCTTAAATCAATGACTCGTGCGGAAGTTCACGACCAGTTTGCAATGGTTTTACAAGATACATGGCTGTTTGAAGGTACGATTCGCGACAACCTCATTTATAACCAAGAAGGGGTGACAGAAGACCAGATGATAGCAGCCACCAAAGCTGTTGGAGTGCACCATTTCATCATGACCTTAGCCGATGGTTATGAAACACGCTTAGACGATACCGTTAGTTTGTCTGTCGGTCAGAAGCAATTGCTGACGATTGCTCGGGCACTCTTGAAAAATGCCCCTCTCTTAATTTTAGACGAAGCAACCTCATCAGTAGACACACGAACGGAAGAAGTTATTCAGCGGGCTATGGATCGGTTGATGGAAGGTCGGACAAGCTTTGTGATTGCTCACCGACTGTCGACCATACGGAATGCTGACCTGATCCTAGTGATGAAAGAAGGCAACATTATTGAACAAGGGACCCACGAAAGCCTTTTGGCTCAATCCGGCTTTTACGCTGACCTTTATAATTCTCAGTTTGAAGAAGACCCTGAAGAGGACTAGTGACTAGCTTATTGGTCAGTACAGAATTCATCAGGACGAAAAGTTTGAACGCGTTTCATCTGTGAAAGCTTTTCTGAGTGCTCACAGTGGGTCTATCTGCTTCCATAACACTCCTGATTCAAGCTTTCTTAAAAAGCAAGTCACAGAAACACTAAAAATGTAACTAGCTAGAAGGCAACCGTTGAGAGCACGACGGTTGCCTTTGTTGCTTAGGAAACCAATCACACATATAAATTTTTTAAGATGTCATAAAAAATCGGTAACCGAATAGGTTCGATTTCCCCTCCCTTTTTCATTTTTAGCTTCCGCATAGCTCAAACAGTCAGAAAGTGACTGTTTGAGGTTGGAAATAGTGGAAACGACGTTTCCCTCTATTGTTAGGGCTGTAAAAGCTGATGAAATCAGCGAATGAGAGCCCACTCAGCAGTGGCTCATTGGTGCTGAAGCACCTAATGACCTGTGCAGGGGTAACACTAAAACTGACATAGCCAGTGAGTGTCACTCCCAACCACTGCGTCTTGTTTAACGGATGATAAATAATTAGAAGGCTAGGACATTTTTCCCAGCTTTTTTCTAATAATCAACTGAATGCTTAATCAGTGGACATTGTGCTTACTCAATTTTGTAAATTCATTGACAAGGTTTTTGATATCCTGTGACTGAAAGCTAAGTGTATATATTATAGACCAACTTTATAGATGGTTTTTACATGAACAAGTCAATAGACTCATAACCCCTAAAAATTTTTTAGAAAAACTCTTTACAAAGATAAAAATTCATGATATACTGGAAACGTTTCCAGATAGATAGAAATAGAAATGCTTTAGAAAGGAGGATATCATGGCAACTATGAAAGATGTTGCTCACTTAGCAGGAGTGGGAGTTGGTACGGTGTCAAGAGTGATTAACAATGGCCAAGTTAAAGCAACGACTCGCCAAAAAGTTGAAGAAGCCATTGCACAGCTTAACTATGAACCTGATAACTACGCCCGTGGGCTGAAACTTCAAAAAACCTTTATGGTCGCCCTTATCCTACCAACTGTTTGGCATCCTTTCTATGGTGAGTTTGCCTATCATGTGGAAAACGAATTGGCTAAACGTGGCTATAAATGTATGATTTGTAATTCTGATGGACGAGCGGATCGAGAGTTAGAATACATCAAAATGATGCAACAAAATAAGGTCGATGGAATCATAGCCTTGACCTATAGTGATATCGATCCATATGTGACCTCTTCCTTACCTTTTGTCAGTGTTGACCGGCATTTTTCAAATGAAGCGATCTCAGTTTCAGCAGATAACATGGATGCTGGTAGGCTTGCTGCTGAAACCTTGATGTCAAAAGGGTGTGATGTCCTTGCTTACATAGGAGGCCAACCGAGATTTCCGACTGAAATTGGCAAGCGTCAAATAGGATTTACAGATACTTGTAATAGCTACCAAAAAGAAAATTATTATCTCTTAGTCCCGGAACCCTTTGTCGATTTAGAAGGACAATTGGAAACGTTCTTCCGACAGCATCCAGATATAACTGGCATATTTACCATTAATGATTTTATGGCTTTGGATGTGATTGCGGTCCTTAACCAAATGGGTAAAAAAGTGCCAGAGGATGTCCAAATAATTGGATGTGATGGAATCCGAATGGCTTCTGATCGTCCACTCGTAGTTTCTACGATTCGGCAACCCATAGAAGAAATGGCCTTAACCTCTGTCAACGCCCTCATTTCATTAATGAACAAAGAGGAAGTGAACCGGTACAATGTCCTTCCAATATCTTATTTAGAAGGAAGTACAACCAAAAAAGTAGTTTAATTACCTAAAATCAACTCTAGTTATCCTAAAGATGGTTTTAGTCAAAAATCTCATAGCGATTTGCTTTGAGGTTTAATCTTAGCAGAAACTGGAAACGTTTCTAAAATGTGCAAAGGAGAAAAATATGGCTACGTCAATAGCTAAAACGTCACTCTGGTCTAAGATAAGCAAGTACAAAATGCTCTATCTCATGCTGATTCCAGGACTTTTAATGACAATCATTTTCAAATACGTTCCGATGTATGGTGTTTTGATCGCATTTAAGGATTATAACCCATTGAGAGGTATTTTAGGAAGTGAGTGGGTAGGGTTTGAAGAGTTCCGCAAATTCTTATCAGCACCCAATCTTGGCATTTTATTAGGAAATACACTGAAACTTTCAATTTATGGACTTTTGTGGGGATTCTTCCCACCGATTATCTTATCCATTATGTTAAACCAATTGATGAGTGACCGTGTGAAGAAGAAACTACAGCTTATCTTGTATGCTCCTAACTTTATTTCACTAGTTGTCATCGTTGGTATGGTCTTTCTATTCTTCTCAATTGAAGGACCGGTAAACAGTTTCCTAGGATTATTTGGCATTAAAGCTAATTTCTTGACCAACCCAGATTATTTTAGATCCTTATACATTGCCAGTGGTATTTGGCAAGGCATGGGATGGGCGTCGACCTTATATACCGCAACCCTTGTCAATGTTGACCCAGCTTTGATTGAAGCCTCTAAACTTGATGGCGCGAATATTCTTCAAAGGATTCGCCATATTGACTTACCAGCGCTCAAACCTGTAATGGTCATCCAGTTTATCTTGGCTGCTGGTAATATCATGAGTGTAGGCTATGAAAAAGCATTTCTAATGCAAACATCCCTTAACTTAACAGCTTCAGAAATCATCTCAACCTATGTCTATAAGCAAGGTTTGGTTTCTGGGAATTACTCTTACTCTACTGCAGTTGGACTATTCAATACTATCATTAATGTCATTCTTTTAATCATAGTGAATAAGATTGTCCAAAGGATTAATGATGGTGAAGGGTTATAAGGAGGACATATGAACGCACATCTTCAAACAGATTTCGATAGACGTATTTTGTGGATTAATAGAATCCTACTAGGTTTAATTGTTTTAATGACATTCGTTCCGCTCGTGTATATCTTATTGGCTTCATTTATCGAGCCATCGGCTCTATTATCAAAAGGCATTAGCCTTAACCCAGATGACTGGACAGTTGAAGGGTATAAACGTGTTTTTTCGGATTCTTCTATCCTAAGAGGCTTTCTCAATTCATTCCTCTACTCTACGGTTTACGCTTTGATTACGGTTGCTTTGTCCATGTTAACAGCTTATCCCTTGTCAAAGAAAGATCTTCCAGGACGTCAATGGATTAACGGGTTCTTAATCTTCACCATGTTTTTTGGTGGTGGATTAGTTCCGACCTATCTCTTAGTTAAGAATCTTGGCATGCTAAATTCCATCTGGGCTATTGTTTTACCAGGAGCCATCAATGTCTGGAATATCATTCTAGCGAGAACCTATTTCCAAGGCCTTCCTGAAGAACTCGTTGAATCGGCGAAACTGGACGGAGCTAATGATTTTCAAATTTTCTTGAAAATCATGCTACCATTAGCCAAGCCGATTATGTTTGTCCTCTTTCTTTATGCCTTTGTTGGCCAGTGGAACTCCTACTTTGATGCAATGATCTATCTCAAAGATCCAAATTTGGAACCATTACAATTAGTTCTCAGAAAGATTTTGATTCAAAATACACCAGAACAAAATATGGTTGGTGGTCAAGCTGCTATGGCTGAAATGAAGCGAATTGCAGAAATGATTAAGTATGCGACAATCGTTATCTCCAGTGCACCGCTCCTGATCATGTACCCATTCTTCCAGAAATACTTTGATAAAGGTGTTATGGTTGGATCCCTCAAAGGATAAAGCTTCGATAGGACATAGTCCAAGTTATTTACTTCATTTTATAAATTAAAAAATATTTAGGAGGTTTTCAAATGAAAACATGGAAAAAACTTGCCGGATTTGGTTTAACAACCCTCTCTGCAATCACTCTTGCTGCATGTGGTAACTCTGGTGGTGGAGCATCATCACCAGACTACGAACTCAGTAATGTCACCTTCCCATTGGAAGAACAGGTCAGCTTAAAAATCACGACAGGGAGTTCAACATTAGCCCCACAAGATCCTAATGATAAGCTGATTTATAAGCGTTTGGAAGAAAAAACAAACCTCCATATCGACTGGACAAACTATACTAGCGACTATGCTGAAAAACGTAACCTAGACATTTCTTCAGGCGATCTTCCTGATGTGTTTTGGAATGCAGGAGCCTCAGATGTTGAATTGATTAATTGGGCAGACGACGGCGTTATTATTCCAATCGAAGATCTAATTGAAGAGTATATGCCAAACCTTAAAAAAGTTTTGGATGATAATCCGGAATACAAGGCGATGCTGACAGCACCAGATGGACACATTTATTCACTTCCATGGATCGAGGAGCTTGGTTCCGATAAAGAGTCCATCCATAGTGTGAATGACATGGCTTGGATCAACACCGAATGGCTTGATAAGCTAGGCCTTGAAATGCCTCAGACGACGGATGAGCTCATCACTGTTCTAAAAGCATTTAAAGAAAAAGATCCTAACGGAAATGGTCAGGCTGATGAAATTCCAATGTCTTTCATTAACAATGGAGGTAATGAAGATTTCAAATTGCTCTTTGGTGCATTTGGTATCGGTGATAATGATGACCATATCGTTGTAGGAAATGATGGTGTGGTAGACTTTACGGCGGATAACGAAGACTATAAAGAAGGTGTTGCCTTCATGCGCCAGCTGCAGGAAGAAGGCTTGCTCGACCCTGAAGCATTCGAGCAGGATTGGAATACCTACATTGCTAAAGGTAATGAACAGCGATACGGTGTTTATTTCACTTGGGACTCTAACAACGTTTCAGGAAGTGAGAACTACGATGTCCTACCTGTCTTGGAAGGACCGGATGGTCAAAAGAATGTGACTCGTACCAATAATATTGGTTTCTCACGCGATCGTATCATCATCACCAGTGCCAATAAAAACTTGGAATTGACAGCTCGTTGGTTGGATCTTATGTATGAGCCACTTCAATCTGTTCAAAACAACTGGGGAACCTATGGTGATGAAGAACAACAAAATATCTTTGAATTTGATGAAGCAAACAACATGCTTAAACACTTGCCATTAGAAGGTACAGCTCCAAGTGAACTTCGTCAAAAAACAGAAGTTGGCGGAGGTCTTGCTATCCTCGATGAATACTATGGCACCGTAACAACAATGCCAGATGACGCTAAATGGCGTTTGGATCTGTTAGAAGAAAATTATGTCCCTTATATGTCTAATGATAATATCTATCCAAGAGTCTTTATGGATCCAGAGGATTTGGAAAAAATTGATCTGATTTCTGCCGACCTGATGGATTATGTTAACCGTAAACGGTCTGAATGGATTGTTAACGGTGGTGTCGAAGAAGAATGGGATGCATACATCCAAGAGTTAGAACGCTTCAAACTTTCTGAATTTGTAGCGATTAAGCAGAAGTATTATGACTCTTATAATACTGAAAAATAGGAGAACACATGGTTGAAGAACGATTTACTTTGCAACGAGCTCAAGATTATATTTCCAAATCTATCGGAAACGTTAATGATCAGTTTAAGCCCGAAAAACACTTAACAGCTCCTGTGGGATGGATTAACGATCCAAATGGTTTCGTTTACTTCCGTGGAGAGTACCATCTCTTTTATCAATACTATCCCTATGATTCTTCATGGGGGCCCATGCATTGGGGGCATGTCAAATCAACTGATTTATTGCACTGGGAGCAGTTGCCTGTAGCTCTTGCTCCTGACATGGCTTATGATAAAGATGGGTGTTTCTCAGGCAGTGCAATTGTCAAAGATGATCGTTTGTGGCTGATGTATACTGGTCATATTGTTGAAGAGGACGGTTCGATTCGTCAGGTGCAAAACATGGCTGTTTCAGAGGATGGTATTTCTTTTACAAAATTAACCTCTAATCCTGTGATGACTGGTGATAGTATTCCGGAAATTAGCTCAGCTGACTTTCGAGATCCAAAACTATTTGAAAAAGACGGTCACTTTTATGCAGTTGTTGCTACAAAGCATGTCGATCAGGTTGGCTGTATTGTTTTGCTAGGTTCAACTGACTTAGAGAATTGGTCCTTCGAATCGATCTTTTTGAAAGGAACGACAGATCAAGGGATTATGTGGGAATGTCCAGATTACTTCAATTTGAAGGGTCAAGATTGCTTAATCATGTCTCCTATGAAATTCCCACAGTCTGGCCAAGATTTTCAAAATCTTAATTCCAACATTATCTGTTTTGGTCATGTAGATTGGTCAACAAAAACATTTGTGCTCGAAAAAATAGACGAGATTGACCATGGTCATGACTTCTATGCAGCCCAATCCCTCGAAGACAATCAAGGGCGTCGCATTATGATTGCTTGGATGCAAGCCTGGGGGAGAAAAATCCCAACACAAGACCTTAACCATAACTGGGCAGGCATGATGACTTTAGCGCGGGAGTTAACAATTGTTGATGGACAATTAGTCCAAACACCATTTTTACCAGGTAAAGGTAGGAATACTGTCGAATTAAGCCAGGGCGACTTATGGGAAGAAGAGTTGAAGTCACCGTCAAGATTGGATCTGATTTCTGAAGAACATGCGAGTTGGACTCTGACTATTGGAGGACCTTATGATTACATTAGGTTATCGTTAGAAAACAATCAATTGACCCTTGATCGGAGCGGACTAGAGAATCAGCTAGGTGGTGAGGAAACAAGTCCTCTCCTAAAACGTTCTGTTCAGTTGCCAAATGGTGTCAATGAGCTAACACTATTTATCGACAAGTCTGCATTTGAAGTTTTTGCTAATAAAGGTAAAATTAGCATGACATCAACCTTCTATGCTAAAGTAAACACAGCCAAACTGACTGTTCAAACAGGAATCAGCAGGCTACAATATTAATCTCAAGAAGAGGCTGTGTTTTGCACAGCCTCTTCTTTTCGGCAGTCTGTTCTAGTCCCTATAAGTCAATTGCACTTGGCTTGTGATGAGTTGGGCAATTTCAGAAATGGGGTCAGTCATGCCTTTTTTAACCCAAAGGAGGAAGACTGAGACGATGCTTGCAATAAACATCTCGTATTCATAGTCTGACTTATACTGTAGAGGTGTGATTTGATCGTCTTGGTCAAGGTCCTTGATGAAGTGGAAGAATTGTTCCATGATTTCTTTTAATAAATCAGAAAGAAAGGTGGTCTGGTTAGACATGACCAGGGCTCGGACAAAAATGTGATCTTCTTTCAGATACTCAAGGGTTTGTGAAATGGTCTGAAATAAGGCATCGTTCTTACCTTGTAACATAGAATCGTTAAGGAGAGCAGTGGTTAAGATGGCCATGAGCTGGTCAATCATATCTGCGACCAGTTGGTCTCTCAAATCGTATTTGTCCACATAATGGTGGTAAAAGGTGCTGCGGTTGATCGCAGCCTTTTCGATGATATCACTAACGGTTAGGCGGTCAAACCCTTTGTCTAAGAGGAGTTCTGAAAAGGCTTGTTTAATCTTAGATTTGGTTTTTGTTTGTCGTTTCATGCGGGAACTCCTTATTTCAACACTCTGTTGAAAATTGTCTGTTGAGTTTTAGTTTTGAAGATTATATAATATTTTTAGGATGAAAGCAATACTGAAAGGAATGGGAAAATGGCTTATATTGAAGTGAAAAATCTGAGCAAGGGATTTCAGGTGGGCGAGACGAAAATCATGGCTAACCAAGACCTCAATTTTGAGATTGAAAAAGGGGAGCTAGTCATGATTTTGGGGGCTTCTGGCGCTGGAAAATCGACCCTGCTAAATATTTTAGGAGGCATGGATACATGCGATACTGGTCAGGTCATCATCGACGGCCAAGACATTGCGCAGTACAATTCCCGTCAGCGGACGGATTACCGCAGGGATGATGTCGGATTTGTCTTTCAGTTTTACAATCTAGTCGGTAATCTGACAGCCAAGGAAAATGTGGAGCTAGCTTCTGAAATCGTCAAGGATGCTCTTGACCCTGAAGAGACCTTAAAAGAAGTAGGGCTAGGTCACCGTTTGAACAACTTTCCGGCCCAGTTGTCAGGTGGTGAGCAGCAACGGGTTTCCATTGCCCGTGCGGTTGCCAAGAACCCTAAGATCTTGCTCTGTGATGAACCAACTGGGGCTCTCGATTATGAGACAGGTAAGCAAGTCCTGAAAATCTTACAGGACATGGCTCGCGAAAAAGGTGCCACGGTGATTATTGTGACGCATAATTCTGCCCTGGTGCCGATTGCAGATCGGGTCATCCACATGCGTGACGCCAAAGTCAAGGACCACTACCTTAACCAAGAACCGCAAGATATTGCGACCTTGGAATATTAGGAGGTATCTGATGGCAAATAGGATTTATTGGCGAGACATTTGGCGCTCGATTCGTAAGACCAAGGCTCGTTTTTTCTCCATTGTTAGCCTGATGGCTCTGGGATCATTTGCCTTAGTCGGGCTTAAAGTCGCTGGCCCTAACCTAGAGCAAACGGGTGCGGCCTTTTTGAACCAGTATCAGGTCGCGGATCTTATAGTGATGGCAGACTTTGGCTTAGGGGAGCATGATCAGGACGAGTTAAAAAGCCTTGACAAGGCGACGGTCAGCTTTGGGTATTTGCAGGATGTTCTGGTCAAGGATCAAGAAGCGTCTTTGCGTGTCTTTTCATTAGATAAAACCTTGTCGCAACCCGTCTTAGTTGAAGGCCATCTGCCTAAAACGGACCAAGAGATTGCTTTATCTGCCAACCTGGCAGAAGACTATCAATTGGGGGATACCATCACCTTTGAATCAGACGACGATGGGACCTTAACAGCTGACACTTATACTGTATCAGGGTTTATCAAGGCTAGTGATATTTGGTCAGAAACCAGCTTTGGAGCCAGTCAAAAAGGGTCTGGCGAGTTAGACGGGTATGCTATGGCTGACGGGTCAGCTTTTGATGCTGAGGTTTATAGTTTAGCTCGATTGCGTTTTGAAGATTTAGAAGATCTCAATCCTTTTGATTCTACTTATCAGAAAGGCTTGGCAGAAGAAGAGTCTGCTTTGGAAGACCTTTTAGCTGATAATGGTATGGAGCGGTTAAAGGAAATCAAGGAAGAGCCAGAGGCAGAGATTGCTAAGGGACAAAAAGAATTAGACGATCTCAAGGAGCAACTGGATGGTCAAGAAAAAGCTTTGAAAGCTCTGGGACGAAGTGCATCAGATGTGCCAGAACTGGTCAAGCTCCAAGAGACCTTGACAACAGAGCAAGCCAAATTGGACGACGCCCAAGAAGAATTGGACGAATTAAAGGAGCCGACCTATCGGGTTTCTAACCGCCGGACCATGCCAGGAGGTCAGGGCTATCAGACCTATGGGTCCTCGGCAGCCTCCATTTCTCAGGTGGGCAATGTCTTTCCTGTGGTTCTTTATTTTGTGGCAGCCCTTGTCACCTTCACGACAATGACGCGGTTTGTAGATGAGGAGCGGACCAATGCAGGGATTTTTAAAGCCCTTGGCTACAGCCGCAAAGCCATCCGTCGAAAATTTATCATTTATGGCTTAGTGGCAGGAACTGTCGGAACCCTTCTTGGAACTTTGGGGGGCCAATTTATCCTAGCTCCCATGATTTCAGGTATCATTTCAACCGGTACAGTCATCGGGAAAGCAACCCTCTTTAGCTATCCTGTCTATTACGTCTTATCTCTTATTTTATCTTTGATTTCTGCTGTCTTACCAGCCTATTTGATTGCTAATAAAGGTTTGAAAGAGCAGACGGCTTATCTACTCCAGCCAAAACCACCGGTGAAGGGGGAAAAGATCTTACTGGAACGCCTTGGCTTTATCTGGAAACGGATGAGTTTTACGAATAAGGTAACAGCCCGTAATATCTTTCGTTACAAACAACGGATGTTCATGACCATCTTTGGAGTTGCCGGGTCCATTGCCCTCCTTTATGCTGGTTTAGGGATCCGGTCATCGCTCAGTGGGATTTCAGAGACCCAGTTTGGACAGATTTTAACTTACGACATGCTAGTGGTTGAAAAAGAGGATGCCAGTGAAGCAGACCAAAAAGACCTGGACAACGCCCTAAATGGCTCAGACATCAAGGCGTATCTCCCAATTTATACTGATAGTTTGACCCAGGTTTTTCCTGAGGTTGAAGACAAACAGAGTCTGACTCTGATGGTGACAGAAGGGCGTGATTTTGGGGAATTGCTCCATATGCGAGATGCAAAAACCAAAGAAGAGCATTCCTTATCTTCAGATGGTGTTGTTATTTCTGAGAAATTAGCCAAACTCTACGGCGTTAAAGCAGGCGACGAGATAAGCTTGACACGGGATGATCAGACGGTAACGGTTCCTGTGACGGGTGTGGTTCAACTTTTTACAGGTCACTTTGTCTTTATGACGAGTCAGGCTTATGAAGAAGCTTTTGAAGAAAGCTATGCATCGGATGCCTATTTGATAGGGTTAAAAGCTAATGATGAACAAGCGATTAAGGACCATGCTGCGCAGTTTTTAGAGTTGTCAGCAGTTTCTGCAGTCTCTCAAAACCTATCTGTGGTCGAGCAGGTTAATCTGATTGTGGATTCCTTGGCTTCAACCATGATGTTATTGGTAGCTGTGTCGATTTTGCTTGCGATGGTGATTCTATATAATCTGACCAATATCAATGTGGCAGAGCGTATCAGAGAGTTATCAACGATTAAGGTTTTAGGCTTCCATAACAAGGAAGTGACGCTTTATATTTACCGAGAAACCATTGTCTTGACCTTGATTGGGATTGCTCTCGGGTTACTGTCAGGGCATTTTCTGCATCTCTTTTTGATTGAGATGATTGCACCAGACAGCATGATGTTTAACCCACAGGTGACACCGGAAGTTTGGGTAATTCCGATTGTGACGATTATCTTAATCTTGGCGGTTCTCGGTTGGTTGGTCAATCATCGCCTGAAAAAACTAGATATGTTAGAAGCTTTGAAGGCAAATGAATAAGGAAAGAAGGCTGGGTCATCCCAGCTTCAGATTGAAGACAAAGTCTGTTTTGAAACTTTCCTTAGCTGATAACGGACGGTAGCGACTCCCTTTGGACGTCTGACTCAAGCTATTGCTTGCTCTATTTCCAACCTTTAACAGTCTCCCAGACTGTTAAAGCAAACCTAAGTTTTGAGCCTAAGGTCTCAAAACTTCCGAGTACCTGAAACGCAATAGTTTCAGGTACTTTTATCACAGCGGAAAGTTTCGATACTTGCTCGCTTAGCTCGCAAAAAATCAACTTTTTAAATCCCTGGTAGAACCTCGTAATGTCTTTTTGATAGAAAACTAGGGTTTGTCTACGTCCTCGGCTGGGTAGTCCCAGCTTTTTTGTCGCTAAAAAAGCCATTGAAATGACAGTAAACCTTTCTACCATTTATAATCTTCAGTTCTGAAGATGAATTTCGTCCTGATTTTCATCAATATCTCTGAAAACAATCAAATATTTTTGAACGGCTATCGTTAGCTAGGTTTTGAGAATTAGGATATAATAGAAAACACATAGAAATCGTTTTCAACAAGTGATGAGGAGATCAGTATGCCATCAGAAGAAAAATACATCTTAGCAATTGACCAAGGAACGACCAGCTCACGTGCCATTGTCTTTAATAAACAAGGTGAAAAAGTGGCGAGTAGTCAGAAAGAATTTCCACAACTTTTCCCACAACCGGGATGGGTAGAGCATAATGCCAATCAGATTTGGAACTCGGTGCAATCCGTGATTGCGGAGGTTTTTATCGAAGGCCACCTAAAGCCCAATCAAATCCGAGGGATAGGAATTGCTAACCAACGTGAAACGACAGTTGTTTGGGATAAAGAAACTGGACTTCCGATATACAATGCCATTGTTTGGCAATCTCGACAAACAACCCCTCTTGTAGAACAGCTCAAAAAAGAAGGGTATGTGGATTTCTTCCATCAAAAAACTGGGCTGGTCATTGACGCCTATTTCTCTGCCACAAAAGTCAGATGGATTTTAGACCAAGTTCCGGGTGCGCAAGAGCGCGCTGAAAGGGGCGAATTGCTTTTTGGGACGATAGACACTTGGTTGGTTTGGAAGTTGACCGATGGTGCTGTTCACGTGACCGATTATACGAATGCAGCTCGGACCATGCTCTTCAACATCAAGGAACTGAAATGGGATGATGAGATTTTAGAGCTTCTCCATATTCCAAAAATCATGTTGCCCGAAGTCAAGTCAAATTCTGAAATCTACGGCTATACCACTAGTTTTCATTTCTATGGAGGAGAAGTTCCCATCTCTGGCATGGCGGGGGATCAGCAAGCAGCCCTCTTTGGTCAGTTGGCTTTGGAGCCAGGAATGGTCAAAAACACCTATGGGACAGGGTCTTTTATCATCATGAATACTGGAGAAGACCTGCAATTTTCTAAACATAACCTGTTAACAACCATCGGCTATGGCATTAATGGAAAAGTTACCTATGCTCTAGAAGGTTCTATTTTTATCGCAGGAAGTGCCATCCAATGGCTCCGAGATGGTCTTCGAATGATTGAAACATCACCAGAGTCAGAGAGTTTAGCAGCAGCATCTACTAGTGAAGATAACATTTATGTGGTTCCAGCATTTACAGGCTTAGGGGCACCTTACTGGAATTCAGATGCCAGGGGGGCTGTTTTTGGGCTAACTCGCGCTACCAGTAAAGAAGATTTTGTGAAGGCAACCCTCCAATCCATCGCCTATCAAGTTCGTGATGTCATAGACACCATGCAGTTGGATTCAGGAATAAGCATTCCTAAACTCCGAGTTGATGGTGGTGCGGCAATGAATAATCTGCTCATGCAGTTTCAAGCGGATATCTTAAACATGACCATTGAACGGGTCAAAAATTTAGAAACCACAGCTCTGGGAGTTGCCTTCCTAGCAGGCTTATCTGTTGGGTACTGGTCGGATATTGAGGAACTGAAAACTCTCAACCACACTGGTCAACTGTTTCAGCCCGAGATGACAGCAGAACGTCGAGATTTCTTGTACAAGGGATGGAAGAAAGCTGTTAAAGCTACCCAAGCTTTTGCAGCAGAAGAATAATGCTTTGGAATAATTTGCTATCATTATTGATGTGCAGGACAATTTGAGGGCTACTAATCCGATGCGAATAAAAACTAGGACTTTTTGGGAGTCCTAGTTTGAGAGCGTAGACAAACCCTGTTTTCTGTGTTAATAATCTTCAAAAGTTTGGCTAATGATTTAAAATAATGGATTTTAGCGAGCGAGGCGAGGCGAGCAAAACCGGAAACTTTCCGCTGTGATAAAAGAGCCTAAAACGTAATAGTTTCAGGCTCTCGGAAGTTTTGGGGTGAAAGGGTCCAGTGGACTATTTCAGGTCTGAGCTTGGAAATGAAAAAGCGAAGAAGGCTCAAAAATTAGGTTTTCTTTAACAGTCTGGGAGACTGTTAAAGGTTGGAAATAGAGCAAGCAATAGCTTGAGTCAGACGTCCAAAGGAAGTCGCTACCGTCCGTTATCGCCTAAGGAAAGTTTCAAAAATAACATTGTCTTCAGACTGAAACTAGGACTTTTTGGGAGTCCTAGTTTTTATATAGTCTTTGCTTAAAAATAAAGTAGTTCTTTTGGTGTCTTGGTGAAGAGGTCAAAGCCGTCCTTGGTCACGACACCACAGTCTTCGATACGCACGCCAACTTTTCCAGGGATATAAATGCCAGGTTCTACGGAGAAGGCCATACCTTCTTCAAGCACCAAATCATTGCCTTCCATGATAGACGGGAACTCATGCACACTCATTCCAATTCCATGACCAAGCCTGTGATTAAAGTATTCCCCATAACCTGCCTTGGCAATGACATTGCGGGCAGCGGCGTCTACTTCTGCGGCAGTCACTCCTGGCTTGATAAAGTCAAGCGCAGTCAATTGGGCTTCCAAACAAAGATTGTAGATGTCTTTTTTAAAGGAATCTGGTTGGCCAACAGCAACTGTGCGTGTCATATCAGACATATAACCGTTATTTTCAGTTCCAAGGTCAAAGAGCAGAAGGGCATCGTTTTGGATCAGGTTCGCCCCGGGATGGCCGTGAGGGTTAGCAGCATTGTCAGCGGTTAACACCATGGTTTCAAAACTCATTTTAGACACACCGGCTTTTTTCATGCCAAATTCAATTTCTGTAATGATGTCTGTCTCCGTTTTGTCAAGAGAAATCGCCTCAAAACCAATTTGCATGGCCTTGTCCGCAAAGGTCCCAGCATACATCAGTTTTGCGACCTCATCAGCTGATTTGATGAGTTTCATGCGGTTGATGTAGGGAGTTAAGTCAGTGAAATCTGTTTCAAAGACCTGCCGAAGACCGTGGTATCTCGTTAAATTGAGACTGTCAAACTCCGCTAGAATAATGCCTTTAGGCAAGTCCCCGATAGCGGTAGTGATTTTTTGCCAGGGATTTTCAGAGTCTTGATAGCCAACGACGTCAAAAGGAACAATTGTTTTGGCACCAGCCATTTCCATAGCAGGTAAGAAGAGGAGAGGGTCACGATCTCTAAAAACAAAGAGAAAGAGATGGCGCTCGTGGGGATCGCTGTAAAATCCTGTCAAATAGTTGATAGAAACAGGATCTGAAAAGATGGCTAGACTTGCTTCTTGGTGATCGAGATAACTGATAATTTGCTGGATTTTTTCCATAATAAGACCAACTTTCTAAACAAACAAAATAATGACACTCTCATTTTTCCAAAAAAACCATGAAAAATCAAGAAAAAAGAGCGTTTTCACTTGAAAGAGTTTCCACAAAGTGATAAACTAGAAATGGAATGTAAGCGAAATTTTCAAAAAAGTAGAAAGGACATTCATCTATGTTAAATACTGACGAAACTGTAACCATATACGATGTGGCTCGTGAAGCTGGTGTTTCCATGGCAACGGTCAGCCGGGTTGTCAATGGCAATAAAAACGTTAAAGAAAATACACGGAAAAAAGTTCTCGAAGTGATCGAGCGTCTGGATTATCGTCCTAACGCAGTTGCCCGTGGCTTAGCGAGCAAAAAAACGACAACTGTAGGGGTCGTTATCCCTAATATAGCTAATGCTTATTTTGCGACTTTGGCACAAGGGATTGATGATATTGCCGAAATGTATAAATACAATATCATTATTGCTAACAGTGACGAAAATGATGATAAGGAAGTCAATGTTGTCAATACGCTTTTTTCTAAGCAGGTTGACGGAATTATCTTTATGGGCTATCATTTGACCGATAAGGTCAGGGCTGAGTTTTCACGGTCTCGCAAACCAATCGTTTTAGCAGGTACAGTTGACTTAGAACACCAATTGCCAAGTGTTAATATTGATTATAAACAATCAACAGCAGATGCGGTTAAGATTTTAGCTAAACACAATAAAAAGATCGCCTTTGTCTCTGGTCCATTGTTGGATGAGATTAATGGGAAACTTCGTCTTAAAGGCTACAAAGATGGTTTGAAGTCCAGCAAATTGGCCTTTAACGAAGGACTTGTCTTTGAAGCCAAGTACAAGTACCAAGAAGGCTATGCTCTTGCAGAGCGCGTGCTTAAATCGGGTGCAACTGCTGCTATTGTAGCAGAAGATGAAATCGCAGTTGGCCTGTTAAATGGTATTGAGGATGCAGGTGTGAAAGTTCCTGAAGACTTTGAAATTATCACAAGTAATGATTCAACAGTGACCAAGTTTGCCCGTCCAAACTTGACGTCTATTAGCCAACCGATTTACGATATCGGTGCCATTGCTATGCGCATGTTGACGAAAATTATGCTCAAAGAAGATTTAGAAGACCGTGAAGTGATTCTTAATCATACCATCGCTGAGCGCAAATCAACCAAATAAATTTTCATTAAACCAGTCGCTATCGGCTGGTTTTTTAAGCTCTTTGGAGCTATGGCCTTTCATTGTCTTTTTAAAGGGAAAAGGATATAATAAGACCATGAAGATTTTGCTGTATTTAGAAGGAGAAAAACTCATCTCCAAATCAGGCATCGGCCGAGCGATTAAGCATCAAGAAAGAGCCTTGACTTTAGCTGGAATTGATTACACTACCAATGTTAAAGAGGATTACGACATTGTTCACATCAATACCTACGGCTTTAGGAGCCTAAGGCTTCTTCGTCAGGCCAAAAGACAGGGGAAACGCGTGATTGTGCATGCGCATTCCACCAAGGAAGACTTCGAAAATTCCTTTAAAGGGTCTAATCTGTTAGCCCCGATGGTAAAAAACTACCTGGCCCATTTTTACCAGCAGGCAGACCACATTATTACACCAACCCCTTATTCAGAGAGTCTATTGAGAAGCTACGGGATTACGCGTCCTATCTCAGCAATTTCAAACGGAATAGAGCTTTCCAAGTACCAGCCGGATCCTCAAAAAGAAACTCGTTTTAGAGAGTATTTTAATCTGGAGCCCCATCAAAAAGTTGTCATCAGTGCAGGCCTTTATTTTAAGCGCAAGGGGATTGTCGACTTCGTCAAGGTAGCTGAGCAAATGCCCCATGTGCGCTTCATTTGGTTTGGTCAGATTAATAAGCTCTTGATCCCACATGATATTGTTGATCTTGTGGAGAAAAATCATCCAGCCAATGTCAGCTTTCCTGGCTATATTAAAGGTCCCGTATTTGAAGGGGCCATGAGTGGTGCGGATGCCTTTTTCTTCCCATCTCATGAGGAAACAGAAGGAATTGTTGTTTTGGAGGCTTTAGCCAGTCACCAACACGTCTTGGTCAGAGACATTCCAGTGTATCAAGGCTGGTTGGATAGGACGTCTGTGACCATGGGACGAACTAATGAAGAATTTGTGGCAGCTCTCGATGATATTTTAGGGGGACAGATTGATCGCCGTGAAGCTGGCTTTCAAGTTGCCAAAGGACGAGCAATAGAAGAAGTTTCTCGTCAATTGGCAGCCGTTTATCGTAAGGTTATGGAGTAGATTATGCGTATCGGAATTTTTACGGATACCTATTTTCCGCAAGTTTCAGGGGTAGCGACATCTATCAAAACCCTTAAAACAGAGTTAGAGAAATTAGGACATACGGTCTTTATCTTTACCACAACGGATAAAAATGTCAATCGCTATGAAGATTGGCAGATTGTCCGTATTCCCAGTGTTCCTTTTTTTGCCTTTAAAGACCGCCAAATTGCCTATGCTGGTTTTACGGATGCGGTTAAAATAGCCAAACGCTATCATTTGGATATTATCCATACCCAGACGGAATTTAGTCTTGGAATTCTAGGGAAAATGATTGCCAGAGAGCTTAAAATCCCTGTCATTCACACCTATCATACCAACTATGAGGACTATGTCCATTATCTGGCCAAGGGCAGAATCATTCGACCAGGGATGGTTAAATACATTGTCCGATCCTATTGTACCCAATTGGATGGGCTGATTTGCCCGAGCGCTATTGTTGAAGACATGATGGCAGGTTATAAGGTTAATGCTCCAAAGCGTGTCATCCCTACTGGGATTGAACTTGAAAAGTTCCGCCGCCCCGAGTTAACACAAGAAGATGTTCAAGGAATCAGAGACCAATTAGGAATTGCGGATGATGAAGTCTTCTTGCTCAGCCTTTCTCGTGTCTCCTATGAAAAAAACATTCAAGCGGTCATTCAGGCGATGCCGTTAGTCCTTGCTCAAGGCATGAAAGCCAAACTAGTGGTGGCAGGAGATGGTCCGTATTTGCCTGATTTAAAGGCCTTGGTGACAGAGCTTGGCCTTGAAGACACTGTTCAATTTACTGGGATGATTGCCCCTGGGGAGACAGCTCTCTATTATAAGGCGGCTGACTTTTTCGTCTCTGCCTCAACCTCTGAGACCCAAGGATTAACCTACCTAGAGGCCTTGGCGACCGGAACTCCCATTATCGCTCATACGAATCCCTATTTAAAAGATTTGATATCAGACCGTATGTTTGGAACACTTTACAGCTATCCTCAAGATTTGGCAGATGCTATTGTTGATGCCATCATTGCGACGCCTGAAATGACACCCCAAGCCTTGGAAGACAAGTTATACGACATTTCAGCAGAGAACTTTGGTCGTCAAGTGGCAACTTTTTACCTAGATACGATTATGAACCATGAGGTGCGTAAAGCCAATGGTGAACTAGCTCCAATCCCTGTTGTTATTGCTAGAAAGGCCACAAAAACCGGTGTTTTGGTCGCTCGAAAGAGCATCTATCTTCCAAAACGTATTTTAGTGAAATCAACCGTACGTTCAAGACGATTCATTAGAGATTTTCGAAAAAGCAGGGACTCCTAAGTCCTAGAAGAGGCGTTAGCGAATGAAGAAATATGTTTGGTATGTTCTTGTCCCGTTTTTAGTCTACTGGCTAGAGGCTATATACTATCATTTAGCTCATTTGGGAATGTTTCATTTTGACGAGATGCTCCACAAAGGATTAGGGGTCAATGGTCTCTTGCTCTATAATCCAGTCATCATTGCCCTTTCTTCCTTTGTTTTTGGAATCAAGTATGGCTTTTCCTGGAAATTACCGGTTTTTATCGGCCTATCTTGGTTGCCCTATGTGGTCTATATTCCGCTTTTTTACAATGCGGCAGGGACAGAAGTCTATCTAATACCGTATATCCTGATTTCCCTTATCTTTGTAGTGCTAGGGAGCCTTGTAAAAAAAGGACTTGCCCACTTGCAAAGAAAGTAGAAAGTGTGCTATACTAATCCTCAGAGACATGTCAAATGGATAAGAGCTGGTCATAGAGAGTGCGCGGTTGCTGCAAGTCGCACCCAGTGATTGATTTGGTACTCCTCGGTAGGATTTTATGCAAACATAAAAGGGTGGTCACCTTAGAACCATTTCGAGGCACAGCCTATTTTTTAGCCTGTGTAAATGAAGGTGGAACCACGTTGCGACGTCCTTTTTGAGGACGTCGTTTTTTGTTTTTAAATTAGTATGTTGTTTCTAAGTTTGAAGTAGCTACTATCAGAAATAAAATCAACCTTTGAGGACAACGAAGATTATCAAGAGAATATATTCATATTGACAGCAATAGACAACAAAAGGAGAACATGAAAATGATCCATATTACTTTCCCAGATGGTGCCGTTCGTGAATACGAAGCTGGTAGCACAACTTATGACATTGCCCACTCTATCAGCCCTGGTCTCGCAAAAAAAGCCCTGGCTGGTAAGTTTAACGGCAATTTGATTGACACGACGCGTGCCATTGAAGAAGATGGTACCCTTGAAATCGTGACCCCAGACCACGAAGATGCCTTGGACATCTTGCGTCACTCGGCAGCTCACTTGTTTGCCCAAGCGGCCCGCCGCCATTTCCCAAATCTTCGCCTTGGTGTTGGTCCTGCTATTGAGCATGGTTTCTATTACGATACCGACAATGAAGCGGGTCAAATTTCCAATGAAGACTTGGCTAAAATCGAAGATGAGATGCGTAAAATCGTTAAGGAAAACCATCCATCTATCCGTGAAGAAATCACCAAAGAAGAAGCCCTTGAGCTCTTTGCAGATGATCCTTACAAACTAGAGTTGATCCAAGAGCATGCGGGTGCTGGCTTGACCGTTTACCGCCAGGGTGAGTTTGTGGACCTTTGCCGTGGCCCACACGTGCCGTCAACTGGTCGTATCCAAGTCTTCCAACTGCTTAACGTAGCAGGTGCCTATTGGCGTGGGAACAGCGACAATGCCATGATGCAACGGGTCTACGGAACAGCTTGGTTTGACAAAAAAGACCTCAAGGCCTATATCCAAATGCGTGAAGAGGCCAAAGAACGCGACCACCGTAAACTGGGTAAAGAGTTGGACCTCTTCATGATTTCTCAAGAAGTAGGTCAAGGCTTGCCGTTTTGGTTGCCAAATGGTGCGACCATCCGTCGTACCTTGGAGCGCTACATCACTGACAAGGAATTAGCGTCAGGCTACCAACACGTCTACACACCACCTCTTGCTTCAGTAGAGCTTTACAAGACTTCTGGTCACTGGGAGCATTACCAAGAAGATATGTTCCCGACCATGGACATGGGAGATGGGGAAGAATTTGTTCTTCGTCCAATGAACTGTCCGCACCACATCCAAGTCTACAAGAACCATGTGCATTCTTACCGCGAATTGCCAATCCGTATCGCTGAGCTCGGCATGATGCACCGCTATGAAAAATCAGGTGCCTTGACTGGTCTGCAGCGCGTGCGTGAAATGACCCTTAACGACGGCCATATCTTTGTGGCTCCAGAGCAAATCCAGGAAGAATTCCAACGTGCCCTCCAGCTCATCATCGATGTCTATGCGGACTTTAACTTGACCGACTACCGTTTCCGCCTGTCTTACCGTGATCCAGAAGACAAGGAAAAATACTACGACAACGACGAGATGTGGGAAAATGCCCAAGGCATGCTGAAAGCTGCCCTTGATGAAATGGGTGTAGACTACTACGAAGCAGAAGGCGAAGCAGCCTTCTACGGTCCGAAATTGGATATTCAAGTCAAAACAGCTCTTGGAAACGAAGAGACCCTCTCAACCATTCAGTTGGACTTCCTCTTGCCAGAACGCTTTGACTTGACTTACATCGGAGCAGATGGGGAAGAGCACCGTCCGGTTATGATCCACCGTGGAGTTATCTCGACCATGGAGCGCTTCACCGCTATCTTGATTGAAACCTATAAAGGAGCCTTCCCAACCTGGTTGGCACCACAACAAGTAACGGTTATCCCAATCTCTAACGAAGCCCATGTGGACTATGCTTGGGAAGTAGCCAAAGCCCTTAAAGACCGTGGCATTCGTGCCGAGGTTGATGAGCGCAATGAGAAAATGCAGTACAAGATCCGTGCTTCGCAAACCAGCAAGATCCCTTATCAGCTCATCGTGGGGGACAAGGAAATGGCTGACCGTGCGGTCAATGTCCGCCGGTATGGTAGCAAGGCGACCCATACCGAATCACTGGATAACTTTATTGACATTATCCTAGCCGATATCGCTCGTAAATCCCGTCCAGCAGAAGATGCTGAATAAACACTAAAACCGAAGCCCCAGGGTTTCGGTTTTGCTTGTTTTATCCATTTTCTTTTAGTATAATAATTTTAAAAAAGAAGATAAGGTGGGCGTGATGGGACAGTTGGTTTTTATGGTAGTACAGGTTGGAATGGCTTTGGTGTTGGGTTATGTGATTTTTCAAATAGGACGAAACGTTTTAGATTGGAGTCGCAACAATCAGTCCAGTGAGCAATCCGTTAAAGCTAGAGTAATCAGTAAACACCCCAATTTATTGCATAGTGGTGATGCCAAACGGACACTTCACAAGGTTATTTTTCAACTACCAGGCCAACAAAGCCTTGAACTAAGGGTTAGAGGTGAGGCCTTTGATCAATTGCTAGAGGGAGATGAAGGAGAATTGACCTTTCAAGGGAATCGTTTCCTTGCGTTTAAGCAGAAGAATTTAAAAAACTAGGAAATATTTCCTAGTTTTTCTATGTTTTCCTTAAAAGACGCGATAAACATAAGGGTTATCTGGTTTTTCAACGGGTGTAATACTTTCTAGCTCGACCGATGGGATGGATTGATTGAGGCTTTGATGATAGGTGATTTCGATGGTACCTGTGGCTGAGACCCAGGTATCATTTTCAAATTCGGTGGGGCTATCAGTGACTAAGAGCCCAAAGACACCGGAGTCAGCGATACAGTGAATGACACCAAATCGGAAGAGGAACATGTCGCCTGGATTATCAGGATCTTGGTATACGAAACCTGTAAAAGTGATTGTTTTGCCGACGAAACGGTTAGGATAGTCGTAGATGATTTCCATGACTTCCATGTAGTTTTCCTTGGTGACTTCTATATGGTCTTGACTGGCATAGATATCCATCGATTTCTGCATCTCCTCAGAGTAGGCAGATTTTGTAAAGAAGGATGAGGTATCTGGCCTCAAGTATTGGGTACTGGTACCTTCTTGATCTTGTGTTTCAAGGTCATTGTCAGCAGATAGAGGAAAGGTGTATCCTTTAGCTGAGACAGTTGTGGCATCAAGGCTGACTGTTGGGAAAAAGAGGCCAACAATCAAGGGAATAAGGAGTAGACCATAACTTTCTACTTTGTCTGTCCATTTAGTCAAGTGAGTATGAGGGGTCATTTTTTTCATCCAAATGATTAATTGAACAATAGCAAGAATGAGAGCAATGACCATTGAAATATAGGCTAAGTAAGAATAGCGCATATTGATATATTGGTCAAGCTTTCCAGATAGATAAAGGTAGAGTGTCAGCTCAAAATAGCCCAATAAAATTAGAAAACGAATCATTAAAGAACTCCAATCAAAAGCGTATAAAGGATCGCAATGACACAGGAAACAGTAATAAACTGAATGATGGCCTTGCTATTGAAATAACTCGTCATCATCAGAAGGTTCTTAACATCGATGATAGGTCCAATGATGAGAAAGGCAAGGACAGGAGCCATGCCAAAGCTTGACAAAAGTGAGGCACCAATAAAGGCATCCGCCTCGCTACAGAGTGATAGCAAGAAGGCCAAAAGCATCATGAGGAGAATTCCTGCAAGAGGTGTCGTTGAAATGCTGAGCAGGATACGTGTTGGCACGTAAACCTGGACAATGCTGGCAAAGAGACAGCCAAAGACCAGATAGCGTCCTGTGTTAAAGAACTCATCGATAGCTTGGATTAACGCCTGAAAGAGTTTACGCCAGCCAGTCAAGTCAGAAAAATCATGAACATGAGCAGCTTCGCGGTCAGGCTTTAGAATGCTGTCTTGCTTTACAAAACCTAGCAAGATACCAAGCGTAAAGGCAATGAGAGCAGATCCCAGAGCTCGTAGCAAGGTCATTCGCCAGCTATTGCCAAAGGCCGTATAGGTCGCAAAAAGGACAATCGGATTGATAACCGGGGCCGTTGCCAAGAAAGGAATGGCTGTGTAAGTGGGTACGTTTTTCTCCAAGAAGCGATTGACGATTGGCACAATCCCACATTCACAGGATGGGAAGAAAAATCCAATAAAGGTTCCAAATATAATTTGCAACAAACGGTTCTTGGGCAGGTACTTATGGACACGGTCAGGCGTGATGTAGACTTCAATGACACCTGAGATTAAGGTCCCAATAAAGACAAAGGGTAAGGCCTCGATCATGATGGACATAAAGATAGCCCCAGCCTGGAGGACACTGGTAGGAAGGTTTTGGAACATGATTAAGCGTCCTCAGTGTTCTCAAAAGCTTCTTTAGCGTTGGGATCAGGAAATTCAACATTTTCAAGGTCATCAAATGATGCAAACTGCTCTAACAGTTTATCCCAATCATCTTGTTTTTTAAAAGTTACAGGCATGGTTATCTCCATTTCTAGACTTCATTTGTGTCTCTATTATACCTCAAAAACGTAAAAAAGGGGAATTGAGAGGAATTTCGCTCTAAATCTAAGTTTGAAGCGGATTAGCTTTCTCCATTTACTAGGAATCATGATATAATAAGGATTATGGATAAGAAATATTTACAGATGAGCGAAGCGCTCCAATTGACCCTAAAACAGATTGACACGGTTTTGAATTTGACGGCTGAAGGCAACACCATTCCCTTTATTGCTCGTTACCGTAAAGAAGCCACTGGTGACCTAGATGAGGTGGCGATTAAGGCCATTATCGATATGGATAAGAGCCTAACGGCCCTTGCAGACCGTAAGGAAGCTGTGCTAGCCAAGATCGAGTCTTTGGGCAAGCTGACCGAGCAATTGCGGGCAGAGATTGAGGCGGCTGAAAAATTAGCTGATGTGGAAGAACTCTACCTTCCCTATAAGGAAAAACGCCGGACCAAGGCAACCATTGCCCGTGAAGCGGGTCTCTTAGACTTGACTAGACTAATTCTGCAAAATGTAGCTGATCTTGAGAGTCAGGCAGAAAAGTTTGTGTCAGAAGCCTTCCCGACGGCAGAAAAAGCCTTGGCTGGAGCGGTAGATATCCTAGCAGAAAGCTTAGCGGAGGACACCAAACTCCGTGCTTGGACCTACAATGAAATTTGGACTAACTCTAGCTTGACCTCACAGGTCAAAGATGAAGAAGCTGATGACAAACAAGTCTTTCAGCTCTATTATGATTTTTCAGAACCCGTAGCGAAACTCCAGGGCTATCGCACCCTTGCTATCAACCGCGGTGAAAATCTTGGTATTTTAAAGGTTGGCTTCAGCCACAATTTTGACAAGATGACCCGTTTTTACCAAGCTCGTTTTAAAGCTATGAATCCGTATATTGAGGCGGCTGTCGCAGATGCCATTAAGAAAAAGATTGTGCCAGCAATGGAGCGTCGGGTTCGTGCGGAGTTGACGGAAAGCGCCGAAGATGGGGCGATTCAACTCTTCTCGACCAACCTGCGCAACCTTCTCTTGGTTCCACCTCTTAAGGGCAAGACGGTGCTTGGATTTGATCCTGCTTTTCGGACAGGGGCTAAGCTCGCGGTTGTTGACGCGACAGGGAAGCTCTTGACCACGCAGGTTATTCATCCGGTTAAGCCGGCTTCTGCCCGCCAGATTGAGGAAGCTAAAAAAGAGCTTTCTCTCTTGATTGACCAATATGGCGTGGAGATTGTTGCTATCGGTAACGGGACAGCCAGCCGGGAAAGTGAAGCCTTTGTGGCAGAGATTTTACCGAATCACCCAGAGGTTTCCTATGCCATTGTCAATGAGAGTGGGGCTTCTGTTTACTCGGCATCTGAACTCGCTCGCCATGAGTTTCCAGACTTAACAGTTGAGAAGCGCTCTGCCATTTCCATCGCCCGCCGTCTTCAGGATCCGCTGGCAGAACTGGTGAAGATCGATCCGAAATCGATCGGCGTTGGTCAGTACCAGCATGACGTTAGCCAGAAAAAACTTAGTGATCAATTGGACTTCGTGGTCGACACAGTGGTTAACCAAGTCGGTGTCAATGTCAACACAGCCAGTCCAGCGCTTCTAGCTCATGTGGCTGGCCTCAATAAGACCATTTCTGAAAATATTGTGGCCTACCGTGAGGAAAATGGCGAGCTTAAGAGCCGTCAGGAGTTGAAAAAAGTGCCTCGCTTGGGTGATAAAGCCTTCGAGCAGGCGGCAGGTTTCTTACGCTTGCCTAATGCTGTTAACTTTTTGGACAACACAGGTGTTCATCCAGAGTCCTATCCGGCTGTCGAAGCACTATTGGAACAGTTAAGCATCAGTCAGCTGGATGAGGAAGCCCATGCTAAACTTCAAGCTTTGGATATTACTAGAACAGCAGAGGATTTAGGCATTGGGCAAGCGACCCTGAAAGATATTGTGGCTGACCTCTTGAAACCAGGTCGTGACCTGCGGGACAATTTTGCAGCACCTGTCCTTCGTCAAGACGTCCTTGACATGAAGGATTTGAAAATCGGTCAAGAATTAGAAGGTGTGGTTCGTAATATCGTTGATTTTGGGGCCTTTGTGGATATCGGTGTTCATGAGGATGGCCTGATCCATGTTTCTCGCATGATGGAACGAAAACGCGATAAGAAAACAGGACGTCTTCCCCAATTACCTCACCCAAGCACGCTTCTTGCGGTAGGGGATATTGTGACGGTTTGGGTAACGGAAGTAGATGTCAAACGTAGCCGTATCGGCCTTAGTCTGGTGAAACCGCGTGAACTTGACTGATTATGTGAAACAGGTCTCTCAGGAAGACTTTGGAAAGCCTTTTAAGCACACAGCCCATTGGAACAAGCGTCTCAGGTCAACTGGTGGCCGCTTTTTTCCAAAGGATGGTCATTTAGACTTCAATCCTAAAATTTACGAAGAGCATGGATTGACCGTTTTTCGCCAGATTGTCCGACATGAACTGTGCCACTACCACCTTTATGCTGAGAGAAAGGGCTATCGCCATGCCGATGCCGACTTTAAAACCTTGCTTCAGGCTGTAAATGGCCTTCGTTATACCCCCAAGATTGCAACACCCCAGAAATACAAGACATACACCTGTCAATCTTGCGGGCAAATCTATCATCGCAAACGTCAAATTGACACGAAAAAATACCGTTGTGGAAAATGTCAGGGATTACTGCAATTTGACGGTATGGTGACAAGAGATTAAAGATGTTAAAAGTAGTTGACGAAAGTTCTTTTGATGACCGTCGGTGGATATATTTTAAAATTATGGTATAATTAAAATTGCTGTTATTTTTAAGATAGAAGTGAAAGTGAATCGTTTCGTATGAAGAAAATCAAGATAAATGGGAATCGTCCCTTAAGCGGTGAGATAACCATTTCAGGTGCTAAAAATTCGGTTGTTGCCCTCATTCCAGCAGCTATTTTGGCGGATGGGATTGTGACCCTAGATGGCGTTCCTGACATCTCTGATGTTGATAGTTTAATTAGTATTTTAGAGATTATGGGTGTTAAGGTAACCAGAGATGGTGAGACCTTAACTATTGATCCGAGCGGTCTCCAATCCATGCCTATGCCTTATGGTAAGATCAATAGTCTGCGTGCCTCTTATTATTTTTATGGCTCCTTACTAGGGCGTTTTGGGATAGCTACAGTTGGCTTGCCAGGGGGCTGTGATTTGGGACCTCGACCAATCGACCTTCATTTAAAAGCTTTTGAAGCCATGGGAGCTGAAATTAGTTATGAGGGTGAGGCGATGACCCTTAAAGCGGTTGAGGGGCAGTTACACGGGGCAACCATCTATATGGATACCGTCTCTGTAGGAGCAACGATCAATACCATCTTGGCTGCCGTTAAGGCTAAAGGCAAGACCGTTATTGAAAATGCTGCCCGAGAACCAGAGATTATCGATGTAGCCACATTGCTCAACAATATGGGGGCACATATTCGTGGAGCAGGAACGGATGTCATCACGATTGAAGGTGTTGAAAACCTATCTGGAACGAGACATCAAGTCATTCCAGACCGCATCGAAGCTGGGACCTATATTGCTTTAGCGGCTGCTGTCGGGCAAGGCATTCAGATTAACAATGTCCTTTATGAACACCTGGAATCTTTTATTGCAAAATTAGAAGAAATGGGCGTTCGTATGACCATCTCAGAAGATAGTATTTATGTAGAGCCGCAGGAAAACTTAAAGGCAGTCACAATTCAGACCTCACCTTACCCAGGTTTCGCAACAGATTTGCAACAACCTTTGACGCCACTGTTGCTCAAGACACAAGGTCAAGCGACGATTAAAGATACGATCTATGAAAAGCGCGTGGGGCATGTGGCAGAATTGGCACGCATGTCAGCCGATATAGAGGTCAAAGGGAACCGAATCGTTTACCAGGGTGGTAAAACCCTAGAAGGAGCAGAGGTTAAGGCAACGGACCTTCGGGCTGGCGCCGCTCTTGTTATTGCAGGATTGATGGCAACTGGTGAGACAGTCATCTCCAATGTTGAGTTTATCTTGCGTGGTTACTCTAATATTATTGAAAAATTAAGTGCCTTGGGTGCCAATATTCAGTTGATAGAAGAAAACTGATGGTGAGACTTTAATCGTCAGGAAAAGTAAGATACCTGCCTTGTCGTTTTAAAGGTCTAACATCTGAGGAAACACACTCGGCTGAAAGGCAGGGTGTGTTTTTTAGGAGAAAAAATGTGGAAAAAATTAGCCGAATGGGCCCAATTTGAAACAGAACGTTTAATCCTGAGACCATTTACATACCAAGATAAGGATGACCTGCATGCCATCATGTCAAACAAAGAAAACACAACCTTTCTTCACCCGCCAATCGAAAGTAAGGAGCTCTGTCAGCAACTGTTAGTAGAAGGCTTCATGCGTCAGCCTTTAGGTATCTGGGCGATTGAAGAGAAAGAAACAAAGCGGATGATTGGCTCTACTCGCTTGGAAAATATTCAAGGGCGCCAAAAAAAAGCTGAAATTGGCTATTTCTTGCATCGAGATTTTTGGAGAAAAGGATATGGGACAGAGTCCTTGGAAAGTATTGTATGGTTATCCTTTACACAGTTGGGTGTCGGTCAACTAGTCATCAAAACGCATGCTGAAAATAGAGCTAGCCAGGCCTTGGCCCAAAAACTGGGATTTCGCTTGGAGAAGGAGTACAAAGGGAGCGATCGCTATTCTCATAAGATGAGAGCCTTTAAGGATTACTGTCTTGACAATAGGACTTGGATTAATGGAAAAAGAGGAGATAAGTATGATAACAATTAAATCGGCACGAGAAATTGAAGCTATGGATAGAGCTGGTGATTTTTTGGCCAGTATCCACATCGGCTTGCGTGACCTTATCAAGCCAGGATTAGACATGTGGGAAGTAGAAGAATATGTCCGTTGCCGCTGTAAAGAGGAGAATGTCTTACCCCTACAGATTGGAGTGGATGGGCATGTCATGGATTATCCTTATGCGACCTGTTGTGGTCTCAATGATGAGGTGGCCCATGCCTTTCCAAGGCATTATACCTTGAAAGAAGGTGACCTTCTTAAGGTTGATATGGTTCTTTCAGAACCTCTAGATAAGTCCATTCTTGATGTTGCTAAACTCGATTTTAATAACGTAGCAGTGATGAAAAAACATACCCATTCCTATAGTGGTGGCTTGGCGGATTCTTGTTGGGCTTATGCGGTAGGGCAGGTCTCAGATGATGTCAAGCAGCTGATGGATGTTACCAAAGAATGCCTCTACCTTGGAATTGAAAAGGCTGTTGTGGGAAATCGTATCGGGGATATCGGGGCCGCCATTCAAGAACATGCCGAAAAAAATGGTTACGGGGTTGTCCGTGATTTGGTTGGACACGGTGTTGGGCCGACCATGCACGAAGAACCTATGGTTCCCCATTATGGTAAAGCTGGCCGAGGGTTGCGCCTTAGAGAGGGGATGGTCCTCACGATTGAGCCGATGATCAATACGGGAACTTGGGAAATTGACACAGATATGGAGACAGGATGGGCTCACAAGACCCTTGATGGCGGCCTTTCCTGTCAATACGAACATCAATTCGTGATTACAAAAGATGGTCCTGTTATTTTAACCAGTCAAGGCGAAGAAGGAACTTACTAGGTATAAAGTATGAAAGCATTCGTTCAGAAAGTTGTTAACCACCCTTTTGTGCAGTATTTTATAAAACTCTATCAGGGGTCCGACATTGATTTGTCCAGTATTGCGGTAGCTTATTATTTTTTGGTGGCTGTTTTTCCAATCCTCTTTATGATGAGTTCAGCCTTACCATTTTTGCAAATCAATGTGGCAGATGTTCTAGGATTCCTAAAAACAACCCTGCCAGCAGAAGTTTTTGAAAATGTCAGCGGTATCGTAGAGAGCATTTTAACCAATCCATCCTCTGGTTGGTTGGGAATTTCTATAGCGACCGCCTTATGGACCTTTTCACAATCTATGATTATTTTGCAAAAGGCTTTCAATAAAGCATATGGTGCTGAGCAGCACAGGGATATGATTGTTGGCCGATTGGTAGGTATCTTAATTGGTCTTATCCTACAAGTGACGATCTTCTTAGTCCTGTCCGTTGGGGTGTTTGGTGAAACGATTATTAATTTCATCCACCGTTTCATTGATATTGATTTGGAATTCTTCCAGACCGTCCTGTCATGGACACAGCCGGTCATCTATGGTGGCTTTATCTTTGTCATCTTTCTTTTGTACTACATTTTACCCAATGTTCGCATTAAGAAAAAGCGATATGTCATCCCTGGAACGATTTTTGTGATCACGGTATTAACTGCAACTACTAATCTCGTGTCCTTCTATCTTAGCCAATATATGAACAAGTTTGAAAACTTTCAACTGGTTTCCTACGTTGTCTTGCTCTTGGTCATGGTTTGGTTTATCCTGATTGCACAGGTCTTAATTATTGGTGCCATCTTAAACGCCTCCTTCCAAAAATTGGACGAGCCCAATTTTACACCAAGAAGGGGTACAATCGTAGGAGTAAAGGAAAAGTGGCTTATGTTCAGACGAAAACGTGAGAATAAGGTAAGAGGTGTTAAGGGACTTCTAGTTATGGATGTGGATAGCACCCTGATTCGGGAAGAAGCGATCGATATTCTGGGAGATTTAGCTGGCGTCGGTGATCAGGTTGCTGCGATTACAGAGCTGGCTATGCAAGGAAAACTTGATTTTGAAGAAGCTTTAGAAGAGCGTGTATCCCTTCTAAAAGGCCTACCTGAAACAATCTTTGACCTGGTGGTCAATCAAATTACTCTGACAAAAGGGGCTAAAGAGTTGGTTGATGAATTGCATTCCAGAGGCTATAAAATTGGTCTTGTTTCAGGTGGTTTTCATGAGAATGTCGACCCAATCGCTAAAGAACTGGGAATTGATTATGTCAAAGCCAATCGTCTAGAAGTCCGTGATGGTGTCCTAACAGGACGGACAGAAGGAGAAATTGTCACCAAAGCCACCAAGGTAGCTATGCTACGGGCCTGGGCAGATGACAATGATTTAGACTTATCTGAAACGATCGCCATGGGAGATGGGGCCAACGACCTCCCAATGATTGAAACAGCAGGAATCGGTATTGCGTTTAATGCGAAGCCTATCGTCAGAGCTTTAGCCCCTTACCAAATTAATGTTTATGACCTGTATCAAGTCATTCCCATTATAGAAGAGGTCAAGGCTAAAAACTCAGAGAATGATTAAATTCATCCACTGAAGATCTCACTAACCCTAACTTAATTATAAAAAGATTGTTGTTTTCCTGATTACACAGAATCACTTGCAGACAGCAATCTTTTTTTGACGTTTTACAGTCCTGTTTGTCATTTTTTGAAACAAGGCTGAGGCCGTATGCCACTAAACGATAGCCCGGTTTAGTGCCGTCAATTTTCAGAATATTACTGAATCAAAAGTAAAACGTTTTCGTTTTGACTTTTGGTTGACATTAAAAAAAAATAGGACTACACTAATGAAGGAAACTACATTTTAATTCAATATATTGGAGGAAAACATCATGAACTTAGGAATTCTCGCACTTGGTATAGCAACACTTGGTGTCGGTATCGGTGTTGGTACCATGGTGAGTCGATTCTTTACAGCAGCGGCACGTCAGCCTGAGATGTACGACAAATTATTTACAACACTCTTTGTTGGGGTTGCCTTTATTGAGGGATCATACTTTATCACTTTGGCCATGGCCTTTGTCCTTAAGTAAGGTCATTTCGTCTTATTTAAAAGAGAAGGAGGTCTACAGTGGAATCCCATACTCCCCAACTAACAGTTGGCCCAATTACCTTTGATTTAACAATCTTAGCCATGACGCTATTAACGGTTTTACTGGTTTTTTTATTGGTGCTCTGGGCTAGTCGTGACATGCAACTAAAACCTAAGGGCAAGCAAAATGTCCTAGAGTGGGTTTATGATTTTGTCATTGGTGTGACTGCTCCAAATTTGGGACAGACATTGGCAAGAAAGTACTCGCTATTTTACTTTACCTTATTTACCTTTCTTATTGTTGCCAACAATCTAGGTTTGGTTGCTAAAATCGAAGGGCATCATGAACTGAGTTACTGGATGTCACCGACAGCCAATATGTACTATGCCCTAGGCTTGTCCTTGATGATCACCCTTTTTAACAATTACCAATCCCTCAAAATCAATGGGATGAAAGGTTATTTCAAAGAATTCATCACCCCACCAGCCATGACGTTTTTTAATGTCTTAGAAGAATTTACCAATTTTTTATCTTTGGGATTACGGTTATTCGGGAATATCTATGCGGGTGAAGTGGTCATTGATTTGATTATTCAAATGTCAAAAGTTAATGTTTTCACAGGGCCGCTTAGTTTTGTCCTCAGTTTGTTATGGATTGCTTTTTCGGTCTTTATTTCGTGTCTTCAAGCCTACGTTTTTGTTCTCTTGGCGTCCATGTATTTAGGCAAGAAAATTAAACACCACAGCGAATAAGCTTATTGAAAGGGAATTGAAATTATGATTATTGCAGCATCTGCATTAAGCTCTATGCTAGGTCATTTTATTATTGTAACAGGCGCCTTTATTTTGCTCTTTATCTTGTTACGTCTTTTTGCTTGGTCTAAAATAACCGGCATCTTTGAAAAACGTGCCAGTCATATCTCAAGTGAAATCGATCGGGCCGAAAAAGCTAAAGCTGAGGCAACTGATTTAGTCAACCAACGGCAAGAAGCATTGGCTGAGGTTCGTAAAGTAGCTGATGGCATATTATTGGAAGCCAAGCAAACTGGTGAATCCATGAAAAAACGCATGGTTGCTGACGCTGAAAAACAAGTTGATGACATGAAAGCAAAAGCTGAACGTGATATAGAACGCAACCGCGCAGAAGCCATGGCTTCAATGCGCGATGAGGTCTCAGCCATGTCGCTTGACTTAGCTCAACAAATCCTGATGAAAGAACTGGATCCTGAGGGACAAAGCGACCTCATTGATCGCTATCTGGCAAAATTAGGAGAATAAGATGGAAACGAATAAATATGAGTTAGCCATAACTTACTCCCAAAGATTGGTTCGTCAAGCGAGATCAGAAGGCAATCTGTCTGACTTATTCAAGGAGATTGAAGAGGTTTTAAGCGTTTTTGACCAACAAAATTTAGAGAAGTTTTTCGCTAACAATACCATCCCAGAAAAAGATAAGGCTAATATTCTGCATTTATTTCAGCAGGAGATTTCGCCGATTTTAGCGACCTTTTTTGACCAAATTATTTTAAATACAGAATACGACATTTTATATGCGAGTTTGGCTGAAGTGATTCATCATTCGCAAACAGCGATGGGCCAATATGACATGAGAGTGACTACTGCTGTGCCATTAACCTCGAGCCAAAAATTACAGATGATTGCTAAAGCTGAAAAACTCCTGGGCTTAAAGGTTCGACAAGTGATAGAAGAGATTAACCCTGGAATTATTGGTGGCTTTATCATTGAAGTCAACCATAAAATTATTGACGCAAGTGTTCGTCATCAGTTACAAAATGTCCAAAATCAGATGAAATAGGAAGTGGTGTCGTTTTGTCTATTAACACACAAGAAATTTCTGCTTTAATTAAACAACAACTAGATCAATATACACCAAGTTTTAATGTCACCGAAACAGGGGTTGTGACCTATGTCGGTGATGGTATCGCCAGAGCACAAGGACTTGAAAATGCTATGAGTGGTGAATTACTTCGCTTCAGCAATGGGTCCTTTGGAATGGCTCAAAACTTAGAAACCCAAGATGTCGGGATTATCATTCTTGGTGATTTTTCGGGCATTCGTGAAGG
Source organism: Streptococcus moroccensis (assembly GCF_030812835.1). Lineage (GTDB taxonomy): Bacteria > Bacillota > Bacilli > Lactobacillales > Streptococcaceae > Streptococcus > Streptococcus moroccensis. The sequence goes on from NZ_JAUSTM010000003.1 coordinate 87,002, forward strand.
AGATGTCGTCTCTAGAACTGGGAAAATCATGGAAGTCCCTGTTGGGGAAGGACTGATTGGCCGGGTTGTTAATCCTCTCGGTCAGCCGGTCGATGGGCTTGGTGTCATCAAATACCAAAAGACACGTCCCATTGAGGCTCCAGCTCCAGGGGTCATGGATCGTAAATCGGTTAAGGAACCTCTTCAAACAGGTATTAAGGCAATCGATGCCTTAGTGCCAATCGGTCGTGGGCAGCGGGAACTCATTATTGGGGACCGTCAGACAGGAAAAACATCTATTGCCATTGATGCCATTTTGAACCAAAAAGACCAGGACATGATATGTATTTACGTGGCTATCGGTCAAAAGGAATCAACCGTTCGAACACAGGTGGAAACCTTACGGCGATATGGTGCTCTTGATTACACCATTGTCGTGACTGCTTCAGCTTCTCAACCGTCTCCCCTGCTCTTCCTTGCACCTTATGCAGGAGTTGCCATGGCGGAAGAATTCATGTATCAGGGCAAACATGTGTTAATCGTCTACGATGACTTATCCAAACAAGCAGTCGCCTATCGGGAATTATCACTCTTGCTTCGTCGCCCACCAGGTCGTGAAGCTTATCCTGGGGATGTCTTCTATCTTCATAGCCGGCTCCTTGAGCGGTCTGCCAAGGTTTCTGATAACTTAGGTGGAGGTTCTATTACAGCTCTACCATTTATCGAGACACAGGCTGGAGACATCTCTGCCTACATTGCTACGAATGTGATTTCCATTACAGATGGACAGATTTTCCTAAAAGATAATCTCTTTCACTCGGGCATTCGACCAGCGGTTGATGCAGGGTCTTCCGTATCACGGGTCGGAGGGTCTGCCCAGATTAAGGCCATGAAAAAGGTGGCTGGGACCTTACGGATTGATTTGGCGTCTTATCGAGAGTTAGAAGCCTTTACACAATTTGGCTCAGATTTAGACGCCGCAACCCAAGCTAAACTTAATAGAGGCCGTCGAACCATTGAGGTTCTAAAACAGCCTTTGCATGACCCCATTCCTGTTGAAAAACAGGTCTTGATTCTCTATTGTTTAACACACGGCTTTTTAGATGCTGTTCCTGTTCAGGACATTCCTGAGTTTGAACGGTCTTTGTATGACTATTTTGACCTGCGCCATCAAGACCTCCTTGACCATATTAGAAAGACTAGTGATTTGCCGGAAGAAGCCCTGTTAGACGCAGCTATTCGAACCTTCAAAGAAGAAGGGTCTTATAAATAATTTAGTAAGAAAGGAGAATCAGTAATGGGGAATTCTCTCAATGAAATTAAAACGCGAATAGCATCAACTAAAAAGACTAGTCATATCACAGGAGCCATGCATATGGTGGCTGTCTCTCGTCTAGCTCGATCTGAGTCCCATGCTAAATCCTTTCAAATCTATACTCATAAAATCCGTCAAATTACGACAGACTTGATGCAGGCAGAGTTGGTTAAAGGATCGACCAACCCCATGCTCATTGAGCGTGATATTAAAAAGACAGCTTATCTAGTGATTACTTCTGATAAGGGATTGGTCGGTTCCTATAATTCGACGATTCTAAGATCTGTTATGGATATGATCGACCAGGACCATGATTCTGAAGACGAGTATGTCGTTTTATGCCTAGGAGGGATTGGTGCCGATTTCTTAAAAGCTCGTGGCATTACACCTATCTTTGAAATGCGAGGTCTGTCAGATCATCCTAGTTTTGAAGATGTCCGTCAGATTATTTCAAAGGCATTGGGAATGTATCAAAACGAGCTGTTTGATGCTCTTTATGTCTGTTATACGCACCACATTAATAGTTTGACCAGCCAGGTTCGGGTGGAGCAAATGCTTCCGATTTCTCATCTGGATCCTAATGAAGCGGATGGGTATACGAAAACCTTTGACTTAGAACCTGATCGGGACGCTATCTTGGAGCAACTCTTGCCCCAATACGCGGAATCGATGATTTATGGGGCTATTATAGATGCCAAGACGGCAGAGAGCGCAGCCAGTATGACAGCCATGCAAGCAGCGACAGACAATGCTAAGCAGATTATATCGGATTTAACCATCCAATATAATCGTGCCCGTCAAGCAGGAATTACACAAGAGATTACCGAAATCGTTGGTGGTGCCAACGCTATTTCATAAGTTTGGAAAGAGGAAGAAAATGAGTTCAGGAAAAATTACGCAGGTCATTGGACCAGTCGTGGATGTCCGTTTTGAGCCAGACGCCAAAATCCCTGAAATTAATAATGCCCTAGTGGTTTACAAAAATGATGGCTCGAAACAAAAAGTTGTCCTGGAAGTAGCGCTAGAATTAGGTGATGGTATAGTAAGAACCATTGCTATGACTGCGACAGAAGGGCTGACTAGAGGGCTAGAAGTCATGGATACAGGCCGCCCTATTTCAGTTCCTGTTGGAAAAGAAACCTTGGGACGCGTCTTTAATGTCCTTGGGGATACCATTGATTTGGAACCTGAGATGGCAGAAGACGTGAAACGCGAGCCAATCCATAAAAAAGCACCGACCTTTGACCAGTTATCTACGTCAACTGAAATTTTGGAAACAGGGATTAAGGTTATAGACCTCTTAGCCCCTTATCTCAAGGGCGGAAAAGTTGGTCTCTTTGGCGGTGCTGGAGTTGGAAAAACGGTTCTTATCCAAGAATTGATTCATAATATTGCCCAAGAACACGGTGGGATATCAGTTTTTACAGGTGTTGGTGAGCGAACCCGTGAAGGGAATGACCTCTACTGGGAAATGAAAGAGTCAGGCGTTATTGAAAAAACCGCCATGGTCTTTGGACAGATGAATGAACCGCCAGGAGCTCGTATGCGTGTTGCCTTAACAGGACTGACCTTGGCAGAGTATTTCCGCGATGTTGAAGGACAGGATGTCCTCCTCTTCATTGATAATATATTCCGTTTCACGCAAGCAGGGTCTGAAGTATCTGCCCTGATGGGGCGTATGCCTTCGGCTGTAGGCTATCAACCAACCTTGGCTACAGAAATGGGACAATTGCAAGAGCGGATTACCTCGACCAACAAGGGCTCTGTAACATCCATTCAGGCTATCTATGTCCCTGCTGATGACTACACAGATCCGGCTCCGGCAACAGCCTTTGCTCACTTGGATTCAACGACTAACTTGGAACGTAAGCTGACTCAGTTAGGAATTTACCCTGCGGTCGATCCTCTAGCCTCTAGCTCACGAGCCCTTGCTCCAGAAATTGTCGGGGAAGAGCATTACGAAGTGGCAACAGAGGTTCAGCATATCTTGCAACGCTACCATGAGCTGCAAGACATCATTGCCATTCTAGGAATGGATGAACTCTCAGAAGAAGAAAAAACTTTGGTTGCTCGAGCACGTCGGGTACAATTCTTCCTTTCTCAAAACTTCAATGTCGCTGAGCAGTTTACCGGTATTCCAGGATCTTATGTTCCCGTCAAGGAAACCGTTCGAGGCTTTAAGGAGATTCTTGAAGGGAAACATGACGGTTTGCCAGAAGATGCCTTTCGTAATGTCGGAACGATCGATGATGCCATCAAAAAAGCTGCCCAGATGCAACTTTAAGAGGTGATTTATGAAGCAGATGACTGTCCAAATTGTAACGCCTGATGGGATTAAATACGATCACCATGCAACATACATCCAATGCAAGACAACCGTCGGTGAGATGGGAGTATACCCAGGGCATTCCAATCTCATTGCTCCTTTAGATATTGCAGAAATCAAGGTCCGACGTATCGACGATGTCAACCATGTGGACTGGATTGCGGTCAATGGGGGAGTCATGGAAATTACTAATGATATCATTACCATTGTTTCGGATGCTGCAGAGCGTGCTAGAGACATCGATGTCAGTCGGGCAGAGCGTGCCAAATTACTGGCTGAACAAGAACTCCAAGAAGCTGAAGAAACGCATTCTATCGATCAGGCTAGACGCGCTCGAGTAGCCATGCAACGTGCTATCAACCGTATTCATGTCAGCAAGCACTAAGAAAAAATAATAAAAAGGAAAGTAGGACGATCGTTCTACTTCTTTTTTGGCTCTGTTAAAAGTGGAAAAGCGTCACGATGCCATTCAATACTAATCAGCACTAGAATAGAAAGTGCAGATTGGGATACAGTGAAGGTTGATTACATCAAAGCTTTGTTAATGGTGACTGTCAAAGGAATTTAAACGGTGACCTCCTCCAGCTCTTTTTTAGAAAAAATGAAAGAGTCCTCTAAAAAATGATATACTATGAGTAAGGGGTTACATCATCAGTCTAGAATGAGTTGAAATTCTCCTAAAAAATTCAAAATAGATCATTTGTATAGCAATTGTGTGGGAAAGGGAGAGGTGTTTCAATGCCGGCTCAAAAAAGAAAAACTATCATCTTAATAGTCGTTATTATCGTTGCTATCCTTGGTGCTATTACCGGTATTTTAGTGCAATCCGGCAGGAAGCAAGCAATCGGAGCCTATGGGATTACAAAGTATAAGGGGCATTTGACCATTCATGAGGACAATAGCGCTGTTTTTAGGCAAGTTCTGTCTTACCAGTACAATGATTCCTTTAATGGTCAGTATGTGAGCCTCGGTACAGCAGGGGATATGCCTCAAGGATTTCGAATCCAGTCAGATGACATTCAATATAGGGTTTATCGCAATGGTCTTTTGGTAAGCTCTAGCTATCCTGGAGAATTAGCTGTTCCAAGACCAGTCTCTGTTGAGAACATGGGGGATGGCTATCGGCTAAAAATTTATAATGCGGTAGGCGAAGGAGATACAGTCAGAATTGAAGTAGACTGGCCCCTTCAAAATATCCTATTTCCTTATCAAGATATTGCTGAACTCAATTGGGTTCCGATTAGCGACTGGGATGTTGCCCTGCATAATGTTGAGATTCAAGTCACAGCACCAGAATATCAAGAAAGCCAACTTGCGGTTCACACAGGCTATCTTAGAGAAGCAGCTCAGATTGACAAAAAAGGGGCTGATTATGTGCTCAAACTGGATTATTTAGGACGAGGAAAAAAACTAGAATTGCATGGTTATTGGAATAGTGACATCTTGTCTGCTGTGTCCAAAGAGCAAATGATACCTCAAAATCGTCTGTCTCATTATCAAGCAACCGAAGCTAATATCCAGAAATACTCCCAGTGGGTAGAGCGGATAACCTATTTTATCTTTCCTCTAGTATCCGTCCTTGTTATCCTTTTGGATGGTCTAAGGTGGTATTTCTTTAAAAAGCATGTTGATTTGCGGACTAAGATGCTAAAAAATGGAAGGCTATACGAGAGCCCAAGTGATTTGAACCCCATGTTGGTAGCTAGAAGCATTTACAATATTGATTTTGATAAGATCAACCCTGCTCAAGGAGGGGCGCCTCTCATTGATTTTGACCATGTTGCTCAGGCGACTATTCTGGATTTGATTGATAGGGGAAATCTAGCCATTGAAGAAAAGGCTGAGCAGCCTGTCTTGACCCTGCTCACCAACAAAGGCCTTGCAGAGTCAGAAGCTATCTTTCTTGATATGGCATTTGCTGGCCACATGACTTTAGAAATGGACCAGTTATTCTCTGATTTTTCGGCTGAGAATCATTTCCTAAAGACAAGAACCAAAAGTCAGCAAACCGCTATTCGTCGAAGTGGAGAGAGCCTTATACAGCGATATAACAAAGCATTTAAAGACTTGCGACAAGCAGTAGAAGATGACCATAACCAGCTGAGGTTACCAGCTTATTACCGTAACTTAGATGCAGCAGAGAAAAGAAAATGGACTGGAATTGGGTTGCCTTCCCTCCTCGTTGGGATTGCTGGTTTGCTCTTTTATCTTTATTTGCTCCTACAGTTTTCAACACAAAGCTGGATTCTGTTACTTGTTTTAGTGGTGATGCTTGGCAGTATTGTCTTCATTTATGCCAGCAAAAGCGAGTTGTCTCGCCAGGGCATTTTAACAGAGGCAGGATTAGAACAGTATCACCTTTGGGAATCCTTTAAAAATATGCTTCGTGATATTGGAAAATTCGATAAAACAGAAATTGATGCGGTTATGTTATGGAACAGGATTTTAGTGTATGCAACTCTTTTTGGGTATGCTAAGGAAGTCAGTCGTGTTCTAAAAATACATGACATTCAATTGGAAAATCCGTCACTTAATGCCTATGTTTACAGAGGTTATTCACCATTTTTGAGTTCCCGAACAGGTTCCTTTAACCAGGATGTCAGGACTGCGAGAGAGGCAAGCAACTTCAATGTTTCGTCAGGAAGTAGCGGAGGCGGCTTTTCATCAGGTGGTTTCTCTGGCGGAGGCGGCGGAGGTGGCGGAGGATCCTTCTAAGGAGAATCTAACATCCCTAAAAATAATTTTGCCAAAACTATTGACAAAGGGAAAAATCTTGCCTATAATAACGATATCAGAAAAGTAATTTAAAGGTGTTTTCAGGGAGCTTGTGGGTATTGTGAACAAGTAGCATCTCTTTATGAAAATTGGGCTGATATCACTAATGAATTCTAATACATAGGATTTCGGGGTGCACCCCTTACCGTGCAGCTTGTTGATTGACAAGTACGAGATGATGGATTATTCTAGACATTTCCATCAATTGAGGTGGCACCGCGGTTCCTATCGCCCTCACTTTCCTTAGGGAGAGTGAGGCTTTTTCTTTTCCTAAAGAAAAGTATTGGAACATAAATTAAAAAGGAGATTTCACATGAAAAATAAAAAATTATTGTCAGTTATAGCTGCTTTAGCTGTATTAGTTATTGGCTATCTAGGTATTACAGGACTAACTGGACAAGACGGTGAGCAAACTGCATCAGAAAAGTCTGAAACAGTAGCCATCGGTGTTTTGCAATTTGTGACCCATGAATCTTTAGATGAGATTTATCGGGGGATTGAAGCTGGGCTTGCTGAAGGTGGTTACGCGAAAGACAGCAACTTAACGATTAACTTTATGAATGCTGAGGCAGACCAGAATCAGATTCAAAAAATGAGTGAAAAATTAGTTGCCGATAAAAACGCAGCATTGATTGGGATTGCGACACCTGCAGCTCAAGGTCTTGCCAATGCAACTAAGGATATTCCAGTTATCATGGGAGCAGTAACAGACCCTGTTGGCGCTAACTTGGTATCAGACTTGAAGAACCCTGGTGGCAATATCACAGGGGTTTCAGACGCTACCCCTGTCGCTGACACAGTTGAATTGATTCAGGAAATCTCCCCTGATGTGAAAACGATTGGTGCCCTCTACTCAAGCAGTGAGGATAATTCCTTGTCACAGGTAGAAGCCTTTACGGAAGCGGCCGAAAAAGCAGGTTATACTGTAGTGCCATACGCTGTGCCATCAACCAATGAAATAGCAGCAACCGTAAACGCCATGTTACCAAAAGTAGATGCCGTATGGACACCTACTGATAACACGATTGCGTCAGCTTTTCCAACCGTTGTCTCTGCCGCTAAAGAAGCCAAAAAACCAATCTACACCAGCGTTGAAACCATGGTTGAACAAGGTGGGATTGCCTCAGTGACCCTTAGCCAATACGATTTGGGGGTTGCTACTGGTAAAATGGCAGCAGCGATCTTAGACGGTGCAGATCCAGCAACGACACCAGTTGAAATTTTCAGCGAAGGAACCATTGTTGTCAATAAAAAAGTTGCGGAAGAACTTGGTTTGACTATTCCAGATAGCTTGCTGGAAAAGGCAGCAACAGTGATTGACTAATTCACAGTTAATGATAAATATTTAGAAAGTAAACACATGATTTCAACCATTTCTCAGGGACTCCTCTGGACCGTACTAGGTCTTGGAATCTTTATGACCTTTCGGATTTTAAATTTCCCAGACATGACGACGGAAGGCTCCTTTCCTTTGGGAGGAGCAGTGGCAGTCACCTTAATTACCAAGGGGGTTAATCCTTTTGCAGCGACACTTGTGGCTATTTTAGCTGGGTGCTTAGCAGGTTTCGTGTCAGGACTTCTCTATACCAAGGGGAAAATCCCTACCCTCCTATCCGGTATTCTAGTCATGACATCTTGTCACTCTGTGATTCTCATGGTCATGAAGCGGGCTAATCTGGGACTTCTGAATCAAACGGTAGCCCAAGATTACTTGCCATTTTCTAACGAGATCAACCAATTGGTGTTAGGTCTTATCGTAGTCGCCTTGGTCATTGGTTTAATGATTGCTTTCTTGGATACGCGGTTGGGACAGGCTTATATCGCTACTGGTGATAACAGAGATATGGCACGCTCCTTTGGCATCAATACGGATAAGATGGAACTGATGGGATTGGTTCTCTCCAATGGTATCGTCGCCTTGGCAGGAGCTCTTATTGCTCAACAAGAAGGTTATGCGGATGTCTCTCGAGGAATTGGGGTTATCGTTATCGGTCTGGCTAGTTTGATTATAGGTGAAGTCATGTTTTCAAATTTGACCATGTTAGAGCGTTTAATAACCATTGCTATCGGTGCCATTGCTTATCAATTCTTGATATTAGCAGTCATTAGTCTAGGCTTTAATACCAGCTATTTGCGCATCTATTCAGCTATGATTTTAGCAGTTTGCTTGATGGTTCCAGAGCTAAAAGCTAAATTCTTTAAGGGAGTGAAGGTGAGCAGATGACAGCAGTAGTAGAACTGATCGATGCCACCAAGGTGGTTAATAATGGCTTTAATGAAGAAAAAGTTATTCTAAATCATGTTAATTTGACCATTTACGAACGGGACTTTATAACGATTCTTGGGGGAAATGGTGCAGGCAAATCAACTCTTTTTAACACCATTGCAGGAACCTTGCCGCTCAGTAGTGGGCAAGTCCGTATTCTCGGAGAAAATGTGACCCATTGGCCGGCTGAAAAGCGAGCCAAGTACTTAGCTCGCGTCTTTCAAGACCCTAAGATGGGAACAGCTCCTCGGATGACAGTGGGAGAGAACCTCCTTATTGCCAAATACCGAGGGGAAAAGCGAGGCCTCATTTCTCGGAAATTAGCCAGCCATAGTGAACTTTTTCTAGACTTGCTAGCTAAAACTGGAAACGGTTTGGAAAAACATTTGGAGACACCGACAGGACTCCTCTCAGGTGGTCAACGTCAAGCGCTAAGTCTCTTAATGACGACACTCAAACAACCAGAATTGCTTCTTCTAGATGAACACACAGCAGCCCTTGATCCTAAAACGAGCCAGTCGCTAATGGCTCTAACAGACCAATTTGTCAAAGAGGAAAAATTGACAGCCCTGATGATTACCCACCGCATGGAAGACGCTCTCCAGTATGGTAATCGCCTTATTGTGATGAAGGACGGGCAAATTGTCAAGGATTTGAATACAGCCCAAAAAGCGACCATGTCCCTAGCGGACTATTACCAATTTTTTGAGTAGACAAATTTCAGCCTCCAGCTAGTTTGAGGTGCTAACCATATAATGGCTTTAGAAAAAGAATTTTAAAGGGAGATGCTTAGAAAGTGTCTCTCTTATTTTTTCCGTATCACTGTGGAAAAAATCTCTATTTTGATACCGTTTTCAGTGGCGTATACTAGAGGTAATAAATACTAGGAGGTGCCATATGGCAACATTTAAAGATGGATTTCTTTGGGGTGGTGCAGTTGCTGCCCATCAACTAGAAGGTGGCTGGCAAGAAGGCGGTAAAGGCATTAGTGTCGCTGATGTGATGACCTCAGGTCGCCACGGTGTCCCGCGTGAAATTACGGCTGGTGTTCTTGAAGGGAAATACTACCCTAATCATGAAGCCATTGATTTTTACCATCGTTATAAGGAAGATATTGCCTTGTTTGCAGAAATGGGGTTTAAATGTTTCCGTACATCAATCGCCTGGACCCGTATTTTTCCTAAAGGAGATGAGTTAGAACCTAATGAAGAAGGGCTACAATTTTACGATGACCTTTTTGATGAATGTTTAAAACACGGTATCGAACCAGTTGTCACCCTATCTCACTTTGAGCTTCCATATCATCTGGTGACAGAATACGGTGGATTCCGTAATCGCAAGACCGTTGACTTTTTCGTTCGTTTTGCTGAAACTTGCTTCAAGCGATACAAAGATAAGGTCAAATACTGGATGACCTTTAATGAGATTAATAACCAGGCTAACTACCAAGAAGATTTTGCACCATTTACCAATTCTGGAATTGTTTACCAAGAAGGTGAAAATCGTGAAGAAATCATGTATCAAGCGGCGCACTACGAGTTAGTAGCTTCTGCTCAAGCCGTTAAAATAGGTAAAGCCATTAATCCGGATTTCGAAATTGGTTGTATGATTGCGATGTGTCCTATCTATCCAGCAACCTGCAATCCAAAGGATATCCTATTAGCTCAAAAAGCTATGCAAAAACGCTACTACTTTACAGATGTTCATGTTCATGGATTCTACCCAGAACATATCTACAAATACTGGGAGCGTAAAGGTTTTACGATTGACATAACTGACCAAGATAAGCAAGATCTATTAGAAGGTACAGTTGATTATATTGGATTCAGTTATTATATGTCCTTTGCGATTTCTTATCATCGTGACAATCCGCACTACGATTATCTGGAAACTGAAGATCTTGTCAAAAATGAATACGTAGAGGCTTCTGAGTGGGATTGGCAAATTGATCCTGAAGGTCTAAGATACGCGCTTAACTGGTTTACAGACATGTATCATCTTCCACTCTTTATTGTCGAAAATGGATTTGGCGCCATCGACCAAGTCGAAGCAGATGGGATGGTCCATGATGATTACCGCATTGACTACCTCAGTGCCCATATTAAGGAAATGAAAAAAGCAGTCGTTGAAGATGGTGTTGATTTGATGGGCTACACCCCTTGGGGCTGTATTGATTTGGTGTCTGCAGGTACAGGAGAAATGCGCAAGCGCTATGGCTTCATCTATGTGGATAAAGATGATGAAGGTAAGGGTACGTATGAACGCTCTCCAAAGAAATCCTTTGCCTGGTATCAAAAGGTCATTGCGACAAACGGCGAAGAAATCTAGGACTTCTGTGTGATAGGTCACATGGATTTTACCGAGGAGGAAAATTGTGGTTAAGCAAGTGTTACTCATGTGTGCTGGCGGGATGTCATCTTCCTTAATGGCTAAAAAGGTGACGGCTTATTTACAGGAGAAGGGGCAGACGATAGAAGTTGTGGCTCGGGGCATAGGTTATGGCAAGGAAGAACTCAAAAAAACAGCTGCCTATGACCTCTATCTGGTCAGTCCTCAGGTCAGGATGTATTTTGAAACCATAGAGAAACTTGCAGAGCAGGCCAAAAAGCCAGTCTTACAAGTTCCAGCCCCCGCCTATGTTCCCATTCCAAAGGGAATTATGGCTATGGCAGTCTTAATTCTAGCCCACTTTTCCGCAAATCAATTAGATTGATACTAAGATTTCCGCATTGATGCGGAAAAAAGCTCTCTTCACAATGTAAGCGTTTTAACGTATACTGAAATTATCAATAAAAAAGGAGCTATTATTATGGCAAAAGCATTAATTATTTGTGCAGCTGGCATGTCTTCGTCTTTAATGGCTAAGAAAACCACTGAGTTTCTCAAGTCTAAAGGACATGACATTGAAGTGGATGCGATCAATGCTAACGAGGGGGGCAAGGCTATTGATAAGGGAGATTTTGATCTTTATCTCATCAGCCCACAGACCAAAATGTACTTTAAACAATTTTCCGAAGCAGCGGAACGATCAGGCCGTAAAATTGCCCAAATTCCTCCACAGGCCTATATTCCAATTCCGATGGGAATTGAAAAGATGGCAAATCTTATCTTGGAGAACCTTTAATTTTTTTCTAACATGTGGTATGGTAAATCTGACTGATTAAGGTGGAGGCAGTGATATGCTCACAAACAAGGAAAAAACACTTGTTCAGCATTTGCTGAAACATAGGGAAGATTATACGACCAGCATGGAGCTAGCCGAACTTTTGTCTTGTTCGGATCGAACCATTCGAACCTATATTCGCAATATCTCTCAGGAATTGGCAGATGTTGCAGGTGTCGAGTTAGTTTCTAAACAAGGTCAAGGCTATCAATTGAGGGTTCAAGATGAAGAAACCTTTAAACAATTGACCAAAGAATTTGGCCAGGCAGAAGTCGCCTTTAGTTCCCTTGAAACGACTGACATCAACGATCGGCATAGTTATATTCTAAATAAACTATTGCTGGAGCAGAAGAAACTTTTCTTTGATGATTTGGCCGAGGAGCTATTTGTCAGCCGTTCAACCCTTTCCAGTGATTTTAAAAAGATCAGAAAAGACTTAGCGCCCTATCACCTCAAGATTGAAAGCAGAGCGAATAAAGGGGTCTATGTCGAAGGGGAAGAACAGCAAATTCGCCGTTTTATCATGGATTATTTCTTTAGCAGTGGGTTTTTCCAGACTCTTTACCAGTATGTGGACGAAGAGCTGGTTTACGGAAAAATCAACTTTGAAGCCCTGACGGTTATTGTCCTAGACGAGTGCCGAGAGGCAAAACTCAAACTATCTGATTTTGTCATTCAAAACTTAGTGGTCCACCTTGCCCTTGCCATTCGCCGCTTAGCACAAGGCTTTCATATTTCTGCTATTGATGAGGTCATTGGCAATCAATATGTAAAAGAATTTGAAGTGGCTAGGAAAATCATGGATCGTATCAGTCTGGCGACAAAACTTCATTTTCCTGAGGAGGAAGTTGCCTATATTGCCCTCCACCTCATTTCCAAAGGAAAGATAGAAAATGGCAGTTCGCATGATCTAGACGATGTGTCTCGAATCCGTCAGGAACTGAATCAGGCCTTAGAAGGGATTGGTGATCAGTACCTTGCGGGCCTCCAGCAGGATTTTCAATTGTTAGAAGGTCTCCTAACGCATTTAACAACGCTCTACCTGCGGAGCAGCAACGGGATTGTTCTTGAAAATCCTCTGCTAGAGGACATCAAAACCAACTACCCTCAGGCTTTTGAACTAGCTAAGGAAACCCTAGAGATCATGCCATCCTTTCAAGATTTTGTCTTGTCAGATGATGAGATTGCCTATGTGGCTCTTCATTTTATGGCTGCTCAGGAACGTTACAAGGAACAGTTCAAATTCAATGTTTTGGTCATCTGTGCGACCGGCTACGGTTCAGCTCAAATGCTGCGTAGCCGAATTGAGAATGAACTGAGACAGTATGTGACCATTAGCGATGTGGTTGGCTACTACGAGATTACCGATGAGAAGTTCAAGGGTATCGATTTTATCATTTCGTCTATCGATCTTTCCAATCTGATTTTTAGTGTCCCTGTTTACACAACATCAGTCTTTTTAAAAGAGGACGAACTGGCTGATATTCGTCAAAAAATTGAGCAATTAGATCAAGTTCGCCACCAGAACAAGCAAAAAGCAGACGTTAATCATCAAGATATAAGCCAACTCTTTGATCAGATGTTTTCAGCCGACTATTTTATCAGCTATGACACATCGATTCCATCAAAGAATCAGGTTTTAGAAGAACTGGTAGACAGTCTCAGTCGTCATGAGCAATCCCCTTATAAGGAACGGATGCTGGAATTGATGACTCAGCGGGAACGGCTCAGTTCGGTTCTCTTTAGCGAATCGATCGCTGTGCCGCACCCCATCAAGCCAGTATCAGAAACCTTAAAAATTGCAGTTGCTCTCATTCCGTCAGGCCTTAACTGGGAGGATGAAGCAGAAAGTATCAAACTGGTCTTTCTCCCCTCCCTCAGCACAGGGAGCAATGACGGGCTAAAAACGATCACCAATGCCATTGTCGATCTTGTAGACCAGCCTGATTTGATCGAAAAAATCAGCCAATCTCAAGATTTTGAGACATTTAAACGATTATTTGTAGAAGAATTAGGAGGAGAGAGATGAACCCTGAAGATGTACAGGTTGCTGCCTTTGAAATCATTTTAAATAGCGGCAATGCTCGGACTGTTGTCCATGAGGCCTTTGCTGATATGAGAGAAGGTCGCTATGAGGACGCTGCCAAAAAATTAGAAGATGCCAATGAGGAGCTCTTGCTAGCCCATCAGGCACAGACCCATCTTCTGCAAGAATACGCAGGTGGGACCGAAATTAAAATAGAAATCATCATGGTTCATGCTCAGGATCACCTGATGACAACCATGACCTTGAGGGAAGTTGCTCTTGAGATGTTAGAGTTATATAGAAAAGTGAATTAAAAGTATTAAGGAAGGAGGAATGACGATGCAAGAACATGAAAAAAAAGTCTTGGAGAAAAGGAAACAGGATGCTGCGATTAAAACAATGTATTATAATCGTTATTTTATGATTAGATATGTGACAGTATTCTTTTTAGTTATTAATCTAAATTGGGTGGCCATCCTCTATCTGATGGATTCTCCCACTATGATGTTGATTCCTTGCTTGCTTCTTGTTTTTGCAATTCGAGCTATGTGGGAACAGTATACAATGTATACCAAGGACCAAAAGAAAGCGCGCTATACCAAATATTTTCATTGGACAAGTATGGTTATCAACTTAGTAATCATCATCCTAGTCATATTTCAGCAGCATCAGTCGCTTTTTCCTTTCATTAAGATGTCTTTAGCAGGGACAATCACTGTTATTTCAATCCAACTCATTGGTCTGTTACTTTCATCATTAGTACTTGTAAAACTTAAAAAAATAAATCTCAAAAAAGATAAGCAATATAAAAGAGTTAAGCACTATTTAGCATCTATTAAATTGTAAAACAATGAAACACAAATAAGGAGGAAAATCATGTTTCAGTTTTTAGAAAAGTACCTTATGGGTCCTATGACGAAGATTTCTTCGTATAGACCTGTTCGAGCAATTGTTGCTGCAGGGATGGCAACTATTCCATTAACGATAGTCGGTTCTGCTTTTCTTGTATTAGGAGTCATACCACAAGCGTTTCCTTTTTTAGCAGATATTTGGGCTGCTTCATTTGACAAATTCGCAGCTCTAACGCTATTAGCTTACAAGTGTTCAATGGGTATATTCTCTCTTTATTTCGCATTCGTCATGGGCTATGAATATACAAAAATATATCAGGAAGAAGAGGGTGTCAATATCAACCCAACAAATGGTGGACTTCTTTCAGTATTTGCTTTCTTTATGACAATTCCTGAATTAATTTGGACAAATGGTCAGATGGAGCTAGTTAACGGAGAATCTACTATTAATGGTTGGACAGTTGGCGGAGATAGCTTAGCCCGTTTGGCAAGTTCAGGAATGTTTACGGCTATCCTTATGACAATACTTGCTGTGCAACTTTATAAACTTTGTGTAGTTAAAAATTGGGTAGTTAAAATGCCTGAGGCCGTACCAGAGGGAGTATCTCGTTCGTTTACAGCTCTTATTCCAGCATTTGTAGTAGCCTTTACTGTTTTGCTCATCAACTGTATCTTCATTTTCATGGGCACTGATATTTATAAAGTGGTTGCTATTCCATTTGCGTTTGTTGCAAATATAACCAATTCTCTTGGTGGAGTTATTGTTATTTATTTCCTAGTACACGCATTATGGTTAGTTGGTATACATGGAGCAACTATTGTTATGGGCTTGGTTAATCCTATTCTTCTAGCCAATATGGCCCAAAATGTTAATGGTGAATTCTTTGCTTATGCTGGTGAGTTCACAAATGCCTATGTCACAGTTGGTGGTTCAGGAGCTACTCTAGGAATGACAATATTTATTGCATTTTTAGCTAAATCAGAACAATTAAAAATGTTAGGAAAAGCGTCACTTGGTCCTGCGATCTTCAATATCAATGAGCCAATTATCTTTGGTTTACCAGTTGTTTATAACCCAACCTTAGCCATTCCATTTGTCCTTGCTCCGATAGTCTCTGCTGTTATTGGTTTCTTGTCAGTCAATTATGGGTTTGCAGCAAAAGCTATAGTCCAAACCCCATGGCCATCTCCTGCAGGTTTAGGAGCATTTGTTGGTTCAGGTGGTGATTTTAAAGCAGCCCTTACAGCTATTATCTGTGTTGTCGTAGCTTTCTTCATTTGGTTACCATTTATAAAGTATTATGATAATCAGCTCTACAAACAAGAGCAACAACTGGCAAGTGAAGTAGACTCTGATGCAGTTGTTTCCTAAAAATTTTAGTATTGATAACATTTTAAAAACCTTGTCGTGGTCAAAGACCTGACAAGGTTCTTTATTCTCGCAAGCGATTTTCTCCGTCTCCTTCTTTGTCATTCATTACAAATTACGGTATAATAAATAATGATAATGTCACTCAGAGTGGCATAGGCTGTAAATCGACTCGGTCAAACCCTTTGGCGACCGAGGACCGTATGTAATGAATAACTGAACGTGAGCCTTGGGCTCTTGATTCGCAAAAGGAGTAAAAATAGAAATGGCAAACATTAAAATAATGGCGTTAGGAGGTGTCCGTGAAAACGGGAAAAACCTTTACATCGCTGAAATTGAAGACACTATATTTGTCTTAGATGCCGGATTGAAGTATCCAGAAAACGACCAATTAGGGGTAGACCTTGTCATTCCGAACATGGATTATTTGGTGGAGAATAAAGGTCGTGTTGCAGGTGTCTTTTTAACACACGGGCACGCGGATGCTATCGGAGCTCTTCCTTACCTCTTGGCCAAGGTAAAAGTACCGGTCTTTGGGTCAGAATTAACGATTGAGTTAGCTAAATTGGTGGTTAAAGGGTATGACCCTACTAAGAAATTCAATGATTTTCATATTATCAACGCTGAGACGGAAATTGACTTTGGTGTCTCTGAAGTGTCATTTTTCAAAACGACTCACTCTATTCCTGAGAGTTTAGGAATTGTTTTGAAAACCGAGACTGGCAATATTGTATACACTGGAGACTTCAAGTTTGATCAGGCTGCAGAAACTGGTTATCAAACGGACTTTGCCCGTCTTGCAGAAATTGGTCGAGAAGGCGTCTTGGCGTTATTGAGTGATTCTGCGAATGCAGACAGCAAAATCCAGATTGCTAATGAACAAGAAGTGTCTAAAGAGGTTGCACATGTTATGGCTGAGTGTGAAGGCCGTGTCATTGTGGCGGCTGTAGCCAGCAACCTTGCACGGATTCAGCAAATTTTTGAAGCTGCTGATGTGACGGGGCGTCGTGTTCTATTGACTGGCCATGATGTTGAAAACATTGTCCGCACAGCGATGAAACTAAATAAACTTAAGATCTCTAATGAGCGTTTGATTATCAAGCCAAAAGATCTACCAAGATTCCAAGATCATGAACTAGTGATTCTGGAAACGGGTCGTATCGGAGAACCGCTTGAGGGACTTCGGAAAATGGCGATAGGCCGTCACCGCTATGTTCAAATCAAGGAAGGCGATACGGTCTTTGTAGCGACAACGCCAACAGTATCTAAAGAGGCAGTTGTAGCTCGCGTTGAGAACCTGATATACCGCGCAGGGGGTGAAGTGAAATCCATCACCAATAACCTAAGAGTATCAGGGCATGGGAATTCTCGTGATTTACAGATGATGATCAACATCCTCAACCCTCAATTCCTCTTCCCTATTCAGGGAGAATACCGTCAGTTAGCAGCGCATGCCGAGGCGGCTCAGGAAGTTGGTGTTCTACCCGAAAACATTCACATCATGAAGCGCGGAAATGTCATGGTTTATCAAGGGGATAACTTCTTGCATGAAGGCACTGTAGCTTCTGGAGATGTTCTTTTGGATGGACAAGCCATTGGTGATGTTGGGAATGTCGTTCTTCGTGATCGCAAGTTGCTTTCAGAAGAGGGAATCTTTATCGTTGCCATGACCATTAATCGGAAACAGAAAAAAATTGTGGCTAAGGCAAAGGTTCATACACGCGGTTTTGTCTATGTTAAAAAGAGTAAGGATATCTTAAGTGAGGCAGCAGATATTGTCAATACAGCTGTTGAAACCTATTTGGCTCAAGATAACTTTGACTGGGCAGACTTAAAGAATGTTGTCCGTGATGCCTTGGGTAAATACCTCTTTGACCAGACGAAACGTCGTCCAACCGTTTTGCCAGTTTTGATGGAAGTACGCTAGACATTATAGTACAAGTTTTTAGAGGCTGGGGCAACCCAAGCCTCTCTTTTAAAAAAGGAGAAGAAAATGGCTGTTTTTCAAATCGAATACCGCTCTGAAATTTTGGATTTAGAGTATCCTGTCAACGTCATCTATCCGGACTTGTCTCGAGTTGACAAGCCAGATGATACAGATATTCCGGTCCTTTACCTCTTGCATGGGATGAGCGGCAATCACAATTCCTGGCTTAAACGGACTCGTCTAGAACGCTTAGTCCGCACGACCAATCTGATTATCGTGCTTCCAAATGTGAACAATGCTTGGTATACAAACACTCAGTATGGTTACCGTTACTTTGACGCACTGACAGAAGAATTGCCAAAAGTTCTCCAGCGTTTTTTCCCTAATATGTCGAAGAAGCGTGAGAAAACCTTTATTGCAGGCCTCTCAATGGGAGGATACGGTGCCTATAAAATTGCGCTGGAAACCAATCGCTTTAGCCATGCAGCAAGCCTATCGGGAGCCTTGAGTTTTGATGGCATGCTGACTGAGTCCTTAGATAACCTCGCTTATTGGGAAGGTATTTTTGGCCCTATTCATCAATTTCAAGAGCAGGCTATGCCTCTGCTTGAGTCAGCTGAGCTGTCGGATAAGAAAACGAAGTTCTTGGCTTGGTGTGGCGAACAAGATTATCTCTTCCATCAAAATAACCTCGCGGTTGAAAAATTAGCTGAAAAAGGGATTGAAATTGACTATTCAACAAGTCCAGGGACCCATGATTGGTATTATTGGGAAAAGGAAATCGAGACGGTTCTTAAGTGGCTACCAGTAGGCTTTAAACCAGAGGAACGCCTGTCTTAAACGGATTTAAGAAATTCTTTAGGAAGCGATGGTAAACTGGTCAGTCCATAGGGTTAAACTTAAAAACAGTATTAGCTTTTAGAGAGCAATGGCCTGATAACAGTTAACCTGATAGTAAGGAGGCTTTTTATGAAACGTATCTTACTGTTTCCTTTTCGTGTGCTTGCGTTTATCATACGATTTTGCATGACTATTGTCACGACCACGGTCGTAGCTGGTCTTGCTTTTCTCAGTTTTGTATATGTGTTAAACACGGATACTTTTGCTAATTCTGCCTTGACACAGGCGATTAATGCAGGCTTATCTCAAGTGGTCCAAACAGTTCAAGATCAAACCATTAGTCAGGATTTATCCCATTTAACCACGGATGTGGTTCAGACTACTGAAGGAGCACGTTGGGAGACGGCGCAAGCCACAGTATATATCGCTTCGACTGACCCTACCTTTTATGAGGCTTATCAGCAGGCCATTGCCAATTGGAATGCAACAGGAAGTTTCACCTTTATCATTGTGGATTCTAGTGAGGAAGCAGATATTATCGCAACCGACTATGCTGATTCAGAAACGCCGGCAGCGGGACTAGCGGAAACAACAGTAAATCCTGTAACCAAGCGCTTGGTCACTGCAACGGTTAAGCTTAATAGTCACTATTTACTAGATCCTCAATATGGGTATGAAATGGGCCGTATTGTTCACACAGCCGAGCATGAATTAGGCCATGCGATTGGGCTAGGCCACGAAGACAGTCAAACATCTGTCATGGCTTCAGCAGGCTCATTTGATGGCATCCAAGAAGCGGACATATTGGCCGTTCAGGCCCTTTACAGCACACCATAAAAAAGGAGGAGCGGTGAAGCATTTAAAAAACCTATTCTTTGTATATCCCCAGCAGGTTCTACTTTTTATCCTTAACACAGGCCTGTTTTTAACCTTTCGATGGCAAATGGCTAACCTCGCCCAAACCACAGGGTTGGCTGATTTTTATGATCAGTATGCACCTTTTTGGATGCAAAATATGACAGCAGGCAGTCTGGAGCGTTTCCAAGTTTTCTTGGAAACCTCTTCCTGGGCCTGGTTGGTCGCCAGTATCATCTTGCTCATCCTCTGGCGCTGGTTGTCCAAACTCCTCAGAACAGTTTTTATGTTTGGTCTCTTAATACTTGCTGGATGGCTCATCTGGAAACTGCAACTTATGGTATAACAAAACAGGCTTTGGTCTGTTTTTTCTTTATCCTAGAAAAAGATTTCTAGGATAAACCTTCTAAAATCTGCTATAATAAGAACATGATTATCTTACATGCTAATAATATTGGGCGCAGCTTTGCGGGCGACGTCCTCTTTGAAAACATTGACCTTCAGATTGATGAACGGGACCGGATTGCTCTAGTTGGCCGCAATGGCGCAGGCAAATCAACTCTGTTAAAAATTTTAGTGGGAGAAGAAGCTCCAAGCACAGGCACCATCAGTAAGAAACGCGACCTTTCTCTCTCTTACCTGGCTCAAGATAGCCGGTTTGAGTCCAGCAAGACTATTTATGAGGAGATGTTGGCCGTCTTTTCAGACCTTCGTCAAAGGGAAGCTAACCTACGGCAGATGGAAAATCAGATGTCTAAGCTTTCAGGCGCAGACCTAGAACGCTTGATGACCGACTATGACCGTTTGTCTGAAGCCTTTCGACTCGAGGGAGGGTTTACCTATGAGGCTGATATTAAGGCCATTCTCAATGGCTTTAAGTTTGACCAGAT
This sequence comes from Streptococcus moroccensis, assembly GCF_030812835.1. Classification (GTDB taxonomy): domain Bacteria; phylum Bacillota; class Bacilli; order Lactobacillales; family Streptococcaceae; genus Streptococcus; species Streptococcus moroccensis. Next base: position 107,584 of record NZ_JAUSTM010000003.1, read on the forward strand.
CATGTGGGATAAGCCGATCGCAGAGCTCTCTGGTGGGCAGAACACTCGTTTAGCCTTGGCCAAAATGCTCCTGGAAAAACCTGATTTGCTGGTGCTTGATGAACCGACTAACCACCTGGACATTGAGACCATTGCCTGGTTAGAAAATTACCTTGTCAACTACAAGGGCGCCCTTCTCATCGTCAGCCATGACCGTTATTTCCTAGATAAAGTAGCGACGCTGACCATGGATTTGACCCCGACTCGTCTGGACCGCTATGTGGGTAATTACTCCCAGTTTATGGATTTAAAGGCGCAAAAGTTAGCGACAGAGGCCCAAAACTACGAGAAGCAACAAAAGGAAATTGCTAAGCTTGAGGATTTTGTCCAACGCAATATCGTCAGGGCCTCGACCACCAAGCGGGCCCAAGCACGTCGTAAACAACTGGAAAAAATGGACCGTCTGGACAAGCCAGACCTCCACACCAAGTCGGCTCACATGACCTTCAAGTCCGCTAAACCATCTGGCAATGTGGTCTTGACGGTCGAGGATGCGGCCATTGGTTATGACGGCGATATTCTATCAGCACCGATTAACCTTGACCAGCGCAAGTACGATGCCATTGCCATTGTGGGACCAAATGGAATCGGTAAAACAACTTTCCTCAAGTCGGTGCTAGGCACCGTTCCCTTCATCGCTGGGGAAGCTAAGTATGGGGCTAATGTGGATGTTGGCTACTACGACCAGAACCAGTCGGATTTGACCCCCAATAACACCGTGCTAGACGAGTTGTGGAACGACTTTAGGACAACGCCAGAGGTCGACATCAGAAACCGACTCGGAGCCTTTCTTTTCTCAGGAGACGATGTCAAAAAATCGATAGGGATGCTGTCAGGTGGTGAGCGGGCGCGTGTGCTCCTTGCTAAACTCTCCATGCAGGACAAGAACTTTCTCATTCTGGATGAGCCGACCAATCACTTGGACATTGACAGTAAGGAAGTTCTGGAAAATGCCCTCATCGACTTTGACGGGACTCTCCTCTTTGTCAGCCATGACCGCTATTTTATCAACCGCGTGGCGACCAAGGTCCTAGAATTATCAGAATCTGGCTCGACCCTCTACCTCGGTGATTATGATTATTATGTGGCCAAAAAGGCAGAGCAGGAAGCTAACCTCGCCACAGAAGTAGCAACTGTGAGTGGACAGGACCTCTCAGACCAGTCAGCGCCAGCCAGCCAGTCTTATCAGGCCAGCAAGAACGCCCAGAGAGAGCAGCGCAAACTGACGCGGCGCATTGAGCAAATCGAGATCGAACTCGAAAGTCTGGAAGAATCCATTAGCCAACTGACCGAGCAGATGGGAGAGACCAATGATGCGGGTACCCTGATCGACCTGCAAAAAGAGATCGACCAGCTGACCCAGCAAACGGAAAACCTTATGGAAGAATGGGAAGCCCTCAGCCAGCAGTTGGAAGGCTAAAAAGGGAGGAGCAAACTAAAAGAGGCTGGGGAAAAAGGTCCTAGCCTCTTTTAATTTATCATCAGTTAAACAAGGCGCAGTGGTTGATTGGAAGCCCTAAAACGCTTACTAGGCAATCGTTAGAGGCCGTCCTAATCAACTGTCCCACTCTCTTTTTGAGTCTAATAATTAGCTATTTTGAGAGAAAAAGAGTATACTTTTTATATCAATAATTAGTGAGAACACAAATAATGAATACGTTATATCCTTACGAAGCCCATTTTGAACTGGGAGTCGTCGCTTTAAATGTTGCTGATTTGAACAAGCAAAAGCTTTTTTATGAGCAAGTTTTAGGGCTGACAGTCCTCGAAGATAGTTCGGACAAGGTTGTCCTTGGAGTGGCTGATCGCCCCTTGGTTGAGCTGATTCAAGTGTCAGACCTCACCCCGATATCAGCCAGCTATGGCCTCTATCACTTGGCCATTTTGCTTCCTGACCGCACGAGTCTCGGCACCTTATTTCGGCATTTCCTCAAACATCAGGTCCCCCTTATCGGAGCTAGCAATCATGGTTACAGTGAAGCCATTTACCTAGAAGACACAGAAGGCAATGGCATCGAGGTCTATCGTGACAGGGCTTTTGAGAAATGGGATGTTCGTGAAGATGGGCAGATTCTCGGTGTGACCGAGGAGATGGATGCTCAGGCTGTCTATGACGCTGGGACAGATACAGCAGGTCCCTACAGAATCCCTGTCGGGACGACCATGGGCCATGTCCACCTCAGTGTACGTCATAGCCAGGAAAGTTCGTCAGCCTATCAGACCGTTTTGGGCATGACCGCTAAATTCGCCATGCCAACTGGAGCTTGGCTTTCTTCTGGTCGCTACCACCATCATCTGGCAGTCAATGAGTGGGCTGGCCAAAAACTTTCCGACCGCAAACCAGGCCAACTCGGCCTTGTCTATTTTACCCTGAAGGTGTCTAACCCAATGGTCTATAAAGGCATACTAAAACAGGCTGAAGACCAAGGTTGGCAGATTGAGCTGGGGTTAGGGCAAGCAGAATTAACGGATTCAAATGGTATTGTGACTCGAGTGCGTCTAGACTAGTGAACTTAGCATCCATAACCGGGTGCTTTTTTAGCTAGACAAGATATTAATTTTTCGATATAATGATACCGTTAACTGTGTGGCTATGTACTAAGGTGAACGCGGGTCAGGGCCAGCGGACATGAGATGCTCCATGTTCCCATAATGTTAACTGTTCACTAGTGCTAATTTATGAATTGGGGCCTTAGCTCAGCTGGGAGAGCGTTTGGCTGGCAGCCAAAAGGTCAGGGGTTCGATCCCCCTAGGTTCCATCTTTACTTCCGCTCGTTTCGGGTGGTTACCGCTAGCGTTGATTTATCAACGTTTTTTTCTTTAAGTTTGATTAAGGAAAAAAAGAGCACGAATAAAGTAGATGTCAGAATATTTGCCAAAATTCAGAAAATAACTGCTAAAATTGTCTTTTTGACTGCCAAATTTTCCTGAAGTTTGGTATAATGAGACTAGATGAATGAGATAAATAACAGATGAGCTAAATGCTCTTAATGTTTAGTTCCGTTATCAGAGAAGGTAAAGGGGTGTAAGAATGACAAATGATATGAAACAACGAAGTCAAATTTATAATGGGATGGTTAAGTCTCCGAACCGTGCCATGTTGCGGGCAACCGGCATGACTGATAGTGATTTTGAAAAGCCAATTGTCGGTGTTATTTCGACTTGGGCAGAAAATACTCCTTGTAACATTCACCTTCATGATTTTGGTAAAATCGTCAAAAAAGGGGTTCAAGATGCTAATGCTTGGCCTGTCCAATATGGTACCATTACTGTCGCAGATGGGATCGCTATGGGAACACCTGGTATGCGTTTTTCCCTACCATCACGGGATATTATTGCCGATTCGGTTGAAGCCGCTATGGGTGGCCATAATGTGGATGCCTTTGTGGCCATTGGTGGCTGCGATAAAAACATGCCTGGATCAGTTATGGCTATGGCCAATATGGATATTCCTGCTATCTTTGCTTATGGTGGAACCATTGCTCCAGGAAATCTCAATGGAAAAGACATTGACCTTGTATCGGTCTTTGAAGGGATTGGGAAATGGAATAATGGTGATTTAACAGAAGAAGAAGTGCGTCAAATCGAATGCAATGCCTGCCCTGGACCTGGAGGGTGTGGGGGCATGTATACTGCTAATACGATGGCGACAGCGATTGAAGTGCTCGGTTTGAGTTTGCCGGGTTCTTCTTCTCACCCAGCCGAATCTGCAGAAAAACACGCAGACATTGAAGAAGCTGGGCGTGCGGTTGTTAAAATGCTTGAACTTGGCATTAAACCATCAGATATTTTGACCCGTGAAGCGTTTGAAGATGCGATTACAGTTACTATGGCCCTAGGTGGCTCTACCAACGCTACTTTGCATCTCTTGGCCATTGCTCATGCGGCTAACGTGGACCTTGCCTTGGAAGACTTTAATGACTTTCAAGAGCGCGTGCCTCACTTGGCTGACCTAAAACCTTCTGGTCAATATGTTTTCCAAGATTTGTATGAGGTTGGTGGTGTGCCAGCCGTGATGAAATACTTGCTGAAAAATGGCTTCCTACATGGTGACCGCATTACCTGTACCGGTAAAACTGTCGCTGAAAACTTGGAGGATTTTGCTGATTTGACACCTGGGCAAAAGGTGATCATGCCTCTTGACAATCCAAAACGTGCGGATGGTCCATTGATTATCCTTAAAGGAAACTTGGCACCAGATGGTGCAGTCGCTAAAGTTTCTGGTGTGAAAGTTCGAAACCACACAGGTCCTGCCAAAGTTTTTGATTCTGAAGAAGCTGCTATTGATGCGGTGCTTTCAGATGATATTGTCGATGGGGATGTGGTGGTCGTTCGCTATGTGGGGCCTAAAGGTGGCCCAGGTATGCCTGAGATGCTTTCTCTGTCTTCGATGATTGTCGGGAAAGGGCAGGGCGATAAAGTCGCTCTCTTGACCGACGGGCGCTTCTCTGGTGGAACGTATGGTCTAGTTGTCGGTCATATCGCTCCTGAAGCTCAAGACGGAGGTCCAATTGCCTACCTCAAAACTGGTGATTTAGTCACTGTCGATCAAGACACTAAGGAAATTACCATGCATGTGTCTGACCAAGAAATCGAAGCGCGGAAGAAAACAACTGTCATTCCGCCACTCTATCAGAGAGGTGTTCTTGGCAAATACGCTCATACCGTTTCCTCTGCTGCAAAAGGAGCAGTAACAGACTTTTGGAATACCGAACGTTCTGGCAAAAAATAAAGATAAAAAGGCCTTCACATTGAGGGCCTTTTAGAGTGGTCATAAAGTAAGACAGCAGGTCATCATTAATACTGCTCTTATCTGGGACTAATGCCTAGAGCGATACGTCCATAGCGGCTGATGCGAGTCATTTTCCAAACGGGTGACCATACGATTTCAACCTTAACCTTTTCAATTTCTTCAATTTCAAGGAGTGATGCAATAATTTCATCCGGAAGTGTATCAGCACAAGAACATCCCATGTCAGTAAAGGTCATGACAAAATGACAGGTGCCATCTTCATCGAGAGTAATTTCATAGATGAGCCCTAAATTATAGATATCAAGTTCGATATCTGGATCATAAATGGTTTCTAATTTTTCAATGAGTTTGGGACTAATAGCAGCCGCGCGTTCATTGAGTTTGATATCGTCTCTCATCTGTCATTCCTCGATTCAACACTTTTTTCTGAAAATTATAACAGTTTCTTTTCCATATTTCAAGGAAAAAAAGAACTAGTCCAAACTCTTAAAAAGTAGAAATCGCCTATTCTCATTTTGAAAGGGAGTCTTCCAAAATTCGAGACAGAAAAAGCCAGGGTATATTTACGACTGGCTCATTTCTGCTTTTGATTTGATATCTTTATATTCTTCAGGTGTTTCTAGACTTAATATATCATCATATGTTGCTAAGGCAATATCCTGACCATAAGTCTTTCGAAGTGCTGTTGTTACCAGGCGATAGGCGAGATTGGCGTTTCGAGAGAGTATCGGTCCATGGAAGTAAGAGCCAAATACATTTTTATAGTGTAGACCTTCCGTTTGATCTTCCCCATTATTGCCATTGCCATAGACAACTCGCCCCAGAGGCTTTTCGTCTTCACTTAAAAAGGTTCGACCTTGATGGTTTTCAAAACCGTAATAGGTTTCATTAAAGGTTTCATTTTCAATTTTAATATCTCCAATGAAGCGGTTGTTTTCTTGGTTGAGGGTATAATGGCCTAGAATCCCAAGACCATCAATTTTTCGGCCGCCAGCTTCGATATAATATTGACCCAATAACTGATAGCCACCACAGATGGCTAAAAGAACACCGTCGTTATGAATATAAGTTTCCAGAGATTGGCGTTTGCGAGGCAAATCCTTGGCAATAATCGATTGTTCATAATCCTGGCCACCACCAAAGAAAATCAACTGGTAGTCCTCTGGAATAAGCTCATCTCCCATGGAGACAATATCAACAGTAACTCTGGCTCCTAATTTTTCAGCCACATATTTGAGCATGAGGACATTACCGTTATCGCCATAAGTGTTCATCAGGTCACCATAGAGGTGAGCGATGCGAAGCTCATAGGAATAGTCACGGTCGGTTGGACTTTGTAAAGATACGTATACCATTATTTCATCTCCTTTCCGACAGCGTGGCGTTGTGCTAAGATTTCCCTTAACTGGAGCATAGCTGTATAAGTTGCGAGAATGTAGGCATGCTCTGTTTCTTGTTGCTCGATTGCATCAAGAACAGCCTCCAATGCGTCTAACTCTTTAATTTGAGTTTCTGGATAGCCTGAGACACGTAAACGACGGGCGATTTCAGAATGGCGAATGCCTCCGGCATAGATGTGAGGGATTGGCATCTCTGTGATCTTTTCAAAGTTAGCATCCCAAATCCAACTGGTGTCAATGCCGTCAGCATAATTAGCATTTAGCAAGACAGATAAGCTGAAATCATAGGGGGCTAGGGCAATTGTTTCTAATGCTTGATTAGCACCAACTGGGTTTTTGATCAACACCAAGGTACATGATTTATTTCCAAGAGTAAATGTTTCCTGGCGACCAAAAACAGCGCGGCTCTTTTCAAAGCCTTTCTTAATGGCAGCAGGAGCTACACCGAAATGTTTAGCGACAGAAACAGCAGCAAGGGCATTGTAGATGTTGTAAATGCCTCCTACGTTAATCTGATAGTCTTGGTGATCGATGGTGAAACGGCTACTTGTATTGGTTAACTCGGTGAGTTCATTTAAGGCATAATCCAGTTGTGGGCGTTTAAAGCCACATTCCAAACAAATATAACTCCCTAAATTGGCATAGGTGTTCATCTTGAAGTGGATGATGTGCTGACATCGAGGACAGAGAACACCCTCTGTATTGTAGTGGGCCAGTTGAGGAGTACCTTCTGGCGTTTCAAATCCATAATACTTAACAGGGTTGACCAATTCTTTGGAATGAAAGAGAGGGCTATCTCCATTTAGAAGGACGGTGGCTTCGGGCGCTTTAGCAGCACCATCTATGATCATTTGGTAGGTTGAGTAGATTTCCCCATATCGGTCCATTTGATCACGGAAGATATTGGTAAACACAAAGAGACTCGGTTTGAGAAATTCAGTCACCTTTGGCAAACTAGCCTCATCGATCTCCAAAACAGCAATTTTACGGTTGTTTTTGGTTTTTGGAGCATTTAAAAAAGCGGCAACAATACCAGTAATCATGTTAGCGCCGGACGTATTGGTCAAAACCGCACCAAAAGCTTCTTCTAAGATTCCAACGGTTAGTGCTGTTGTGAGGGTTTTACCATTGGTACCAGTCACGACAACAACCTCATAATCTTTAGCCAGCGTTTCTAAAACCTGAGCATCTATAGCAAGCGCTATTTTTCCAGGGAGAGTTGAGCCTCGCCCCATTTTTTGAAGCACCCATTGGCTGGCTTTACCAGCTAGGATGCTAATTGCAGTATTTAATTTCATAAAGACATTTTACCATATTTTCTCGTATCATTCATCTGGAAAAAATGATATAATGGAGAAGAGTCATTTTTTGACAGGGTAGTCTTGAAAGCGTAAAAGGGAGTAGGCATGAGTTTCACACAGTTGTTGCAATTTAGTAATCAGTTTTGGCAAAGTTTGGTCGCAGATCCGTGGCGAATCGTTATCAATAGTCTCGATATTTTCTTGGTAACGGCTTTGATGTATATGTGTATCAAGGCCTTGTCAGGAACGCGCGTCATGACCTTGCTTCGAGGCGTAGCGTTGTTTGTTATGGCTCAATTAGCAGCAACTTTTTTAGGCTTTCAGACCATTTCCTTTATTTTAAATCAAATCTTCACTTATGGGGTTATCGCAGCAGTTGTCATCTTCGCCCCTGAAATCCGTTCTGCTCTGGAAAAACTTGGTCGCTCTGCAACGTTATTTGCTTCGACCAACACGTTAAGTGATGAAGAACGTCTCATCTCGTCTTTCTTGAAAGCTACGGATTACATGTGCCCTCGTAAGATTGGCGCCTTGGTGAGTGTTGAAGGGACGCAGAGTTTAAAAGAATTTATCAGTACTGGAATTCCACTGGATGCAGATATTTCTAGTGAATTACTGATTAACATCTTTATTCCCAATACACCTTTGCATGATGGAGCAGTCATCGTTCGTGATAATAAAATCGCCGTTTCATGTGCCTATCTCCCCTTAACAGAATCAACATCTATCTCAAAAGAATTCGGCACACGCCACAGAGCTGCAATCGGTCTTTCAGAACAAACAGATGCTTTTACTTTTATTGTTTCTGAAGAAACGGGTAGCATCTCAGTCACACATAACGGAGTATTTAAGCATGATTTAACACGAGAAGAATTTAAAGCTGAATTGCAACGTGTTTTTATTTCAGAAGAAGCAACCAAGGCTAAATCAAAGAAATGGTTTGCATTTTGGGAAGGAAAGTAGGGATTGACAATGAACGATAAAAAACAGAATATTTTCTTTTTGCTTGTGTCTTTCATTATTGCGATGTTTCTCTTTTTGTACGCTTCAGCCAGTAGTTTTCAAACTTCTACAGCGGCTAAGGTCGTGAATTCGGAAACATTTACCAACACTATCTATAATGTCCCGATTAATCTCAATTATGATAATTCCGAGTATTTTGTTTCAGGGTTTACCTCTGATGTGACGGTTCAAATAACCTCTTCTAACCGTGTAACGCTTCAAAAAGAGAGTCAAGAAGCAACCCGCTCTTTTGTGGTGACAGCAGATTTTACAGACTTGGAGTCTGGGACTCATGATATTCCCTTAAAATTAGAAAACTTACCTTCAGGGATCAATGCCTCTGTCACGCCATCTACCATTACCGCCAAAATCGGTAAAAGGGTTAGTAAGGTCGTGAAGGTTGAAGCGGAAATTAATGAAGAACAGATAGGTGAAGGTGTTGAGATTGATACCGCAACTGTAAAAGACACTAAGGTAACGGTTGTGACGGACGAGGATACGATGTCTAAAATTGACCATGTCGCTGCTATTTTACCAGATGGAACAACCATTACAGATAACTATACTGGAACCATTACCTTGCAGGCAGTCGATGAAAGTGGTAACTACCTCCCAGCGGTTATTGACCCTGAAGAAACAACGTTAACAATAAAAGTTAAGAGTTAAGTTAAAGAATTGTTATGATATTGTTAGACTGTATCTGTTTTGTCTCTTTTACAGTCACAATAGTGTGATATAATCAAAAAACAAACCATATTTAGAAGGAAATAAAAAATAAAATGGGTAAATACTTTGGAACAGATGGTGTTCGTGGAGAAGCAAATGTTGAATTAACTCCTGAATTGACCTTTAAATTAGGCCGTTTTGGTGGCTATGTTCTAAGTCAACATGAAGAAGGACAACCACGCGTATTTGTAGCGCGTGATACCCGTATCTCGGGTGAAATGCTTGAATCTGCCCTAATTGCAGGGCTCTTATCAGCAGGGATTCAGGTATATACCTTAGGCGTTATTGCAACTCCAGGCGTGGCCCATCTGGTTCGCACGGAGAAAGCGAGTGCTGGGGTTATGATCTCAGCCAGTCATAATCCTGCACAGGATAACGGCATTAAATTTTTCGGTGCAGATGGTTTTAAATTGGATGATGACCGTGAAGCTGAGATTGAGGCTTTGTTGGATGCGACAGAGGACACTTTGCCACGTCCAAGTGCTCAAGGTTTAGGTACCTTAGTGGATTACCCAGAGGGGCTTCGGAAATACCAAGAGTATCTCAAATCAATTGGTAGTGACCTAGAAGGGATGACAGTTGCTCTTGATACAGCAAATGGAGCTGCCTATAAGAGTGCTCGTCATGTCTTTGCCGACCTCAATGCTGGTATTGCTGTCATTGGAGATAAACCCGATGGCCTTAACATCAATGATGGTATCGGCTCAACCCATCCAGAAGCATTGCAAGCTTTAGTAAAAGAGAAGAATGCAGACCTTGGACTAGCTTTTGATGGCGATGCAGACCGACTGATTGCGGTTGATGAAAATGGGGACCTAGTTGATGGTGATCGCATCATGTTCATCATTGGTAAGTATCTGTCTGAGCAAGGTCAATTGGCAAAAAATACCATTGTAACGACTGTTATGTCTAACCTCGGGTTCCACAAAGCTTTGGATGAGCAAGGCATTTCTAAAGCGGTAACTGCTGTTGGTGACCGTTATGTCGTCGAAGAAATGCGCAAAAATGGTTATAGTTTAGGTGGCGAGCAGTCTGGTCATGTCATTTTGATGGATTACAACACCACGGGTGATGGGCAATTGACAGCGGTCCAATTGACTAAGGTGATGAAAGAAACGGGTCTTAAGTTATCAGAATTGGCAGCACAGGTTACCATTTACCCTCAAAAATTAGTTAATATTCGCGTGGAAAATAGCATGAAAGATAAGGCTATGTCAGTTCCAGCAATTGCAGCTATCATTGACAAAATGGAAGCTGAAATGAACGGTAATGGTCGCATCCTTGTGCGGCCTAGCGGAACAGAACCTCTCTTACGTGTCATGGCAGAAGCACCTACAGACGAAGAAGTGAATTACTACGTTGATTCGATAGCTGAAGTTGTAAGAGCAGAGATCGGCTTGGATTAAAAGACAAATACTAAAGGCTGATGCAAGTGTCTCAGCTTTTATTTTATACTCAATTCGTTTTGAACGAAAAGTTTTTTATTTTCAAAGTCGTTTTATTCAGCTAGATAACTATCTTGTGGATTCTAGGGATAATGATTGAATAATCCCTAAAAACATGTTAGAATAAGGCTATTGTTAATTACCTGTCTTTATAACTGAGACAGTCCAGAATCAGGAGAAATATTATGGCTTTTGGAGAACAAAAGAAAAAGAAAACCCCATTTGAAATTTTAACCCTACTAGTTGTATTAGTAATGCTTGTCGCAATGGTATTTGGTGTCATTGTATCAGCTATTAGTGTCCTAACGCGTTAATTGAGAGAGTAACAGACTAAGAGGAGTGGGAAGAGTCGAGGTAAAACCTTCGTTTCGTCCTGCTCTCTTTTCAAATCAATAAAAAGGAAAAAAAGATGAGTATGTTTTTAGATACTGCCAAGATTTCAGTCAAGGCAGGTAAGGGTGGCGATGGCATGGTAGCTTTTCGTCGCGAAAAATATGTCCCAGACGGTGGTCCATGGGGCGGTGATGGCGGTAAAGGTGGATCGGTAATCTTTCAAGTTGACGAAGGACTCCGCACCTTGATGGATTTCCGTTACAATCGGAAATTCAAGGCCCAAGCCGGCGAAAAAGGGATGACCAAGGGAATGCACGGTCGTGGCGCCCAAGATTTAGTGATTCGAGTGCCTCAAGGAACGACCGTTCGAGATGCCGAGACAGGAAAGGTCTTGACCGACCTGGTTGAGAATGGTCAGGAATTTGTAGTGGCTAAAGGTGGCCGTGGTGGTCGAGGGAATATCCGCTTTGCGACGCCAAAGAATCCAGCACCAGAAATCGCAGAAAATGGAGAACCTGGTGAAGAACGGGAACTTCAGTTAGAATTGAAAATCTTGGCGGATGTGGGTCTCGTAGGGTTTCCATCTGTCGGGAAATCAACCTTGCTGAGTGTAGTGACAGCTGCCAAGCCTAAAATTGGTGCTTATCATTTTACGACCATCGTTCCAAACCTTGGGATGGTTCGGACCAAATCAGGGGATAGCTTTGCGATGGCTGACCTTCCAGGGTTGATTGAAGGAGCTTCACAAGGTGTCGGTCTTGGAACCCAGTTCCTTCGCCATATAGAGCGGACCCGGGTTATCCTCCACGTGATTGATATGTCAGGCAGTGAGGGACGTGATCCTTATGAGGATTACTTGGCCATCAATAATGAGTTGGAGACCTATAATCTCCGTCTCATGGAACGTCCGCAACTGATTGTCGCTAACAAGATGGATATGCCTGAAGCTGAGGAAAACCTTAAAGCCTTCAGGGAAAAACTAGCCGCCAACTATGATGAGTTTGACGAAGTCCCTCAAGTCTTTCCGATTTCAGGAATTGCTCACCAAGGCCTTGATGCGCTTCTAGAAGCGACAGCAGAGCTCCTGGCGGTGACCGATGAGTTCCTCCTTTATGATGAGTCTGACTTCCAGGAAGATGAAGTCTACTATGGCTTCCAAGACGATGAGCGTCCCTTTGACATTAGTCGTGATGATGATGCCGCTTGGGTGCTTTCAGGTGAGAAGATTGAAAAACTCTTTGTCATGACCAACATGGAGCGTGACGAGTCCATCATGAAGTTTGCCCGTCAACTGCGTGGTATGGGTGTCGATGAAGCCCTCCGCGAACGAGGCGCTAAAGATGGCGATATCGTCCGTTTGGGTACCTTTGAATTTGAGTTTGTGGATTAAGCTAGAGGTGCTTCTCGTTAAAAATGTGTCTGAAGAATTCTAGTAGCTGATAGTCAGTTGCCCTACCGTTATTGCTAGAACAAAGGAGATATGTCATGATAGAAGATATCTATTTAGCTTTTGATTTGATGGAAAAAGGACAGTTGCAGGAAGCGATCCATTGGTTAGACAACCTATCTGTTTCGGAAAATAGCTCAGAATATTATGATTATCTCTCTGCGTATGGCTATGTCTATACAGAGGTGAAGGAATTTTCCGAGGCCTACAGATCTTATGAGGCCTACTTAACAAAAGCTATTTCCGAAGGAAGTTTTCGACACCAACACATGGCCTATCATCAGCTGTGCATGGTTGCTCGTTTACAGAGAGATTACTCAAAGGCAAGAGCTTATTTGGCTCAAGAGGCTGAGATTATTCAAGACCATTTTGCAGAAGATGCTCAGGTTTGGGCGATTCATCTCTACGAAGTGGGCTATATTTCGTTTTTAATGGGTGAAACATCTGATGCAGAAAAGCAGATGTCAACTAGTTTAGACTTTGCCTTGCAGACTGATGACCTTATTGCCCAAGCTTGTGCTTACCGTGGTTTGGGAGAAATCCTGTCCAGTCGTTTTCATTTTGAAAAAGCAAAAGCCTTATTTCAACAAGCAGGTGACAGTATCGGTTGTCAGGAAATAGATGACTTGATGGCTAACTTATAGATAAGTAAGGAGAGGACACTAAATAAAATGTCATTTGATACGACTCGTTTAGCATGGATTCGTGAACCAAAAAATTACAGCGTTAAGGAAGATCGAATCGCTATTAGGACAGAACCCCATACAGATTTGTGGCAAAAGACTTATTATCGGTTTATCAATGATAATGCGCCGGTTCTTCAGATGACAACTAGTGAGCCTTATTTTAGTTTTGTTGTGAAAACATGTTTTGAAGATGCCCATACACGTTTTGACCAGTGTGGGATTGTCCTCTATTTGGATTCGGAAAATTGGTTAAAGGCTTCTGTTGAGTATGAAAACGACTCTTTTCAACACCTAGGAAGTGTCGTAACCAATCAAGGATTTTCGGACTGGGCTACTACACAAATCGATGCGCATGTCAAAGAAGTTTGGTATCGTCTCAGTAGACGAGAAGATGACTATCGGATTGAGTATTCTTTTGATGGCGAAGTGTTTCACCAAATGCGGATTTGTCATTTGGTGAAAGGAGACCAAGAGATTCAATTTGGTATCTATGCCTGTTCGCCAGAAGAATCTTCATTTACAGCAATTTTCTCAGAAATGGAAGTCATGGATTGCCAATGGCCAGCACACGATGGCCAAGCACCAAATATGGATTGATATCCAAATAGAAGAGAGGTATAACTATGGGAGATAAACCGATATCGTTTAAGGATAAAAATGGCAATTTTGTTTCAGCGGCCGATGTTTGGAATGCTGAAAAACTAGAAGAGCTCTTTAACCGTCTCAATCCCAACCGAAAATTTCGTTTGGAGAGAGAGAAAGCCTTAAAAGCTCAAGAAGACTAATCTTTTGTAAATTGACCCTAGGATTCGGTTGGATCCTAGGGTTTTTCTGTGATTTTCAAGCTAATTCTCATCGAAATTCTGGTATAATAGTAAAAATAGAAAGGGAGCGTTATGATTCGAGAAGTTGTTTCCCTCATTTGGGCGTCTGTTAAAAATATTTACCGCAATAAATACCGTTTTATCCTGACCAGTATCTTACTTCAGGTTTTTCTCATGACAGTTGGTCGCTACGGTCTAGCGACCCTGTTTCGTTTGGGTATCGAGTTATCGGGAGAAACGAGTCTCACTAAAGATAATTTTCTAACTATTTTGGGACAAACAGGATCTTTCCTCATTTTGGTCAGTTACATGGTTTTGCTGGCAGGCTTTATCTATCTTGAAATGATTTGCCTCGTCTACATGGTAACGAGTTCTCATCGCCATTATGAATTTCGAGATTTTGTTCGAGCGGGTTGGCGTCAATTGCTTTGGCTGTCGGGACCTCAGCTCCTAGTTTTTCTAGTCTATGTTGTTCTCATGATTCCTATCGGCAATTTGGGTTTAAGTTCAACCTTACTAGGGAATTTACAAATTCCAAACTTTATCATCGATGAACTCTCTAAGACGGGTTGGGGAACAATTCTCTTATACGCTTTTATGGCCGTCATTCTCTATTTGAACTTACGCTATATCTATTTTTTACCGTTAGCAGTTGTCAATAACGATACGCCTTTACATAATATGCGTCAAAGTTGGCAATTAACCAAACACCATCTGATGAAATTACTCTTGTCGGTAGGATTACTAACACTTGTCTTGACAGGACTTGGAGTTTTCATTGCTTTTCTCCTATCCCTCTTATTTGGCTTTATCGATGATTTTTGGGATAATTTAGCGTTGCAAACCTTATTTTATAGTTTGGTCAGGGGCCTGCTTTACCTAATAACTTTTTTAAATAAATTAGTTTTAATAGAGGTTTTGGTCAATCATTTGTTGAAATACGATGAAGAGCACCCAGATGTTCAATACGTCACTCTGGGTGAGAGTGATGCGAAGCCGTTTCGCTATCCTAAATGGAGCAAGGGTATTTTGTGGGTGACAGTGATTGTGGGGGTTATATTTAATGGTTCCCGACTTTACCTTATTGCTGCTAATCCTAATGTGCTCATGATTGCCCATAGAGGAGATGTGGCTAGAGGTGTTGAAAATTCTATCGAAGCGCTTGAAGGTGCAGCTGAGTCAGGGGCTGACTTGGTAGAGATGGATGTTGTTATGACTGCGGATAATGAGTTAGTGGTTATTCATGACGATGACCTTGGTCGACTGGCAGGTGTCGATTGGCAAGTCACAGAAAAAACCTTGGAAGAGCTGGAAGATTTAGAAATCAGTCAAGATCGTTTCACCAGTAAAATTGTCAGTTTTGAAACGTATTATAAAAAAGCAAAAGAGCTAAACCAGCCTTTGCTGATCGAACTAAAACTCTATGGAACAGAGCCAGATAATTATGTTGACATAATCCTTGAAAAATTACAGTCAGTTGGTCTGCGTGAAACAGATAAAGTTATGTCTCTTGATTTAGACATTATGGAAAAAATCGAACAAAAAGCCCCCGAAATTGTGACAGGGTATGTCATTCCCTTACAATTTGGGGATTTATCAGGATTTAATACAGATTTCTATGTATTAGAAGACACCTCTTACTCTGACTTTACCATGTGGGATGCCGAGCGACGTGGAAAGGATATCTATGTTTGGACTGTTAATGATGAAGAAATTATGGCTAACTACCTCCAAAGTCCAGTTAATGGGATTATAACTGATGAATTAGCTCTCTTCAAAACTGAACAAGCCAATCTAAAATCGGATGATGGGTATTTCGCCAGAGCTCTCAGATTATTAGCTTTACAAAAATAATTGATTTATGCATGAATGCATGTCAAGATCTGAAACAATCTTAGCTATTTCAATAGGGGAAGTCTCTCCTATTGAAAGTTTACTGCCCCAAAGTTGTCTGATTACGAAATCATTTATAGTAAAAATGGTTGATTCTAAAGAGTTCTATTCAAAAAGTTTGATTAATCAAACTTTGGAATTAAATGGAATTAATGTCCAGACAAATCGAAAACTACAAATAAGTCCCATTTCCATTCGGAAGTGGGGCTTTCTGAACGATTAAGTTAGACGTTGAGGACTTTATTAAGAAAATCTTGAAGACGAGGATGTTGAGGATTATCGAAAATTTGGTCTGGGGTGTTGTCTTCAAGGAATTCACCGCCATCAGTAAAGATCACTCGGTTAGCAACCTTGCGGGCAAAGCCCATTTCGTGGGTGACAATCAACATGGTCATGCCTTGTTCAGCGAGGTCCTTCATAACATTGAGAACGTCACCGACCATTTCAGGGTCTAAAGCTGAAGTTGGTTCGTCAAAGAGCATGATGTCTGGTTTCATGGCAAGAGCCCGAGCAATTGCGACACGTTGCTTTTGCCCCCCTGAGAGGCTATCTGGCATAGCATCGCGCTTGTCAGCCAATCCAACTTTATCGAGAAGCTCTGACGCATAGCTTTCGGCTTCTGCTTTTGACATGATTTTATGCTCAATGGGTGCAAAGGTGATATTATCCAAAACAGTCATATGCGGAAAGAGGTTGAAGTGCTGGAAGACCATACCGATGTTTTCCCTGACCTTATCAACTTTCGTGTCCTTATCTAGCAGGTCATAGCCGTTTACGATGATATGTCCGCTAGTAGCTTCTTCTAATAGGTTAAGACTGCGTAAGAAGGTCGACTTACCAGACCCGGAAGGACCAATAATGCAGACAACATCTCCCTCATAGAATTGGGTTGTAATCCCTTTAAGAACTTCATTGTCCCCGAAGTATTTATGCAAATCTTGGACATCAATCTTTAATGTTGCCATTACTTATTCCTCGTTTCTAAGCGTTTTGCCAATCGTGTCAATAGCGTAATAATAATCAAGTATAATACTGCTAGTATAGCATACATACGGAAGGATTGGTAGTTACGTGCAATGATGATCTTCCCTGTTTGGAAAAGTTCCACCAAACCGATGGCTGAGATGATCGTTGTGTCTTTAAGTGTAATGACAAATTGGTTGATAAAGTTCGGTAGCATAATTTTTCCTGCCTGAGGTAAAATGATACGCTGCATCGTCTTACCATAAGAAACCCCTAGGCTTCGACTGGCTTCCATCTGACCAGGTGGAACAGCCTCAATACCGCCTCGCACAATTTCTGCAATATAGGCACCGGAGTTGAGAGAGAGGGCGATAACCCCTGCGACGAAGTCATTGATAGGACTTTGTTGGCCAGTGACAGATTCAATCAAGTTGGGAATACCCCAGAAGATAAAGGCTGCAACAATCATAAGGGGAATGCCTCGAATCACGTCAACAAAGAGACTTGAAATCACGCGGAGTGCTTTGACAGGGCTAACAGCCATCATCCCAAAGATAATCCCAATGATGACTGCAATAGCAAAGGATAGCAAGGCTAAACCGAGCGTTACGCCTAGTCCCTTAAGGAGTTGGTTCCAGTTATTGCTAAGGAGTCCAGAAATCGTTGATTCGTCGACAGAACTCGCCTTTTCAGAACTCTGATTTTCAGATAGGTAGTTAGCTAAAATCGCATCGTACTCACCGGACTCAACCAGGGCTGCTAAACCATTATTAAACATTTCGATCAATTCTGGGTTGCTTCCTTTTTTGACAGCAAATCCATACTGTCCAATAGGGATACCCTTAATTGGAGTGGCTAAGTTTTGTCCCTGAGTCATGGCATATTTAACAACTGGCTCGTCATCCATAACAGCGACAACAGCACCAGTATTTAAGGAGTCGTACATACCTGATGCCTCAGCAAAGGTCTTAACAGTATAGCCATATTTATCTTTATTTTCATCGAGGAAGGCCTGTGAAGAAGTCCCGTTTTTGACACCAACAGTCTTTCCTTTGAGGTCTTCGTAGCTTGTGATGTCACTATCTTTTTGAACAGCTAAAATAGCATTAGCAGTAAAGTAGGCGTCTGAAAAATCAAAGGTTTCTTTACGAGCATCTGTAATAGACATACCAGCGATCATCCCATCTGCCTGACCAGATTGAATGGCGTTTAGGGCGGCATCAAAACCTGGGTTTTGAATCTCAATAGCAAAGCCTTGTTGCTCAGCGATGGCTTGGATTAGTTCCATGTCGATACCAACATAAGTGTTAGATTCATCTTGGAATTCAAAGGGGGCAAAGGACGAATCGCTGACAATTGTATAAACTGGTTTGATAGCAGTTGCCTTGGCGAGAGCATCACCTGTCAAACTAAGGCTACTAGAGAAGGTTGATGCCTCTGTTTCATCGTCACCAACCCATTCAGCGATGATAGCGTCATAGGTCCCATCAGCCTTCATTTCCTTGAGAGCTTTGTTAAAGTCTTCAACGAGTGATTCATGAGGGCCATCTTTTTTGACAGCAAACCCAAAGGAGCCGATATTTTCAGGCTCCATGTTGATGGCGAGGTCTTGACCTTGCTTAATAGCGTACTGAATGACAGGAGTATCGTCCATGGCAGCGTCTACTGCACCAGCTGCTAAACTGTTATACATTTCAGTTCCTGTATCAAAGGGTTTGATGGTATAACCGTATTTTTCCTTGTTTTCTTCAAGGAAGGTTTGAGAAACAGTCCCGTTTTTGACACCGACGGTTTTCCCTTTAAGGTCCTCGTAGCTTGATACGATTTTATTTCCGGCACTAGCAATGACAATGGATGTGTCAAAATAAGAATCAGAGAAAGTAAAGACTTTCTGGCGGGCTTCAGTAATGGTCATTCCGGCCATAATAGCATCCGCTTGTCCTGATTGCACGGCGTTGACTGCTGCATCAAAGCCTGGATAGGTATTATTGGTCGTCCATCCTGAACGCTTAGCGACTTCTTCGATAATGGCAACATCTATTCCCTTGTATGTTCCATCGGTGTCTTGGAATTCAAAAGGGGCATAGGTAGAGTCAAATACAATGTCAATCGTTTCAGCCTGAACAGTGTGTCCTGTCAACATGGTATAAAGGGGAAGTAAGGTTAGCAAGAGCGCTAAAAACTTTTTCTTCATTAGGAGTCTCCTTTGTAGTAGCAGTTGGTCAAATACTTTCATAGGTTAAAGATCTCTGAGCAACTCTCAAAAATATTTTTCCATTATACCAAATTCTGAAAATTTTTGCAAATCGAATATGTTAGATTATCTAACATATTAACAAAGAGAATTAAACAAAATTTATGGGTTTATTGTAGACCTTTGTTGATGAAAGGAATATAATGAAGAAAAAAGCAGTCGAAAGGAGCTTTATATGATTATTACAACATCTCAAACCATTGATGGCCGTCAGGTCACGGACTATAAGGGTATTGTTTTTGGTGAGGTCATTACAGGCATCAATGTTTTAAAGGATTTAGGAGCAGGTCTTCGCAACATTTTTGGTGGTCGCTCCGGCAGTTACGAGGGTGAGTTGACGGAAGCCAGGGAAACAGCTCTTAAAGAAATGGAAGATAGAGCCATAGCGCTAGGTGCTGATGCTGTTATTGCGGTTAAGATGGACTATGAAGTGCTTGGCGCTGACAATGGCATGCTCATGGTGACCTGTAGTGGCACGGCGGTTAAGTTGACATAGAAAAGTGGAGGCTGGTTTTCCAGCCTTTTCTCTCTGATTTTGTGGTAAAATAAGGCTATGATTGAAAGAAGAACAGATAAAGCATTTCGGCTTGTTTCCAAGTACGAGCCGTCCGGTGACCAGCCTCAAGCGATTGAGCAACTAGTCGATAATATCGAGGGTGGCGAGAAGGCCCAGATCCTCATGGGGGCAACAGGGACAGGAAAGACCTATACCATGAGTCAGGTTATCCAAAGGGTCAATAAACCTACTCTTGTTATTGCCCACAACAAGACACTTGCAGGCCAACTTTACGGGGAGTTCAAGGAATTTTTCCCAGACAATGCGGTCGAGTATTTTGTGTCCTACTATGACTACTACCAGCCTGAGGCTTATGTCCCGTCCTCTGATACCTTTATTGAGAAAGATAGCTCGGTCAATGATGAAATTGATAAATTGCGCCATTCGGCAACCTCTGCCCTCTTGGAACGCAACGATGTCATCGTAGTGGCCTCGGTTTCTTGTATCTATGGTTTGGGGTCGCCCAAGGAATACTCCGACAGCGTGGTCAGCCTGCGTCCTGGGCAAGAAATCTCCCGAGACGGGCTTTTGAATGCCCTTGTGGACATCCAGTTTGAGCGCAATGACATCGATTTCCAGCGGGGACGCTTTCGTGTTCGTGGGGATGTGGTTGAAGTCTTTCCAGCCAGTCGTGATGAACATGCCTTTCGGGTAGAGTTTTTCGGCGATGAGATTGACCGGATTCGGGAAATCGAGGCGTTGACAGGTCGCGTCCTAGGGGAAGTCAACCATCTCTCTATCTTCCCAGCTACACACTTTATGACCAATGCCGACCACATGGAAGTGGCCATTGCTAAGATTCAGGCAGAACTTGAGGACCAGCTCAAGGTCTTTGAGGCTGAAGGCAAACTCCTAGAAGCGCAACGCCTTAAACAGCGAACAGAGTATGACATAGAGATGCTTCGTGAGATGGGCTACACCAATGGCGTCGAGAACTACTCCCGCCACATGGATGGGCGGAGCGAGGGCGAGCCGCCTTATACTCTCCTAGACTTCTTCCCAGAGGACTTTTTGATCATGATTGATGAGAGTCACATGACCATGGGTCAGATCCGTGGGATGTATAATGGTGACCGCTCCCGCAAGCAGATGCTGGTGGATTATGGTTTTCGTTTGCCAAGCGCCCTTGACAACCGGCCGCTTCGTCGCGAAGAGTTTGAGAGCCATGTGCACCAGATTGTTTATGTGTCGGCGACGCCGGGTGATTATGAAAATGAACAGACAGATACCATTGTCGAACAAATCATTCGACCGACTGGGCTTTTGGACCCTGAAGTTGAAGTGCGTCCGACCCATGGCCAGATTGACGACCTGCTTGGTGAAATTACCAGCCGTTCGGAAAAAGGTGAGCGGACCTTTGTGACGACCCTAACCAAGAAGATGGCTGAGGATTTGACCGACTACTTCAAGGAGATGGGGGTCAAGGTCAAGTACATGCACTCGGATATTAAGACCTTGGAGCGGACTGAGATTATCCGTGACCTGCGTCTGGGCGTCTTCGATGTCCTCATAGGGATTAACCTTCTGCGGGAGGGGATTGACGTGCCTGAAGTCAGTCTGGTCGCTATTCTCGATGCAGACAAGGAAGGCTTCTTGCGCAATGAGCGTGGCCTTATCCAGACCATCGGTCGTGCTGCCCGTAACAGTGAAGGCCATGTCATCATGTATGCCGATAACATGACCCAGTCTATGCAGCGGGCTATGGATGAAACAGCGCGTCGTCGTGCCATCCAGATGGCTTATAATGAAAAGCACGGCATTACACCGCAGACCATCAAAAAGGACATTCGTGATTTGATTGCGGTGACCAAGACGGTGGATAAAGACAGCGTCGAGACACAGAACCCAGAAACCATGACCAAGAAGGAGCGTCAAGCTCTGATCAAGGAATTGGAAGGGCAGATGCAAGTAGCTGCAGGCTTGCTTGACTTTGAACTTGCTGCTCAAATTCGTGACATGGTCTTGGAATTAAGGGCTATGGGGTAGCTGTAAAACAAGAATATGTTAGGAGAACACCATGCCAACTCAACGCAACATGACCAGTCTCTACCTTACTCATGGTGAGGAGATTCTTCTTCTCTATCGTGAGGGCTCTCGGGTAGCCAATCATCTCTGGGTTGCCTCAGCAGGAGGACATCTTGAACAGGAGGAACTTAACCATGCCAAGAGAGGCGTCTTAAGAGAACTCCAAGAAGAGTTAGGTTTGTCGGAATCTGACCTAATGGGGTTACGTCTGCGCTATGTGACGCTTCGGCAAACAAAAGGAGAGATTCGGGTTATTTATTTCTTCTTTGCCGAATTGGTTGAGAAGATGTCACTAAAGTCTAATGAAGGCCAGCTCAAGTGGTTTTCCTTATCAGACTTGCATAATCTAGACATGCCCTTGACCGCTAAGCTCGTCTTGGAACATTATATAAAAACAGGTCGCTTTGACCAGAACCTTTATGGTGGGCTTACTGTCGGAGAAGTGTTTGTGGTAGAAGCGTTAGTGTAGATTCATTTAATAGAAAATCAGGAGGAACCCTATCAGTGAACCATTCTCCAAAAGAGTATCTATCGTTTTTCAAAGAAATAGAGTCTTTAAAAACTGTTCAGCGTCAAAATCAAACCATGGATGGCCGTTATGAAAATGCTGCCGAGCATTCTTGGCAACTAGCCATTATGGCTCCTCTGTTACAATCCTTTTTTCAGGATGACGTTAACCTAGAGACTGTGATGTTGATGCTTCTCATCCATGACATTGGAGAAATTGGTGCAGGAGACACCTCCGTTTTTGATGAAGAAGGAAAAGCCACTTCTTATCAGCGGGAGTTATTTTCTGTCCAACAAACACTAGGGTATTTGCCGGATGCTTCAAGATCAAATTTGTTGGCCCTGTGGAAAGAATTTGAAACAGGAACAAGTCCAGAAGCAAGGTATGCGAGAGTCATTGACGCCTTTGCACCGCTGATGAATCACTATTTTATAGCGCAGGACAATGATAATCCAGACGACTTGACGAAACAACAGGTTTTAGCCAAAAAAGCTTTTATTGAACAGGAGAGTCCAGACATTTGGCAACTTGTTTTAGAGTTAGTGGCTAAGAGTGTTGACAAAGGGCTGTACAGCGATGATGACTCTGAAAGCTAAGGCTATGTTTACAGAGCCTACTATATCTACTATATCTACTATATGTGAAATAAACCGAACAGACAGGTTGAGGAGAGCTGGTTAGATTCGGTTTGACTATGTTCATAATTTTTCAAAAAAATGTCAATTTATTCATAATCCCTTGACAAAAGGCTAAAAAAGTTTTATTATTTTACTAACTAAAATAAAATGAGAAATGGAGACAGTTAGATGTCAGTAACTTGTCAGATATCATCAGCGAATCGTTACTTTTACAGCTACTTTAGATAGTGTTTGTAGACATGTAACCCATGGATGCAAACACGAGAAACGTTCAGTTTGTATCTATGTGGCTGTCCTTATTTGGCAGGTGCTCACATGGATGAAAATCTAAATGGGCAACCACATCATCTGTTCTCCTAACACAGTTGTCAAGGACCATTTAGATTGACTCTAAATGGTCCTTATTTTTATACAGTGATTGCCTAACAGTCTTTTTCTTCATTAAAAAAAGGAGATAGAAAATGAAATTCCGTCGTATAGCCTTTATGGCTCTCAGTTTTATAGCTGTAACCAGTCTTGCAGCATGCAGCTCATCTGATCAAAATTCAGATCAAGTATCCATTGGAATCATCCAGTACGCAGAGCATGATGCTCTCTCAGCTGCGAAAGATGGTTTCCTTGAAGCTTTAAATGAAGGCGGTTATGAAGAAGGAACGAATCTAAAGGTAGATTTCCAGAATGCTCAAGGGGACCAAGCTAACCTGCAAACGATGGTTGAGCAATTGGCTGGGAAAAACGATGTCAACTTTGCCATTGCAACCCCTGCAGCCCAAGCCTTGTTAAATGTTGATGGAGAAACACCGTCTGTCTTCACAGCGGTTACGGATCCGGTATCAGCTGGATTGGTAGAAAGCATGGAAAACCCTGGTGGTAATATGACAGGGTCTATCGATGCTACAGATGTTGCAGGACAAATTGAGATGCTCTTAAAAGTGGTACCAGATGCCGAAACAGTTGGAATTTTTTACAATTCCAGTGAGGTAAACTCTGAGGTTCAAGCAAAAGAAGCTCAAGAAGCCCTTGAACAAGCGGGTGTTAAGGTGATTGTTAAAACCGTAACGACTACAAATGATGTTCAGCAAGTCATGACATCATTGGCAGGCCAAGTAGATGCTATCTACTTACCAACGGATAATACCGTCGCTTCAACAGCTGCGACGATTGGTGAAATTTTGATGGACAAAAAAGTCCCTGCTATTGGAAGTGATGAAGCCTATCTTGAAGGAGTTCTCTTTACTTACGGAGTTGATTACCATGCTATTGGAGTTCAAGCTGGTCAGCTAGCTTTGGACATCTTGGAAGGAAAAAATCCAGCAGATATTCCAGTTGAAAAGCCTGAGACAGCAAGCATTGCTGTTAACGAAGAAATGGCAGCTGTATTAGGCATTGAGCCAGATAGCATTAAAGCATTAAATAAATAGGAGAAAAAATTATGTATCGTTCTTTGAAAAAATCATTAGCAGCAACTGTAGCGGGCTTGTCTCTGTTGACGTTATCAGCTTGTTCAACAGCGGATAAGGCATCAAATGATACGGTCAATGTAGGTATCTTACAGTATATGGAACATGATTCATTATCCGTAGCGCGTGAAGGTTTTGTTGCAGAATTGGAAGAAAATGGCTATAAAGATGGTGAAAAGATTACCATCGATTATCAAAATTCACAAGGTGACCAGGCTAATCTCCAAACGATTTCAGAACAATTGGTCGGCAAGAATCAATTGGTCTTAGCCATTGCAACGCCAGCAGCCCAAAGCTTAGCCACAGCTTCTATGGATGTTCCTATTTTATTTACGGCGGTAACAGATCCTGTTTCAGCTGACTTAGTGGACAGCTTTGAGAATCCTGGAGGTAATTTAACAGGTACCAGTGACCAGGCGCCGATTGATAAACAAGTAGAACTCTTAGGGCAAGCTGTTCCAGATGCCAAAACGGTTGGTATCTTGTATACGACCAGTGAACGAAATTCAGAAGTTCAGGTTGAAGAAGCTAGCAAACTCTTGGAAAAGGCTGGCTATACAGTAGTTTTAAAAGGGATTTCAACAACCAATGATGTTCAAGATGCTGCAACTAGTCTCATGAAAGATGTTGATGCCGTTTTTGTACCTACGGATAATACCGTTGCATCAACGATGACCATGATTGGAGAATTATCGATTGAATATAAGGTCCCTGTTATTGGCGGATCAACGGATATGGTCGACGCAGGTGGTTTGCTGACTTATGGAACAAACTATGAAGCCTTGGGTCGTCAAACAGCAAAAATGGCTATTAAGATTATTGAAGGTGAAGAGGTTTCGACTCTATCCGTGCAAGCGCCAGAAACAGTAGATTTGCATGTCAATACGGAAATGGCTGGAAAATTAGGTATTGATGTGTCTCATTTATCTGTCTCAAATTAAAAAACAAATGAACAGTTCTGTTCAAAGGAGAAAATCGTGGATTTAGTGTTATCGAGTTTATCTCAGGGGTTATTATGGTCAATTATGGCAATCGGTGTCTACTTGACTTATCGTATTTTAGATATTGCAGACCTGACAGCAGAAGGGTCCTACCCTTTAGGGGCTGCTATCTGTGCAACTTCTATTGTGAATGGTTTAAATCCTTTATTAGCAACGCTTTTGGGATTCGTGGGTGGTATGGGAGCAGGCTTGGTGTCTGGGCTCCTCCATACTAAGTTGAAGATACCTGCCCTTCTAACAGGGATCGTCACCTTGACTGGTCTGTATTCTATTAACTTGAAAGTATTGGGTAAAGCCAACGTTGCCCTTTTGCGGCAGACCACTCTGGTCACACAACTACAGGCTTTGGGGCTATCTAAAACAAATGCTGTTTTGGTTATCGGAGCGGTGTTTGTGGTAGTGGTAATTGCTCTGTTAACCCTCTTAATGAAGACGCAGGTTGGGCTTGCGTTACGTTCAACAGGAGATAATATTCCCATGAGTGAGGCGAATGGCATCAATGTCGATCGCATGAAAATCTATGGTTACATGCTTTCAAACGGTCTGATTGCTCTATGTGGTGCTCTTTTGACACAAAACAATGGGTATGCAGATTTAAATTCAGGAACAGGAACGATCGTTATCGGTCTTGCCTCTGTGATCATTGCAGAAGTGATCTTGAAAAACTTGAGCATTGGGATGCGATTGGCTTCAGTTGTGCTAGGGTCTATTTTGTATCGTTTAATTATCCTGGCTATTTTAGAAATTCCAGGAATGGACGCTGACCTAGTGAAATTGTTCTCAGCTATCTTGTTGGCTGTTGTCCTCTTTGTGCCAGAGTTGCAAAAAAAGCTAAACATTCGTCCTTTATCAGGAATGCAACAGAAAGGGTAGGTTAGGAAAGATGAGTACAATTTTATCCATACAATCCATTCATAAAACCTTTGAAGCAGGAACCATTAACGAAAATCATGTGTTAAGAGGATTATCCTTAGATGTTGAAGAAGGGGATTTTATCTCGATTATCGGTGGCAATGGTGCTGGGAAATCGACCTTGATGAACTCTCTAGCAGGTACCCTACCTGTTGATGAAGGAGATATACTATTAGAAGGCAAATCCATTAAGCAAATTCCAGCAGCCAAGAGGGCTAAAGAGATTAGCCGTGTTTTCCAAGATCCAAAGATGGGGACTGCCTCGCGGTTAAGCATCGAAGAAAATATGGCCATTGCTTATCGACGAGGTCAGTCAAGAGGTTTAAGCTGGGGGGTTAAAGACAGTGAACGCCACATTTTCGCAGAGTCTCTCAAAGAGCTAGGGTTGGGGTTAGAAAACCGTCTAAAGGTGGACACCCAATTTCTATCAGGTGGGCAACGCCAAGCTTTAACGCTTCTTATGGCTTCCTTAGTCAAGCCTAAAGTGTTACTATTAGATGAGCACACTGCGGCACTAGATCCAAAAACCAGTGACATGGTCATGGGATTAACCCAAAAAATTGTTGAAAGCAATCAGTTAACCACCTTGATGATTACCCATAACATGGAAAATGCCATTGCCTACGGAAATCGCTTAGTCATGCTTCACCAAGGTCAAATTGTGGTCGATGTGCAAGGCGAAGAAAAGAAAAACTTAACGGTCCAGGAATTGATGGAACTTTTCCACAAAAATAGCGGCCAAGCCTTGGCTAATGATGAATTGATTTTAAGCTAGGCTCTAAATAAAAAGAGATAAAAAGGAGTAAGACAGACTGACATGATTACAGCGGAATCATGTCAGTCTGTCTATTTTTTTTATTTTGCTTTAAGACAATGATAGGTGAAATCTAGGTAAAATACAGAAAAGGAATTACTGAATTGAGTGGATTTTTAGGATTTTACAGGAATTTTACAAATGACGGGTTTGGATTTTACATTGCTTTGGTATCATGTGTTTGTAACAAATAATCTATAGTGTTTTAGGAGTTTTCAAACATGAAAAAATCATTTCTTTTAACTTTGACGGCAGTAGCAGGTCTTAGCTTAGCAGCATGTGGCGGCGGAGGCGGTGGTTCCGCAGCAGAACAATCTGTAAAGACAAACGGATCAACTTCCATGGAAAAAGTAATCGGTACTCTAGGTGAGTCCTTCATGCAAACCAATTCAGATATTACTTTTACTTATGATCCAACTGGATCAAGTGCTGGTATCAAGGCTGCTGGTGATGGAACAGCAGATATTGGTCTTGCTAGTCGCGCCTTAAAAGAAGAAGAAGAAAGCACGCTGGAAGCAACTGTTCTAGCTTATGATGCTATCGCGGTAGTCACCAATCCTGACAATCCAGTGCAAGATTTATCGAAAGATGATTTAGCAGCTATTTACAAGGGTGAAATTACTAACTGGAAAGATCTCGGTGGTTCTGATTTAGAAATCGTTATTATCGGTCGTGAAGCAGGTTCAGGAACACGTGATGGCTTTGAATCTATCCTTGAAATTGAAGACCAAGCAAAATACCGTCAAGAATTAACTTCAACAGGAGATGTTATTTCAACGGTATCATCTAACGAAAATGCTATCGGCTATGCGTCACTTGCTTCAGTCTCTGATGAAGTAACTGTACTAGATATTGATGGTGTGACTCCGTCTGAGAACACTGTTTTAGATGGTTCTTACGTGATGCAACGTCCATTCCTAATGGTGACTAAAAAAGGTGCTGAATTGTCAGAAGCTGCCAAAGCGTTCTTTGACTATGCAACTTCAGAAGAAGCTAAAGAACTTATCTTGAAGGCTGGCGTTTTCCCAGCTAACTAATCGTAAGTAGGAAGATTCATGAAAAAAAAGTTTGATTGGGAGATGCTGGTTCACGGCATCTTTCTTGCCTTAGGGCTAGTTAGTGTAGCCTCAGTGCTACTGATTACGGTTTATTTAATTGTTGCAGGTTTGCCAGCTATTTTCGAAATCGGAGTTTTTGATTTCCTTCTTGGTAAAGAATGGGCATCAACTGCTGGAACAGCTAAATATGGGATACTGCCCTTTATTTTATCAAGTGTTTATGGCACACTAGGTGCTTTGATAATTGGAGTGCCAATCGGCGTCTTGACAGCTGTTTATCTGTCTAAGGTGGCATCTCCAAAGGTAAAATTAGTAGTTAATGAGGCTATCAACCTTTTAGCTGCCATTCCTTCAGTCGTTTATGGTCTTGTCGGCATGTTGGTTTTGGTGCCTGGAATTAAAAAACTGTTCCATTTGTCAGATGGTGCTAGCCTTTTAGCAGCGATTATCGTCTTGGCCATTATGGTTTTGCCATCTATCATTAAGACAGCAGTTGTTGCTTTGGATGCAGTGCCGAAAGATTACGAAGATGCCTCATTAGCCCTTGGTGCGACTGAGATGGAAACCTATTTCCGAGTTTCCTTACCAGCTGCAAAAAGTGGTGTGGCAGCAGCAGTTGTATTAGGTGTTGGACGGGCTATTGGTGAAGCGATGGCCGTTATGATGGTATCAGGGAATGCGGCTAATATGCCTTCTCTTTTTGAGAGTGTTCGCTTTTTGACGACAGCGGTAGCCAGTGAGATGTCTTACTCTTCTGGGTTGCAACGTCAGGCCCTCTTCTCCATTGCCTTGGTGCTCTTTACCTTTATCATGTGCATCAATCTCTTACTCAATTATCTTTTGAAGAAAAAGGAGCGTTAAGATGGAAGACACGCGCTTATGGCAAAAACGGCGTCTCTACAGTTTGACGCTCAAGGCTGCCATGCTCTTATCAGCAGCTATTACAGTAGGACTGGTTCTCTTTATTATTGTTTATGTTGTCTGGAATGGTGCTCAGCATTTGTCTTGGGAACTGTTGACGACTAGTCCAAGTTATTTAACAGGTAATATTGGGATTTTACCAGATATTTTAAATACTCTCTACATGGTGATTACGACTCTGGCAGTTGTATTACCAATTGGTATTGGGGCGGCTATCTATTTGACAGAGTATGCCAATCATCCACGGCTTATTAGCTGGATCGAGTTTACCACGGAAACCTTATCAGGGATTCCATCTATTATCTTTGGTCTAGTGGGTATGTTAGCCTTTGCTCAGATGTTTGGCTTTGGGACATCCATTTTAGCGGGTGCTTTGACCTTAGTGATGATGAACTTGCCCATTATTATCCGGACGACTCAAGAGAGTCTCAAAACTGTTCCGAACAGTTATCGGGAAGGTGCTTTTGCCCTCGGTGCAGGTAAGTCTCGTGTGGTCTTTACGGTTGTTCTGCCTAAGTGTGTGGCAGGTATTGTTTCTGGAACCATTTTAACCATTGGACGGATTTTAGGGGAAACGGCTGCGCTTCTCTACACGGCTGGTCTTGCTCACGTAGCAACAGGCTATTTCTCAGCCATTTTCAAATCTGGAGCTACTCTGACGGTATCCCTCTATGTCTATGCCAAAGAGCAAGGGGAATTTCAAGTGGCCTTTGCCATTGCAACTATCCTCCTCATCCTGACCTTTATCATCAACCAAGTGGCCTACCAAGTCACCCGTCTTTCACGGACGAAAGAGTAGAACAAATGGGGTTTAGAGGCCCTTTGTATCTTAGAATTGAACACGGGCTAAAATACTCGGTAGAATGTCCCAGCTTCCTAGAAACCTGAGTTTCTGCGTCAGCTGATTCATTCTCCAACGTATTTCTAAACGCCCTTTGTATCTTATAATAAGGAGTTTTTGATGTCACAATCGATTTTATCTGTTGATCAGCTGGAGTTGTGGTACTCTGAGCACAAGGCCCTCAAGGGGATCAACATGACCTTTCCTGAGAATTCAATCACGGCCTTGATTGGCCCTTCTGGTTGTGGAAAGTCTACTTTTCTAAAAACTATTAACCGCATGAATGACCTGATAAAAGGGGTTCATTACGAAGGGACGATTACTTATGGTGGAGAGAATATTTTCCGCCAGGATATCAATGTCACTCATTTGCGCAAGGATATCGGAATGGTTTTCCAACGTCCGAACCCTTTTGACAAGTCGATTTACGACAACATTGCCTACGGGCCACGGACCCATGGGATTAGAAGCAAGGCTGAGCTAGATCCGATCGTTGAGGATTCCTTGAAAAAAGCAGCCCTCTGGGATGAGGTTAAGGACCGTTTGCATAAGTCAGCCCTTGGATTATCAGGTGGTCAGCAACAGCGTCTTTGTATCGCGCGTGCCTTGGCGGTCAATCCTAAGATTATTCTGATGGATGAGCCGACATCTGCCTTGGACCCTATTTCAACTGCAAAAATTGAAGAATTGATGGTAGAACTCAAAAAAGATTACACCATTATCATTGTGACCCACAACATGCAACAAGCCTTGCGGATTTCAGATTATACTGCCTTTTTCCTATTGGGGGAATTGATTGAGCATGGCAAAACCCAGGAACTCTTCTCAAATCCTGTTGAGGAGAAAACAGAAGCCTATATCACAGGAAGGTTTGGTTAATCATGAGAGAACGTTTTGATCATCAATTAGAAAAAATGCACATGGAACTTGTGGAGATGATGGCCATTAGTGAAAAAATGATGGCTCTGACGCTTCGGGAGTTGAAAAATCCTGCCAATCATACTATGATAGAGATAAGCCCACTATACGAAACGGTGGAAGAGTTGAAGAAAAAGGTTGAGGCGCGTTGTTTGAAATTGCTCTTGCAACAACAGCCTGTAGCGCGTGACCTCCGTAGGATTTCTTCAACACTAGAAATGATCAATGATATTGATCGTGTTGGGGAGCAAATCTTGAACATCAATGGCATGCTGGAAAAGGTGAATCAGACAGATGGCTTAGCCTACAATGCCTTATTAGAGCTTGCCAAAGTTACGCAAAAAGCCTTGTCATTAAGCGTTCAAGCCTATATTCAGGAAGACCCAGCTCTTGCCGAAGAAATGGTAGCTTACGACGATGTGGTGGACAAAGCTTTCAAGACCATGAAAAAATCTCTGATTAAAATCATGAAATTAGAAGAGGACGAGACCAAAGAAGAAGAAATCTTGGACTTACTCCTGATTGCAAAATATTTTGAAAAAATTGCGGACCATTCAGCAAACGCTGCGCGGTGGTTAATTTTCCTCGTTACTGGGGAGAGAAAAGGAACGTAAACGATGATTTGGTGTTTAGAAGATGACGATAGTATCCGTGAGATAGTCCTTTATACCCTGGAATCAACAGGGTTTGAAGGGCGTGGTTTTCCTGATGCTCACGCTTTCTTTGAAGCCTTACACAACAAGGAGGTGGCTAAGCCTGACCTCCTTCTTTTGGATATCATGCTACCTGATCAGGATGGGGTCTCAGTTCTTAAGCAATTGAGGGCTCAGCCTGATTTTGGTGATTTTCCTGTCATCATGACCACAGCCAAAGGCAGTGAATACGATAAAATCAAGTGCCTTGATTTAGGGGCTGATGATTACATGGTCAAGCCCTTTGGGATGATGGAAATGATTTCTCGGATCAAAGCTGTCTTGAGGCGCTACCGCGGGAAATCAGAAGAAACAGACCATTTACTATTTAAGGACCTTGACCTTAATTTGACCCAGCACAAGGTCAAGTTAGATGGGCAAAAAATTAACTTAACCTTTAAGGAGTTTGAGCTTCTTAAACGCTTTCTAACCCATCCTAATCGGGTTTTCACCCGGGACGAGCTCTTGCAAAAGGTTTGGGGAATGGACTACTTGGGAGAAACACGAACGGTCGATGCCCACATCAAAACCCTGCGTCAAAAGCTGGGGGCGTACAGTCAGTACATCCGAACGATTCGCCATGTCGGCTATAGTTGGGAAGAAGGTGACCAATGACTAGGACGATTTTCAGAGCCATATGGTTGATTTCGACCTTGACGTTACTCCTTAGCTTATTTGGAGTTGGTCTTGTATCCTTTCGGTATTGGTCTCACCAACAGGAGCGGGTTCTCGATAGCCAACTAGGTACTTTGGTCCAAGTAGCGGAGCGACAGGGAGAATCAAGTTTAAAGGAGTTAGATAGCCAAGATTTTCGGATTACCTTAGTTAACGCTGAAGGTCAAGTGCTCTATGATTCGAAAAAAGATGCCAAAACCATGATGAACCATGGTCAGCGCGAGGAGATTTTAGAAGCCTTGGAGACCGGGTACGGGGAGAGTACGCGCTATTCGACAACTATGACCGAGCAGACGGTTTATCGGGCAAGACTTTTACCATCAGGAACAGTCTTAAGGGTAGCTGTGCAATTTACCTCTTTCTTAGGGACTCTCAAAGACTTCTGGGCTTTCTTAGTGCTTATTTTCTTGTTGTCTTTACTGGCTGCTTATGCCATGGCCAAGTGGGTCGCTAAGCGGATCATGGTTCCTGTTAATCAGATTGACCTCAATGAACCCTTGTCCAGCCAGGTTTATGATGAATTCCTGCCTCTGTTGAGGCGGATGGATTACCTCAATGAAACCAATACCCAGCAGGTTCAGCAAATTCAGCAGAGTGAGCGGGAATTACAGTTTATCACAGACCAGATGGCCGAAGGCCTCGTTATTCTCAATCGCCAAGATGAGGTCATGCTGCTCAACCAATCAGCGGCAGCCATTTTTAAGACAGAAACAGCCAAAGGCAAGCCTTTCTACCAACTCAGTCACGCCTATGACCTCCAGCAAACCCTTCAAAAAGCCAAGGAAGGTGGCCACGCTAGCTACCACATGGAACAAGATGGCATGATCTATCGCTTGCTAGCTAGCCGTGTTGATGAAGCGCAGACCTATATGGGCTTGGTAATCTTGATCGTGGACGTGACCGAGCAACGCCGTCTCGATAAAATGAAGCGGGAGTTTACAGCTAATGTTTCACACGAGTTGAAAACACCCCTGCAGACCATTATGGGAGCCAGTGAGCTTTTGGCCAATCAGATGGTCCCCGCTGATAAGCAGGAGCGCTTTATTAGCCACATTCAGGCAGAGGCGAAACGCTTGATCAAGTTGATCGATGATGTGATCAAGCTCTCTCAGTTGGACGAGCAAGCGAATCCTGATGAGGAAGTTTTGGACCTCAAGGTCATTTTAACCACAGTTCTAGATAGCCTTAGGGAGGCCTCTGCCCTTAAAAAGATCACTCTTGTTGAGGATTTGGTGTCTAGTCCGGTTAAAGGGAATGCTAAGATTTTGACAGATATTTTTTACAACCTCCTGGACAATGCTATTAAGTACAGCCCAACAGATTCTAGGATTAGCTTAGAGATGGAAAGGCTTGACCAGGATGTTAAGGTCAGTATTACAGACCAAGGTGAAGGGATTTCCCCAGACCAGCAAAGCCGTATTTTTGAACGTTTTTACCGCGTGGACAAGAGCCATTCCCGGAAAACAGGCGGCACAGGTTTAGGCCTTTCCATTGTCAAAAATGGCGTGGACTACCATAATGGACGCGTAACGGTGCAAAGTGAGCTTGGCCAGGGCAGTCGGTTTGAAGTGACTTTGCCCAAAGAGCAAAAAGAATAATGACAGATGAGTCTAGGAAAAGTGTGAAATGGACTACACAGTTTTTCTAGTTCTCTTTGTTACTACGGACCTAAAGAGTGGAAAAATCAGCCCTAATTGGTTACGATTTTTCCACTTTTTTCAGTGTCTCTCAGTCATGATAGGTGCTCATGTTCAGTATGCTATCTATGGTTTACTTCGTTAAGTAACATGTTTTTTTGTTAAAATCCCGAATGATTTTAGACTTCAAAGAAAATTTTCTGGAAAAAAAAACATATTTTGGTAAAATAAAGAGGACAGGGAACGTGACTAGACTGTAGAGAAATGGAGTAGTAGTCATGAAACAGATTGCAGTAATTGGAGCAGGAGTTGCTGGCCTTGCCTCAGCCATCCGCCTCCAACACTTGGGCCACCAGGTCCACATTTACGAAAAAAACCATAAACCTGGTGGCAAGATGCACCAGATTAAAGAGCAAGGCTTTACTTTTGACGTTGGACCTACCATTGTCATGATGAAGGACTTGTATGAAGAGGTCTTTGCTTTCTGTGGGCGAGATTTGAAGGATTACATGGACTACGGTCCAGTTGATCCTATGCTGACCCTTCATTTTTCAAAAGACGAAGCCATGCCACTCTCGACCGATTTGACCAAGCTGATTCATCAATTAGAAGGCATCTCTGATGAGGATGCGCAAGGCTATTTGGCTTTTTTAGCGGATATTTACAAGCGTTATTTGATCGCCAAAGACCACTTTTTGACCAGATCTTTTCGGAGTGCCTGGGATTTTTACAATCCTCGGACCATCTATCAAGCGCTTCGCCTGCGGACCTTTAACGATGCTTATAGCTCGATAGCTAAGTTCGTCAAAGACGACCGTCTGCGGAAGTCGCTGGCTTTTCAGACCCTTTATATTGGGATTTCTCCCTATCAAGGTCCCTCGCTTTACTCGATTATCCCTATGATTGAGCTCTTTTATGGTGTTCAGTATTTTAAGGGTGGAATGCATGCCTATGCCAAGGCTATGGAAAAGCTCTTTCTCGAACTAGGAGGCCAGATTCATTACGGCGCCTCGGTTGATGAGATTTTAGTGGAGGGCAAACAGACCACTGGGATTCGTCTGGGAGATACTGTGGTTCCATCTGACGCGGTCATCTGTAATGCCGATTTTCCACATGCCATGGTCAACCTCCTGCCAGATGAAAAGACGCGTGGCAAGTACACGGACAACAAAATCGCTAAGATGGAATACTCTTGTTCGTGCTTTCTCCTTTATTTGGGAGTGGATAAGGCATACGACTTAGGGTCCCTTCACAATATCTTCTTTGCCCAAGATTTCCAGAAAAATGTCAATGACCTGTTTGATGAAGGGAAGTTGCCGACAGATCCATCCTACTATGTCTACTCGCCAAGTCAAATCGATGAGACTATGGCCCCTGAAGGGCATCAGGCCATCTATGTCCTGGTTCCAGTGCCAGAGCTGTCTCTGTATAAGGACTGGTCAGACCAAGCTGTGGCAGCTTATCGTGATCTGATTTTATCTAAGATGAAGGCTGAAACCGTCTTTGAGGATATCGATGAGCACATCGTCTTTGAGCAAATCTATACACCTAAGGACTTTGAAGAACGTTTCAATGCTTATAATGGGGCGACCTTTGGTCTCAAGCCAACCCTCCTTCAGAGCAACTATTTCCGTCCTCAACCAAAGTTTAAGGCAGTCGATAATCTGTATTTCTGCGGCAGTAGTACGCACCCTGGAGCAGGTGTTCCTATTGTACTTATGAGTGCTCAGTTAGCGGTAGAGGAGTTTTTGCATGACAACAACTAAGTTTCATGAGCACGTGGCAGATTTTGAAGCCTGTCGACAGATTATCAAACGTGCCTCAAAGAGTTTTTACGCGGCTTTTTCCCAATTACCTGTAGAAGAAGCCTTAAGTGTTTATGCTGTATACGCTTTCTGCCGTCAGGCTGATGATCTGATTGATGAAAATCAAGATTTGGCTGGACTGGATGTCTTTGAGGAGCAACTCAGAGCCTTTGAAGCTGGTCAGGTTCCTGATCATTTCATCTGGCGGGCTTTAGCCGTCGTGTTTCAGCACTATTCGATGCATTTTCAGCCTTTTTACGACATGATAGAAGGGCAACGGATGGACATGGCTTTTCGCCAACCAGAGACCCAGGACGATTTGAGCCGCTATGCTTATCATGTCGCGGGGACAGTTGGGCTCATGCTCTTGCCGATTCTATCAGAACAACCAGATGCCTGCGCGAGCTACGCGAGAGACCTCGGTGAAGCCATGCAGGTGACTAATATCCTTAGGGATATTGGTGAGGACAGGCAAAAAGGCAGGATTTACCTGCCAGCTGATAAAATGCAAACCTTTGGGGTCCATGAGAAGGATTTAGACCAAGAAATGCTAACAAAGCCCCTCATCGAGCTCTGGGAAAATCAAGCCAAACATGCGGAAGATCTTTATGAGCATGGGCTTGGGATTATTCCTCTAGTTAAAGCTGAAACCCGTTTGGCCCTCTTATCAGCCATTTATTATTATCGGGCGATTTTAGATGCCTGTCGTCAATCAGGTTATCAGGTCCTAACCAAACGCCAATCCATTTCAGCCTTGGAAAAAGCCAAATTGCTGGTAGCTGTCAAAGCGGACCTCAAAAAATACAATTAAAAAAGGAGCGATTTTTCGCTCCTTTTTATGGTATCAAACTGTCCAATAACTTGGCCAAGCTCTCTTCTTCTTGCACGCCGTCAAAACGGCTCACTAGGGTCTGGTTCTCATCGATAACCAAGATAGTTGGTAAGGAAGTGATGGCTAAGGCGTTGGCTGCCATGAGATCCGTATCGCTATACCATGGCATTGTATAGTGGCGGCTATCCATGTAGCTTTTGGCATCATCCAAGGTTTCTCCTCTGGACCCAGTTGCATTGGCTAGGACAAAGTTAACTCGATCTCCATAAACCTGGTATAGGTTTTGGATAATTGGCATTTGCTCTTGGCAATGGGGACACCAACTGGCCCATTCCATATAAAGAGTGGGTTTTCCTGCAAAGGATTGGTTAGAAATAACCTCACCCTCAGGAGCCGTCAAAGTAAAATCAGGAAGTCTTTGGCCAAGGAGACCTGGATCGGTTGCTTGGCTAGACGTGCTTGTATCGGCAGAGCTAGAAGTGGTCTCTACTGATGGGGCGTTTCCTTGTAGTGATAGCTGTGCATCTCGGTGTTTTAAGAAAAAGACAATTCCTAAGGTTAATGGAAAAATAATTAAGAAAGACAAGCCTAGTTTTTTTAAGGTGGACATGATAGACTCCAAATTTTTTCTTCATTATATCAAAATTAACAATGAGAGGAAAGATTTTGATGGAATCAATGAAAAGAAAACTAGTTATGAGAGTGGGACAAGTAACTTAGATGGCCTTCTCCTTATAGGGCAAAACTTGCAAGGCTGGACGTATGTCCACCGTCTAATAACAGAAGTTGAATACGGGCAAAGGCTTCAAGGTCCTTGCTGCGGTTTAAATCTCCAAGATCTAAAGTTGAAAGTTCGCTGCCTGCAAGACTGCTGAAAACGCCTCTTTAGCAGATGCATCATTTCCAGCCACTAAGACCAAGGGGTGATCTCCAGCTGTCATCCGACTTGAAGAAAAATTGGTGTTCATGGCCTTAATCAAACGGAGATGAGGGTATTTCTGAGCGAGAAGCAGGCTGCTCGATTGGTCATCAGCTAAAACAGACGTTTTGGTCTGGTAATCCAAAGGATTGCTAATGTCTACTAGGATTTTCTCATCAAGCTGGTCCTCATATAGAGCTACTGTTTCCTCCAAGGCGTCATAAGGAATACCAAGGATAACAATTTTTCCTAAGATGTCTTCTACTTGGCGTCCAATCTTTTGCACCGAAATGCCTGATTTTTCAAAATAGCTGGCAAGAGTCCGTCCCATTTTGCCGTTTCCAATAATAGTTACGTATTCTGTCACGTTTTACTCCCTTTCTCGCGTGCCGTATTGGTAAGCAACGCCTAAGTTTTCACGCAAGGTTTCCCCTTCGTAATCCTTGTGGAAGCTGCCTTCTTCTTGTAAGATTGGAACGACTTCATCGACAAAGCGGGTTAAGTCAACCTTGTAGACATCTGGCATCACCCAAAAACCGTCAGCAGCGCCAGCTTCAAACCATTCGGTCATGTAGTCAGCGATATCCTGTGCGGTACCAACTGCAGCGGGATGGTAGTCAATCACGGAATGGTAAACCAGCTCTCGCAAGCTCCAACCTTCACGCGCTACTTTAAGAACATTCTCAAGACGAGGGTCGCTGTATGGTGTCACCACAACCTGGTCTAGTAGTTTTGGATCAATTGGTTTTTCAAGATCAGCTGGGGTAAAATCAATCCCCAAAACATAGCCGATATGGGCCACGCGCTGCAAGAAAGTATCATCATCGATAAATTGGGCATGTCTCTCAATAGCTTCTTTCTTGTTATCACCAAGTAAGGGCATTACACCAGCGATAAACTTGATGTCATCCGGTTGGCGACCATTGGCCACCGCAGCATCCCGAAGTGCTTGGCGGATGGCTTGACCTTGTTCAATGGTCCAGACTTCTCCAACAAAGACATCTGCATATTTTCCGGCAAAGGCGATGCTGTTTTCAGAGCCCCCTGAGTGGAAAATCAAGGGTTGCCCTTGCTTCGATGGTGGAATTGGCAAGGTCCCAGAGCTTTGCACGTATTTCCCTTTTAAGGAAATGGCCTTGACCTGATCGTAATCAGCAAATTCTTTTGTCGAATGGTTCAATTTTAAGGCATCTTCTCCCCAAGTAGCCCAGAGCGCTTGTACCGCTTCTGTAAATTCATAGGCTTTTCCATAGCGGTCAAAGCTAGGAGCGAGATTGACCCCGTAAGCATTGGCGCTGACCCCATTTGCCCCTGTTACCGCATTCCAGGCCATCCGTCCCTTGCTTAAAGCATCGAGGGTTTTAAATTGTCGTGCAACATCGTAAGGGTTAGACCAAGAAGTAGCCCTGGTAATGCCCATACCGATACGCTCGGTGTGGTTTGAGATGATGCTGGCAATCATCATGGGATCCAATCCCATTGTCTGCATATCACTAGTGTCACTAGCCTTGTTTCCTGGGAAGTCCCCAAAAAACATGAAATGGAATTTTCCTTTTTCGGCTAATTTGGCAGCCTCAATATCGATATTAATGTCAGGATAAGATGAGAGCTTGACCTCTGGATCTGTCCAGGATTTGAAGTTGAGCCCTGCTGCTCCGAACATAGCCAAACTCAGAATCATTTGTTTTTGTTGTGTCATCGTATTGTCCTCTAAAAATGTTATTTCTACTTGTTTTATGTAACAAGAAAAGGTATGATTTTAGTATACAAGTGTCACTTAACGTTGACAAATGACACTTTGGCTTGATTTGTCACTTAACATACACATTGGAAAGGATTGTCACTTGATAAACGATTTACGCTACTTAAAAATTGAAAAAAATATCCGCCAAGCCTTCTTAAAGCTCTTGGATGAGAAAAAGTATCCCAAAATTACCGTGACCGATATTTGCAAGCGGGCCAGCTGTTCTAGAAACGCTTTCTACCTTCACTATGAAAGCAAGGAAAATCTTTATGATGCCATTATTTTGGACATTGTGCTTGATATTGAAAAGAGTTGTCTGCCTGTCGTTGATAAGTTTTCAGACATTGGCCATACAGAAAATAGGGCTTACGTCTCAAATATTTTATCTGCTGTGGAGTCCCACCGTCCTGTTTTAAAGCAGTTATTAGAGAATGAACAAGTGGCATTTTCCAAATACTTAAAGAAAGTCTTGGTAGAAGCCATGTTGTCTAACGCTAAAAACCTTCAAGAAGAAGCCGATATTGACTACATTCATTATTTTGCTGGGGGCATTACCAGCTTTATCGAGTATTGGATTACAGAAAGTGCCTATGATATAGAGACTGCTAGGCTCTCATTATTTGAGGTTATATTGTCTCCACCGTATCCAAAAAGTCAAGAATCAACGAACTAATGACCTAGCATAGAAGCTTGTAAAGTTGTTACAAACCCGTCTTATCTCCAACTTGTAAATAGAACTTGGGGAAAGCGTCTGTGGACCGTTGGCTAGACACACACATTCAAGAAGAAGAAAACTCCCGGTGGTGACAAGAATGAGGGTAGGGAGTTTGCTAGGTTACAGTCTATGTACTAAAAAACAACTGAAACATAGTGTTTCAGTTGCCAGATTGAAGACAAAGTCTCTTTTGAAACTTTCCTTAGGTGATAACGGACGGTAGCGACTCCCTTTGGACGTCTGACTCAAGCTATTGCTTGCTCTATTTCCAACCTTTAACAGTCTCCCAGACTGTTAAAGCAAACCTAAGTTTTGAGCCTAAGGTCTCAAAACTTCCGAGTACCTGAAACGCAATAGTTTCAGGTGCTTTTATCACAGCGGAAAGTTTCGATACTTGCTCGCTTAGCTCGCAAAAAATCAACTTTTTAAATCCCTGGTAGAACTTCGTAATGTCCTTTTGATAGAAAACTAGGGTTTGTCTACGTCCTCACAACTGAAACATAGTGTTTCAGTTGCTTAAAAAAGATTAGAATAGATAGAATTTGCTCAAAATCACTTTTCTAGTGGGATAAATTTTCGATCATGTATTTAGATAAGGGCCAAGGCTAGTAACCCGATAACCAGCATATGTAGGGGATAGAAGAGGTAGTTAAAGACTTGACCAGCTTTTGAATGGTACCCTTGTTGACCACTATATAGCCAAATGATAGGAAGAGCTAGCAGTGCAAAAATTTGAGGATGAATGAGTTCAAAACCATAATAATCCCAGTAGAGAGGGAGATTCTCATAACCAATAACCGTTAGTGTATTTAGATTAGGAAGGATAACATTGGCTAGTAGCATAATGCTAAATTGCCCGCTGCGATTTTGCAAGCTATTTCCTCTAAAGAAATAAAACCCTAAAATCATGAGAATACCTAGGCTGTGGTAGTCTGTTTCTAACCAGTCCGCTAGAAAAGTGCTAACCAGAATCACGACAAGAGTTGATAGGTACCATGCGACTCGAGGAATTTTTCCTTTACTGTTATCAATAGCCCAAATCGATGCTAAACCGATGACAAATGTCCAGATAACATTTTGAAAAGGGACATAGTCCCAAGACTGATTTAACATTAGATTAAATGGAATATCTGTCAAAATGGCTAACCCCAGTAAACGGAGTAAATAATGGGAAAATTTCTTAGTATGGACATACCCTTCAACTAGTAAGAAGGCAAAGATCGGAAAGGCTACCCTACCAATATAGCGAAGCCATAAGATGTCCGGAAAGAAGATAGCAGCCGTATGGTCAATAACCATAGCCAACATCGCAATACTTCTCAATGTGAAGGAGGAAAGTCCTCGATTAGGATTTGTCATTAGTTGTTTTACCTTTCATCAGGTGGTGTGATAGTAGGTTCAGAGCCCATATCAGATAAGCACGAGGTTCAGATGCAACCAACACTGCCTTAGTTTAAACAGGGTGCTAACAAGACGATACTGTTAGAGAGTAGAGAAAGAAGCTAGGGAGTGCCAAGCTTCTTTTGTTGAATCATGATAGAAGGTATAGAGATTCCCATCGGAATTAAAGGACTTTTTCAGCCAAGGTTTGGGCAAAGTCTTCAAGATTAATAATATCATCATCTTCAGCAGCCAGGTCAACTTTTACGGCTGAAGCTCCTTTGGTTGCACCTGATGCTTCAAAGGCTGTTTCAAATTCATCAACAGATTTACAAAATTCATCATAAAAGGTGTCACCAGACCCACAAACGCCATAGATTTTTCCTGAGAGGTCAAGCTGGAGGAGGTCTTCGTAAAAGTCAACAATCTCGTCAGGCAATTCGCCATCTCCATAAGTATAGGTCGCAACAATGACCAAATCAGCATCTAAAAAATCATCCGCATCAACGGTAGTGCATTCATTGGTTTCGACGTCTACTCCGAGCTCTTCTAATTTATTAGCAACGATGTCTGCAATTTCCTCAGTATTTCCTGTCATACTGGCGTAGACAATTTTCGCTAAAGCCATGTGGTCCTCCCAAAAATAAGATATCTCACATTATACCATATTTTTCTATTTTTCAAAGGAAAATCTTTGTGATACAATGAGGTATAAGGAGTTTACAAGCTATGAATAAAGAAATATTAAGCAAAGTCAAGCGTTATGACACTATCATTATTCACCGTCATCTTAAACCAGATCCAGATGCTCTAGGAAGCCAGGTTGGATTGCAAAAATTATTGCAGCGCAATTTCCCTGAAAAAACAATCCTTGTGACAGGAGAAGACGAGCCTACCCTATCTTGGTTAGCGAAAATGGACGTGGTGCCGGACAACCTTTACCTAGGAGCCTTAGTTATTGTGACCGATACGGCCAATATGGCAAGGATAGATGACCAACGTTATAGACAAGGAGACTATCTCATTAAAATCGACCATCATCCAAATGATGATCCTTATGGTGATATTGCCTTAGTTGACACGAATGCCAGTTCAGCATCAGAGTTGGTGGCTCGTTTTGCCTTTGAAAATGACTTAGATTTAGATGCTTACACGGCAAAGTTACTCTATGCAGGAATTGTCGGGGATACAGGGCGCTTTCTCTATCCAGCGACAACAGCCACGACATTTGATGTGGCAAGCAAACTTCGACGTTATAACTTTGATGCAGCTGCACTGTCCCGGCAGATGGATTCTTTTTCCTATAAAATCGCCAAGTTACAAGGCTATGTTTATGACAATCTTGAGATGGACGAAAATGGGGCTGCTCGTGTCGTATTGACTCAGGATATCCTCAAGGAATATGACCTGACAGATGCTGAAACCTCAGCAATTGTCAGCGCACCTGGTCAGATTGAAGATGTCAAGGTCTGGGCTATCTTTGTCGAGCAAGAATCAGGCATCTATCGCGTTCGCATGCGCAGTAAGTTCATGCCGATCAACCAGATTGCCAAGGAGCATGCAGGGGGTGGACATCCCCTAGCCTCTGGGGCCAATTCCTATAGCTTAGAAGAAAATGACCGGATTTACCAAGAATTACAAGCTTTGGTTGCGCCAAGATGACCCAACACAAGGCTCATAAATTGCAAATCAAACTCATGGGGACGATTATCGATGTCACGATTTTTCATCAGGATCCTAAACCCATTTTAACAGAAGTCGAACGCCTGCTCTATCTCTATGAGCGCCGTTTTTCGGCAAACCGACCGGATTCTGAACTAATGGTCGTCAATGATGGCGCAGGGCAAAGAGAAATTTCAGTGCATCCAGACCTTTATGAGTTGATTAAACTGGGTAAAGCCCATTCCTGTGCTCTTGGCTCTAACCTTAATATCGCCATTGGTCCACTGATTCAGCTCTGGCGGATTGGATTTCAAGATGCCAAGAAACCGATCCATGAGGAGATTAGCCAGGTTCTGGCATTGATAGATCCTAACAATATTCAGTTAGATGATAACCGCCAGTCTGTTTATCTCCTGAAAAAAGGCATGAAGATTGACCTTGGGGCTTTAGCTAAAGGATACATTGCTGACAAGCTCTTAGCGTATTTGAAAACAGTTGGCGTGTCTGCTGCCCTTATTAACCTTGGAGGCAATGTGTTAACCATGGGAAAAGCTCCGCATCAGGAGGATGGCTATTGGCGCATCGGGATTCAAAATCCTGAGAAAACTCGAGGGATTAACAGTCTGGTGTTGCCGATTAGAGATCAATCAGTTGTCACCTCAGGAATCTATGAGCGGACCTTAACCATTGATGGTGAAACCTATCACCATATTTTCTCATCTGAAACAGGGTATCCCGTTCAATCCGACTTGGCAAGTTTAACCATTATATCCAAACGGTCTGTTGACTGTGAAATTTGGACGACGCGATTGTTTGGCAAATCTTTGCCTGCTATTATGGGAGAAGTCGCGCTTGAGCCCAACATTGAAGCCATTGC
Source organism: Streptococcus moroccensis (assembly GCF_030812835.1). Taxonomy (GTDB): domain Bacteria; phylum Bacillota; class Bacilli; order Lactobacillales; family Streptococcaceae; genus Streptococcus; species Streptococcus moroccensis. The sequence continues at coordinate 151,240 of NZ_JAUSTM010000003.1, forward strand.
AATTATGCAAGATGGAAATATTTATAAAAGTTTTTAGAAAACAACCAAAGTCATCCTCACAGACACATCACAGATCATCTGACTATTGTATCCAGAGTTTACTGAAGTTTGATTAATCAATCAAAAATAGGGTTTAGTGATAAAATTTAAACAAATGCTAAATTTCAAGTAGAAGTTAGCCATTTTCAAGAAACTGTGCAGGAGACAAATAGTTCAGTATTTTCTTAGGATAATGATTGATCCAGTTTTCGATGAAAGCGACCTGTTTCTGGGTCGTTTTCTTAGTTCCTTTAGGCAACCATCGTCTAATGAGCCGATTATGGTTCTCATTGGTCCCTCT